>NZ_JBCGUH010000004.1:369-251131 GCF_039822605.1 Paenibacillus wenxiniae
CGAGCCGTCGCACCATTTTAAGACGAGTACCGCCATCTGGTTCGTGCCGGGCTTCAAATAAGGAGTAAGCCGGAATTCCGCAGGCACACGGCTGCCCTGGCTGTAGCCAACAAATGTACCGTTTACCCATACATACGCACAGGATAGTACACCTTCAAATACAACATACGTTTCCCGTGCTTGCCAGTCATCCGGTAGCTGAAATTCACGCACATAAGCGCCCGCTGGATTGCGGGTAGGAATATGTGGTGGATCACAGGGGAAAGGGTAGCTCAGATTCGTATAATGCTGCTGATCATATCCATTACGCTGCCAGCAGGAGGGAACAGTTAGGGGATTCCAATCTTCGCCTGAACGTGTCACCATTTTCTCAGCACCAGCACCAGCACCAGCACCAGCACCAGCACCAGCACCAGCACCAGCACCAGCACCAGCAGCCTGCCAAAATGCCGGTTCTACCTGGCGAACCGAGTCATAATAACGGAATTGCCAAGTGCCATTTAACGAACGATAAAAGGGAGAACGACTGCGCTGTCCCGTATGTGCCGTTTGCTGATCAGCGTATGGAACATAGTAGGCGCGCGCAGGTTCACGGTTCACATGCAGCACATCTAGCTGTTGATGATAATTTGGAATGAAAAGGGTCATAAGTAGGTTTATTCCTCCTTGCCGCATAGTTCAACAAAACGAATGACGAACTCGGCGAATAAGCTATTGGACCAGGCGAACCACGGTCTTGTATATTGCGCAGGATCATCTTTATGAAAGCCTTCATGCATAAAGCCTGTCTCGTCATGTGTCGTAGACAGCCAGTGTAGCAGTTGTTTCATTTCGTTCGGATCGCTTGACGTTAAACCTTGCATAGACAGGGCAATATGCCATATATACGATGATGGTGTATGGGGACTGCCGATGCCCCTTGCGGCTGTACCGGAAAAGTAATATGGATTATCCTCGCTTAAAATAAAGCGGCGTGTGTTCATATAGATCGGATCATCTGCACCACGATAGCCAAGATAGGGAATCGATAGCAGGCTCGGTACATTGGCATCATCCATCAGATGGTGATTGCCCTGACCGTCCGTTTCGTATGCGTAGATTTTACCATATGTTGGATGCAGTACGGTGCCATAATGCTCAATGCCGAATTCAATCTCTTCACGCAGCTTGTTAGCGCGCAAGATCAGGCGTTCATCCTTGTAAATTTCACGTGCAATCTCAGCCATATAGCCAAGTACGACGACAGCAAACATATTGGACGGAATCAAATAACCAAATGTACAGGCATCATCACTCGGACGGAAGCCAGACCAGGTCATGCCTGTATAGGAAGTAGGCATACCGCGTCCATCATTGCGTAATGTATCGGATGGTGGACAATGCTCGCGCATAAAGCGATATGGCGAACGTTCATCATGTCGCTGCTCGCATATCCATAGATCGATAATGCGGTGCATCGTATTGTAAAAATGAACATCGAACAAATCGGTACGTCCGGTCTGCCGCCAAAATAAATAGCTTAACTGGATCGGATAACAGAGCGAATCGATCTCATATTTGCGTTCCCAGATCCACGGCGTTAGCTCGGTCAGATCATCGTCGTAACGCGCATCATTCGGTTCATGATTAAATGCATTTGCATACGGGTCCAGACCGATGCAAAATAGCTGTCTGCGAATCAGTCCTGCAATACGTTCTCCAAGCTCGTTATCCTCAGCAGCGAGCGGCAAATAATGCCGCACCTGCGCTGCTGAGTCCCGTAGCCACATCGCTGGAATATCTCCGGTAATGATGAAAGAGCTTCCGTCTTCCATTACGCGGATCGTCGTTTCATACGTACTTGCATAACAGCCACGAAACATCGTTTGCACGTCCGGCAGATGTGCAAGCTGTTGTTCAATCCCCTGTACGTATTGTTCCATCGCTGGAGTAAGAGTAAGCGGTGTGTTGAGTAATGTCACGATGTCATACCTCCTGTACCGTAATCAGGAATGTACGTAGCTCATACGGAGTGATCGTCAGCTCGATATCGCCCTGATGGATGTCACCGATCGGCTCTTCCATCAGATTACATTCCTGCCACGACACGATATTCAGATCACTATCAATCGTTAACGGTGTACGCATACCACCATATTCATGAATGCGCAAAATGATCGCATCCGAATCCTCCGCTTTTTTGATCGCATCGGCAATCACATGATTGGCTGAGAAGCGGAACAGAGAGAAGTCGGTGTGGATTAGATTTGATGTTATATCTGAAGTTAGATTTGAAGTTGGTTTATAGGTCGAAGCCTGCTTCTGGATAGACGCATGATCTTCATGTATCAAAGTACGAGTATCGTTGTACGTCGGATCGGTGCTAGCAGTCTGATCAATGATAGCGATTGGCTCAGTTGTAATAGAAGTGGATGCTGACTGTACATCGACATTGGCAAATGCTGCTTTTGCTAATGAGCCTGCTGGAATCGTCACCGCTGGTGCATTCAGCTGCCAGGCTTCCTGTACCGTGCCGCCATCCAGCCAATCTCCACCATGTGGATAAAGCGAATACGTAAAGTGATGCTGTCCATAATCAGCCATCGGGTCAGGATGGATCGCTGATTTGAGTAGGGACAGACGCATGATATGGTCTTTAATATCATAGCCATATTTACAATCGTTTAGCAGACTGACACCATAGTTGCGTTCCGACAGATCTGCCCACTGATGGCCTACGCTCTCAAAGCGCGCCCAATCCCAGCTCGTATTCCAGTGTGTCGGACGCTTCACATTACCGAATTGAATATCATACGTTGCCTCGGTTGTGCGAATCTGTACCGGGAAGGCAACTTTGAGCAGCTTCTGACGTTCTTTCCAATCGACATCGGTTACAAAATCAATCCGGCGGCTCGTCGTATACACGATCAACTGCTGTACGATACAGGTATCGCCATAGCTCCATCCAAATTCTACAATGGCACGCAGTGGGCCGGATTCAATCAGTCGCACACTGCTCAGCGCTGTAATCTCATCCATACGCTCCTGATAGAAAATATCAATATCCCATGCGTCAAAATTCATCGGCTTATCTTCAAACAATTGCAGCACATTGCCACGTTCACCTGTAGCAAGCACCTCGCGATCATATTGCCGATCGGTAATACGAGTAAGCTGTCCGTTAGCATTCCATTCCAGTTCATAATGAGGCGTAATCAATGTACCATCTTCATAACGGAAAAAGACATCGGCTGTTCGCGCATCGATAGCTGCCTCAGCGGTAACCGTAACGGTTGTACCAGTCGAACTAGCCGAACTAGCCGTGCCATTCGTAGCTGTCATTGTTTCGGTTAGCGCTGTCGCATATTGAATCGTGCTCCAACCAAGAGAAGGAACCGCAGTCGCCTGTACAAGCCAGCCGTCTGTCGTTTGCTGTGCGGACAATGGCTGACCGGTGCTGTCACTCCAGAGATAGTGCTCCTGTCCACACTGGTTGAATGGGACATGTACCAGTGGATCAAGTGACCAGGAAGAGCTGTTCAATACAGCAAGTTCGCCGGATGTGGCTTGACCAGCATGGGTATCAGCCTCAACATCAGCAGTTCCAGTTCCATGCTCATTAGCGATATTAGCAAATAGGGATGACTCTTGTTGCCCAGCAAGACCTGTCGCCGCGATATCCTGCTCGTTATGATCGGTATCGCTTTGAGCATGACCAGCAATAGATGCTGCTGCATGTATAATCGGCTTCGTTTCGATTGCCCGTTCAGTTTCTTCCGAGCGAAGGGAGGCAGACAAGGCAGCGATTGGCAATGCTGTGCCAGTTGCCGTTGCCCATGCATGTCGTCCAATCTGTTCGGCTTCCGCATATTCAATCGTACTATCCTCATATACCTCAGCAATCGACGAGCCGGGAATAATATCATGGAACTGATTGCGTAAAATAATTTTCCAGCCTTCTTCCAGCGCTTGTGCTGGATAAGCTGACCACTTGCCCGTCGCTGCTGCGCGTAGGGCGTGTAGCCACTCGGTTTCGCGATACAGCAGTTCCAGTCGGCGATTCAACAGCTTATTATAGGCCTGACTGGTGTACGTACCACGGTGATATTCCAGATACAATTCGCCATCCCATGTGTGTACATAACTGTCAGTTTGCATGAACGTGTTTTGAAGTCGGGCAAAATAATCATCTGCCCGTCCGCTTTTCACCGCTGGAATACCTGGAATGCGATCCAGTTGACGACGCAGCTCCAGCATTTCGCGCGTCACCCCACCGCCGCCATCGCCAAAACCGTAAGCGATCAGCATATTTTGGTTCGCTTCCTTATCCTGATAGCTGTTCCATACGCCCTGTACCGTATCTGCCTTCACATGGCCGTTGTACGTATAATAGAAGGCGTTACCGCCTTCCCAGTCATCCGGTGTCGTAATAAAATGCGTCAGCACCTCGGAGCCATCCATCCCACGCCAGCGGAACGTGTCGCGTGGCATCCGGTTCACCTGATTCCAGCTAATCTTCGTCGTCATAAACGTATCAAAGCCTGATTTGCGTAAAATTTGCGGCAATGCCCAGCTATAGCCGAACACATCGGGCAACCATAAATAGCTGCTGACGATGCCAAACTCCTGTTTGAAAAAGCGTGTACCGAGCAGGAATTGGCGCACGAGCGATTCGCCGGAAGTCAGATTGCAATCCGCTTCGACCCACATGCCGCCGCCCGCTTCCCAGCGACCTTCCGCAATCCGCTCTTTGATCCGTTCGTACAGTTCAGGATAGTCATTTTTAATATAGTCATACAATTGTGGCTGAGTTTGCAGGAAAATATATTCGGGATCATGCTCCATCAGACGCAGCACCGTAGAGAAGGAGCGTGCCGCCTTTTCGCGAGTATGCTTCAGTCGCCATAGCCAGGCGACATCGATATGCGTATGTCCAACAGTCGTCACGAGCACGGGATGATCCTGCTTGATTTTTTCCAGTTCAGCATCCAGATACTGATCGGCTTCCTGTACCGAAGCATAAAAAGCGTCTGAGCCAGGAACCGACCAGTCCAGCTTTAATAACGACTGATTCAGTAACTTGGTGAGCAGCGACTTCTCATACGCCGATTCCGGTAAAATAGCGATCGTTTGCAAGATCGCTTTGGACGTATAGTAAAGTCGATCAGTAGCATGATGGAGCCAGCCGATCCGTGAATCACGAATCGTATGTGTCGCTGGGCGCGGCGGGCCGCCGCCTTCCAAACCTGACCAGAGACGGAAATCGAGCTTCGCTTCACCGGTGTAAGCGACGGGCAAAATCATCTCGATATGATTGCTGTCCACGCCTTGATACGGATGCTCATTCCAATAAGCGAGCGCTTCAAAGCCGACATTATTGCCTTCCTCGGTCGTGCCAAAGTCAAATAAGCCGACCACAGTGCGATCCGCCCATTGTGCCGGAATAGAGACAGAGGCAGAGAGCCACAAGTAGCGATCTCTGCCTGTCCACGTTTCTCCATTTTTCATTGTATACGCAGCGCCGGAGCTTTCGGCTTGTTTCTGTTGCGGATAGATGCCATTATGGCCAGCAGCGTCTTCCAGTGCTTCGTATTCCGCTACCGGGAATGTGTCCCGGTAACGTAGCGGGCCGAGCTGTTCCAGCCGCTTTTTTAATTTCTCCTCTGTAAAAAACATGAAGCTCCTCCTCTGTCATCAGGCAATAACTTCCCAGTCGTCGACGACTTGTGTGGAATGACTTTGAATAAAGGCTTCTACGCCTGCTTGATCGGGAATTCCAGTATTGCCGCCATAGGCAGATACGGATAATGCACCACATGCATTGCCGTATTGCAAACATTCGCCAGCCGCTTTGCCGGTTAATACGCCGTACATATAGCCTGCGTTAAAGCTGTCGCCCGCTCCAGTTGTATCGACCGCGGTTACGGTATAGGCGGAACGATACGTCTGCTGATCGTTCTGGATCGATACGGCACCACGAGCGCCCATTTTTACGACAAGATGTGAGGCATGTTGCGACATGAGTGCGATCGCTTGCCGGATATCCGAGTGACGGGAATAGTGAAGCGCCTCGATCTCATTCAGGAAAAATACATCCACTTCGCGCATCACTTCCAAAATGCCACTGTACCATTCGCCGCTATCGTCCCAGCCAACATCAAATGAAATTGTCGTACCAAAGCTTTTGATTTTGTGGATCATCGCCATATAGGCGTCATGATTGCGGCTACCCTGATAGCCGGTCATATGCACATGACGACCGTATTTCATACTATTTTCGTGCAAGTCTTCCATCCGAACTTCGGCATTAGAACCCATATACGTAATAAAGGAGCGATCATGCTCAGGATTGATCGCAATCGAAATCCCTGTATTGTTATGCTTGCTCTGCCGGATATAAGTCGTATCGATATTCAGCTCACTGAACTCGTCCAGAATGAACTGTCCATAATAGTCCTGTCCCAGCACACCATTAAAGGCAACTTTAAGACCAAGCTTGGCAAGCGCCATTGAAAATAATGCAGCGCCGCCGCCGATATGCACAAGCATATTGCTAACGAATACTTCTTGTCCCGGTTCAGGTAAATGGTCGCTTCCCGCCACAATCAAATCGATATTGGCATCACCGATGGAGACGACATCATATTGTTTGTTATCCAATGAACATCCCCCACTTAAGTTAAAGGCATGACGTGCTTAAATTTGGACAGGAATCAGCCTTTTACTGAACCGACCATAATGCCCTGTACAAAATATTTCTGAATAAACGGATATACGCTTGCAATCGGCACGATCGAGATAATAACCATCGCCATCTTCATCGATTCGCTCGTTACCGTGCTTGATGCACTCATCATCGCGTTCATCGATAGATTTTTACGCATCGCTTCGGCAGCGGTTAGCATTTGCTGTAATACCGTTTGCAATGGACGTAGCTTCTCATCGGTTACATAAAAGGCGCCGGAGAACCAGTCATTCCAGTGCATAACACCATTGAACAGACAGATCACTGACAATACCGGCATACTAAGTGGAAAATAGATGCGGAACAGTACCTGGAAGTCATGCGCACCATCAATCTTCGCGGATTCTTCCATACTCGGATCGATCGATTGGAAAAACGTGCGGACGAGAATGAGATTCCATGCGCTGTACAATGTCGGAACGATATACACCCAGATCGTATTGTTCAGGTGGAACATTTTCAGCACCATGAAGAAAGGAATGATCCCGCCGTTGAACAGCATCGTGAATACGATAAACATACTCGCAATGCCCACACCGGGCAGATTGCGGTTTTTCAGTGCAAAGGCAGCCATTGCCGTCAGCAGTACACTGACCGCCGTACCGACAATCGTGCGGAACAGCGTCACTTCCAATCCGTTAATAACGGCTGGATTTTTGAACACTTCGATATAGTTGGAGACGCTAAATATACGCGGCCAGAAAGCGATTCCGCCAAGTGAAGCATCTTTACCATCATTGAATGATAACGCTAAAATATTGACCAGCGGCAGCAAAATAATGAGCGATAATGATGCAAGCAGGATGTAGTTGACGATCGTTGCGATGCGTTCATTAAGAGGCGTTTTGCCTACAGCGTGTTGATCCATCCGTATAACCTCCGTTTCCTGTCCGTATGCCGGAGCAAGCTTCGCTCGCCCCGACTACAGAAGGGATGAAAATGTGAATCCAATCCATTATGAATCTATCGATCAGAAGAATGCGTCGATGTAGAACACTACCGAGCTAGGGTCTTTGTCGTATTTCTGTTGCAGATATTGCTCGTATTGCTCCACGCCAGCCGCTTTCAGCTGAGCACGGTAGTCGTCCAAAATCTTCGTCGCTTCGGTCATATCTTTAGCAAAGAATGCTTGTACGAGCACGTCTTTATACGAATCAAGCACCGGTTTCAGCGAAGCTTCGATGTCTGGTACTTCAGACAGGTAGGAAGCAGCCGTGTAACCATCCCAGTATTTGTATTTCGGATTGCCATAGTTCATCAGCTCGAAATACAGTTTGTAACGATCCGGCTGGGAATTGGCACCACGAATCAATTCGCCAAAGTCTTTATTGTTGTTCACATCGGTTTTGCCGAGCAGGCTGCCCCAGAAGTAAGGGATCGTATTACGCTCATCCTGCGGGCTGTTGTTCAAGATCGACAATACTTTGTCTGTGAAAATATACTGGCCTTTATCGTTGATCTTGTAGTCTTCACCTTCAATACCGTAGTTCCACAGTGCTTTACCTTCTTTGCTTGCCAGATAGTCAGCAAACTGTACGATTTGCTCCGGATTTTTGGTCGTTGCCGGAATCGCCCACACCTGACTACCGGATTTCGCTTTTTCGTAGATCGCATCTTCGCCTTTGTAGTTGTACATTTGATCCATTGGCAAATATTTTGTTTTTTCAAACATCGTCAGCGAGTCTGGTGCGATGTTCATATAAGGAGAGATCGCATACGAGCCGTTGTTGTACGCTTCTTCTGCACGAACGCCGTCCATGTTAAATGCTTCTTTATCAAGCAGACCCGCTTTGAGCAGCTTTTGGACAAAATCGATACTTTTCAGCGCGTAGTCGGTTTCAGCAACGTGTTTGACTTTGCCATCCAGTACATCGAACTGGGTGCCGTTACCGAAGTCATAGTTTTTGAACAGGCTGCTTACGACTTGACCGCCCCATTTACGAGGGCCGATAACGGTGATGGGTTTACCATTATTGTCTTTGAAATTGCCTTCTTTAATCTTCATCGCCAGGTTGAACAGATCATCCTGTGTTTTGATGGAAGTTGGATCAACATTCAGCGCTTTGGCAATGTCGGCGCGAATCCACATGCCGCCACGGTAGTGAATACGGTCAGCATCGGTTGTATTTTTAGCAGGGATATTCATGTGGATGAAATATACTTTACCTTCGAAGTCCGGACGGAACATAATGTTCTCGCGTGTATCACGCGGCAGGAAGTCTGGATCGAGATAGTTTTTCAGCACTTTTGTATTTTCCAGATATGGACGCAAATCGGTGAACATGCCTTCACGTGCTGCTTTGAGCAGAACAGGCATTTCTGGACGACCGCCATGATCTAGATACGCTTCGATCACATCAGGCAGATCGCCTGTAGCAAGTGCAACCGTCAGCTCTTGCAAACCGTCCGCAGCACCGCTGGATTGCCAGTTCATCGTCATACCGGTTTTTTCTTTAATTTTCTGAGCAACCGGATTGTTCACCTGATCGTCCGGCAATTGTGCGCCATCACCTTCGAGGAAAATACGACCGGTCACATCACGGTTAGCGATAAAGCCATTTTCACCGGATTTGCGACCGTCCGCAGCGACAGTGCTAGCCGCTTCATCTTTATCGGACGAACAGGCGGACAGGATCGTTACCATCATCAACATAAGGGCAAGCGTAAAGGACAGGCGACGCGTAATCTTTTTCAATGAAATCACCCCAAATGAATTATTGAAAGCAAACGGATAAGCGAATGGCATGTATCCGGTTTGAAAACGGAACTTCTGCGCGATAGGAGCTACTATTTATAGCTACCTGGTGGACAACCGACAGCTTGCGGCTCATGTTTAGTTGTGCTCCGTCATGACGATAGAGCCGTATACTACCAGAGACTAGACTCGTTTTTACTAAAGCGTTTGACCAGATAGTTGGTCACGATCACGAGAATCAGACCGACCAGACCTTGCAGCAGACCGACAGCAGCACCATAACCGTACTGACCTTGCATCATACCGACACGCAGCACGTAGGTGTCCAGAATGTCAGAGAAGTCGGAGTTGCCTGCGGTACGCAGCAGCCAGTTTTGCTCATAACCGGTTGTGAGCAAGCTGCCGATATCGAGAATGAACAGAATCGCAATCGTTGGGCGGATCGAAGGCAATGTAATATGCCAGATTTTGCGCCATTTGCTGGCACCGTCCATCTCGGCGGCTTCATAAAGCGTCGGATCAATACTTGCCATCGATGCGAGATAGATAATCGAACCCCAGCCGATATTTTTCCATACATACGTGAGGAACATAATCGAATAGAAATAATGACCATCCATCATATAAAATGTACTGCCATCACCGCCAAGAGCGGCAACGAACTGGTTGAAAATACCGTCATCCGGTGCAAGTACCTTCGTTGTGAAAGCAGCGACGACTACCCAGGAGAGGAAATAAGGCAAGTACGAGATCGTCTGTGTCATCGATTTGAACCATTTGGTGCGCAGCTCGTTCAGCATAAGCGCCAGCAGGATCGGGAACGGGAAGTAGACGATAATTTTCAAAAAGCCGACAATGAACGTGTTGGCGATCAATTGTGCTGCATCTGGATAGGAGAAGAAAAGCTTAAAGTAACGCATCCCTACCCACGGGCCTCCGAACATCCCGCCGTTAAAACGGAACTCTTTAAACGCCATCACCAGTCCAGCCATCGGCAAATACGAGAAAATCGCGAAGAAAATTAAACACGGCAGAAGCATCAGATACAGATAGCGGTTAGCAACGATCGTTTTCCATAACCCCGCTGAAGCGGCCTTTTTGGCCTTACTCTTTCTTTTGGACATCGAATCCAGTTCGGCTTGCATAGCATGACTCCTTTCTCATTTCAAAGGTGCGGGAACTGGATGTTACCCGACTCATAAACAATTGTCCATACTGTAGTCCGAAAGGACTGCCGTATTATAGTTGGAAAGGGAAGCGAGCAGCCGGGGAACTTAACCCGGCTGTGCAACTAGCCCTTGCAGATAACGAAGACTCTTTTCGAGACTGTCCATCGGTGAGCCTGGGCAGTAATCCTGTTCTACCGCATAAAATTCAACACCGTTCGCTTCGCCCCATTGAATGATCGGCATAAAATCAATCGTTCCGCTGCCAACTTCGGCAAAGTATTCGCGTCCATCATCGGTCATATCTTTGAAATGCAAGATGGGCATCCGTCCAGCATACTGACTAATGACTGATAGTGGATCATGACCGCCTTTTTTCACCCAGTACGTATCGATTTCAGCGTAAACCGGAGTCTGCTCATCGTAATCGAGTAAATATTGGAGCGCATATTGCTCACCCATCATCGTATGAAATTCCCAATCGTGATTGTGGAAGCCAACACGATAGCCACGAGGGGAGACGATAGCGGATACGTTACGCAATTCCTGTCTCACAAATTCATATCCAGCGGCATTTTTGTGTTCATCCGGTAAGGAGTGGCAAATGATATCCGGTGTACCGAACAGATCGGCTTCACGCAGTACATTGTCCAAATCGTTACGCATCCGTTCCAGACCGACATGCATCCCAGCGGTTTTCATGCCTAGTTCCTTCACGACAGCGGCAATCTCAACCGGATCATTGCCATGTAGACCGTCGATTTGAACAGCCTGCCAGCCCATTTTGCCTAGTTCGCGCAGTGTATAGATATAGTCCTGTTTGAGTTCATTCCGGACGGTAAATAGTTGTGCGGCCAGTTTATGTTCGATCATGCTCGTTCCTCCCTTTCAAGATTCAACCATTGCAGGTCGTGATCGGAAATTGTAATATCCAGTACGGCAAACGACTGAGCTAGCTCATCGCTTGTACGTGGTCCAATAATCGCTGCGGTCGGGAAGGGGCGGTGAAGGACAAAATAAAGTGCAATCTGTGTTGGCGATACGCCTTTTTCTTCGGCAAGCTGCACCGCACGGCGATAACGTTCCCAGTTCGGTTCGCTATAATACACACGTACCATTTCTTCATTTGACGTATCCTCCGGTGAAAATGCGCCGGAGAAAAATCCGCCTGCCTGTGCCGACCATGATAATAGCGGCATCCGGTTTGCTTCATGCCACTGCACGGTTGCGGCATCCGCAGATACACAGCCAGGCCAGCGTGCTTCCAATGCTACTGCAAGCGATAAGTTCGGGCTGTTGAAGCTGAAGCCTTGTAAACTATTGGCTGCGGCGTAATCATTTGCTGCTTGAATACGTTGCCAGCTCCAGTTCGAGGCGCCCAGTGCACGAATGCGACCGGCAGCCAGATGTTCATTTAATGTGTCGATCAGTGCTTCAACCGGTACGGCTTCATTATCACGATGTAGTGCATACAGATCGATATAATCCGTATTTAGACGCTCCAGACTAATAAGCAAATCATGTGTGATCGCTTCCGGTGTGACGCGCGGAGTAGGATCACCTTTAAGTGGGTGCGCGCATTTGCTAAGCAACACAAGCTCGCTTCGATTCCCTTTCTCCTGCATCCAACGACCGATAATTTCTTCGCTGTTTGTGTACTGATAGGCCATATCAATTGTTGTTCCGCCTGCTTCGACAAACTCATCAAGTGCCCATGTCCCATTCATACGAGACAAGTCCCCGGTACCGATAATTAGCGGCGATAGTGTGATTCCTGCGACAGATACGTGATTCAAGCAAACATTCCCCCTTGTGTCTGGTATCGATACCAGATGTAGTTCCATACGATTTAACTGGCATGAAGCTAGATGATTCCTACGGATAAAACAGACGGTTGCGTGTTCAAACCTGGTTGTTGAAGATGAGGATTGTAGAACAATTCTGATCGATATGATCTGCATGATCCTTTATCTGGAATCGATACCATATGCACACTTAAGAGAAGAATAGGAAGCATATAGATGTCAGTTTCGGATCAGGCGTTATATAAGGAGCATATACCGTAGTCATATCGACCAGACGCTGATGATAGGCGAGTAGGAAGCAAACTCGGTGTACGCAAGTGAAACCATAAGTGAATGGATAGCTGAATGAAATGAATGAGCTAATAGGATGAGTCAAATATAGCTGTACATCGATATTCCAACATGGATAAAGCGATGTTAAATAAAATTACGTGATTAATTAGGTTTTGGGAAAATACGATAGTTTTAGATTGAAAAATCCATATGATGTGATAATAAGTGACTTTAACGTAGGCAATTAAGGAAGGCGGATTCGACAATTTCTGTTCTTATGAGACATTATATTACGTACATTTTGGAATTGACAAGTAAAACTTTTCATTTTGCTCATTCTATTTTGAAATGGAGCAAGCAGCTGAATGAGCCGCCTGCCAATTGAAGAAGAAGGTACGTTGAGTCTGTATGGTAACGATACCATATTTTTATGAAAGCGTAAACATAAATTATAGCTGTTGCTCATCAATTTATTTGCCAGGCAGCGATTGTGCTTGTACTGGTAGTGGTGCCGATCCAGAGTAGTCACAAATACAAATATTATCATCGAAGGTAAACACAATGATTGAGGGCAAACATAACGTTCAAAGGCACTCATTCTAAATACATCAAACAGGCTAACTTCCTTGATGTGCGTAGTTTAGCTGGTTTAGCGATACTCCGTTCCAGGCGGTGTAGCCGCGTACTCCAGTTAAGCTATATTTATAGATGAGCCGAGTAGATGAGCCGGGCTGAGTTGTTGTATCGGAAGTTACGCTGGATAAAACCATAAAATGATCGACAGATCAATCGACTTTGCATCCATTTTTTATCGAATCCTATTTTCGTATCCGCTCTGTCCTTTAATCGCTAATGCTTTGCTGGTGCTCTAGTATTTGTGCTCTCTTAACATGGGTTTTAATGAAAAAGTGATTTGCAAAGCAACATACCTCATGCTGACAAAGCTTTACTTCGTTATGCGTTACCGTGAGTTGGAAGGATGCATCGTTTTGCAGCTTTCGCGTTCAACCAGTTGATGTTGAAGCATAATGTCGGCTTGCGGACGATGTTTATCACGAATAATGAGTCGATGCAGATTTTCAAGCGATACCTGACCCATTTCATAGATCGGCTGCTGCATGGAGGTGATTGAAGGACGCACAATATCGGTAATGGTACTGCCATCAAAGCCCATAATCGATACATCCTCCGGCACGCGAAACCCCTGATCAAGCACACAGTTCAATGCACCTACAGCCATATCATCACTCGCGGCAAACACTACGGTTGGAGGCTGTGCTAAAGCGAGTAATTCGCCCATCAAGCGGTGTCCGCTCGGAAGCTTATAATCGCCAAATTTCACATACTCTTCGGGAATCGTAATATGATGCTTGCTCAGTGCATCGCGAAATCCATTGTAACGATTTTGCCCGGATGTGACATCTTCCAGATCACCACCCAGATAAGAGATCGCTGTATGACCGGAGCGGATCAGGTATTCGGTTGCATCATAGGCTGCCTGATAGTCATCAATAAGCACAGAGATGAAGTCCGCATCTGGTGATTGCACACTGGAGAACAGAATGGGCATCGTCGCATTACGGATAAAGTTCACGATCTCCTCATTCGTCTTCTCGTGCATAATGATAATGCCTTCCACCCGCATCTCCTGAAAAATATGCAAATATTTCAGCTCTTTACTCAGATTCTCAGCGATATTACAGACGATCAAATTATAGCCATATTTACTGGCGGTTTCTTCAATACTGCTCAAAATAGTCGAGTAAAAGTTAGACGTTAGATCCGGTACAATGACGCCGATCGTATTCGTCTTTTGCTTTTTTAAACTGCGCGCAATATAGCTTGGCGAATAATTGAGTTCTTCAATCGCCTGATTCACACGGTTTAAAATGTCTTCGCTTACATATTTCTCACCGTTTAGAACACGAGAGACACTGGTCACGGATACACCTGCCCGGCGGGCAACGTCTTTGATTTTAACAGTCATGCCTTCAGCTCCCTTTGCAGCAAATGATAGAGCTGACTCCATATTTGCTTTGATGTGTCTTAGTATAATATTTTGACAATTCCCGCAGGTTTCGTCAATTGGCAAAGCTGACAATAGATGAAATTTGTACATAACTTCGTTTTCACGCTACAGGATAATAGTAAATGGAAGGAAGAAGCAGAAAAGGAATGGAGTAGAAATGTTAATGTGTAACTTAATTTAACACGCATAATATAAAAACAGCTTTTTTAATAAAATAAAGATAGATAAATTGCCATAAAATAAGAAATAGAGCGCATTTTGTTTATAATTTGTGTTAATTAATATAACAATAAAGAAAAATAACGCTTGTTTTCACACAATACAGCTCCTATAATGTGCGATATAACGAATCAAACATCAGATGTTTCTTTTACCTGAGTTATAAAAGATAACATACAGATAGAAGGGAGTGCTGTTCATTTCTACACAGACTGGATTAAAAGCAGTACAACGACGCAAGCTAGTCGATGAAGTGCTGGATCAATTGATGGCGCTCATTCAGTCAGGACAATACGAGCCTGGAGCAAAGCTTCCTGCTGAGCCGGAGTTAATGCGGCTGTTAGCGGTCGGTCGCTCTACCGTACGAGAAGCGGTCAAAATTCTGATGCATGCTGGATTTTTAGAAGTTCGTCAAGGGGATGGAACGTACATTAAGAAGTCGTCGGCAGGACTTGAAGCGGTGAAGGCGACACTGATCCCGCCCAATTTGGAGCAGGTGCTGGAAGTAAGACGTATGCTGGAATGTGAAGCAGTTGGACTGGCAGCCATCCGCCGTACCGAAGCTGATCTGCACCGTATGCGCAGCTTGCTTGATCAACGCAATGAATATTTGGATACAGGCCGATACGCTGAATATGTGGCATCGGACATCGCTTTTCATATTGCGATTGTCGAATCATGTCATAATGATGTATTTACCGCTATGTATAGCGTGATTGCAGAAGGATTACGTGAATTGCTCAGTCAGCTTATTCTGGATACGCAAAGCTATGAGGATAATACCGTTTACCATGAGGCGATATATACAGCGATTGAGGCACAGAATGGTGATGCTGCCAAGCATTACACGCTTCAAAATATAGATGCAGTCACCAGTCGTCGCGGTATTCAATCGTAATACAGCACTCCATCGCAATTTAGTTTTAATCGCAGTGCTGTAGAAATCATACAGGGGAACTATGCTGGAAGACAGCCATATCTGTATAAACAAACATCAGATGATATGCTGACTTCATTTCAGCTCATAAGCACGGTGTATGAATAATCGATAGGAGTGGATCATATGCAAGATACACATGGGGAAGAGCAAGTGTTAACGGTAGGCATTGAAGAGAAGCTGTCTGTAGGCGCGAATATGACGTATGGATTGCAACATTTACTAGCTTTAACAGGCATTTTCCTGTTTCCGGTATTGATCGGTCAGGCGCTCAAGCTTGATTCCAGTGTGATCGGCTATATGATTCAAGCGTGCTTTTTAACGACAGGTCTGGTCACGGTATTGCAGTCCGGTCGTATGTTAAAACTACCTGTTGTGCAGGGACCGACCGCCGCCTTTTTTGTAGCTGTATTGTCAGCAGGTGCCAGCGTAGGACTCGGAACCGCATTTGGATCGATGGCTGTTGCCGGCGTGATCTTCATGTTGCTGGCGATCCCGATTCGTCGTTTCGGTCTGATCGGCTATGTGAATAAATTTATTTCACCGCCGATTGTGTACGGTACGCTGCTCATTATTATTGGTGCGCAACTGGCAAGTATCGGGCTTAAAAATTGGTTTGGTAGTGCAGACATCGGCATTAATTTTATCGCTTCACTGGTGACGGTGCTCTGTGTACTGGTATGTATGGTCGTTGGCGGTGGTACGATTTTACGGCGTGGTGCATTATTATGGGGCATCCTGGTCGGAACTGTTTTTTATTCCATCTTTGGTACGACCGATTTCTCAGCTGTCTCGTCTGCAAGCTGGTTTAGTCTGCCGAGCTTGTTTCCGTTCGGATTTGGCGTATCGATCCCGATTGTCATTTTGATGCTGCTAGCCTTTTTGCAGGCTTCGGCAGAAGCGGTAGGTATGTATACACTGCTGACCAAATGGGGCAAACAGAAGCTGAGCAATGATCGCGTCAACCGTGGACTATTCGGTGAATTTCTCGGTTGTACACTCGGTGCAATTTTCGGCGGATTGGGCACTACCTCCTATCCAGAAAATATCGGAATCGTGCGTGTATCCGGTATCGGTAGTCGCTACGTAACGATGACCGCAGGTATACTGGCGATTGTACTCGGTTTGATTCCAAAAGTAGGCATGTTTATTGCCTCTTTGCCTGGCCCGGTGCTGTCAGCAGCATCTACAATTTTGTTTGGCATTATTGCGATTAGCGGTGTACAGATGGTCAGCAAAGTTGTGTGGGATGAATTGAATCTGGTCGTAGCAGGCGCTTCGTTCATTATTTCGCTAGGTACGATGTATTTGCCAGCAGAGCTGACCGCGAAGCTACCGCTAGCGATTCAAAGTGTGGTCACTCAACCGATGCTCGTTGGTGTCGTGCTGCTGATCGGCTTGAATACGATAGTGAATATGTGGCTGCGTCCATCGTTGGAGCGGCGTGCCCAGCGTGAGCCTTTATTGCCTGAAGTGACAACGACAGAAGTCTTATAACTATGGTTAGACGATTATTTGTAATATGCAATCAGTATTGTAATCCATATATGCGATCCATATGCGCAATCAAGTTTGATGAGCAAATACGTTAAACCAGGACGTGTACGTAGGCTCGTATACATGGAAGCGGTAGTCGTGTATGCATAGTAAAACAGGCTGCGTACACATGCTAGATAACTACCCTCAACAAAGCAGACCTCAAGATAGGCTAGCCATCAGCACAAGCATCGCGACCAAAGAGGAGGATAAGAATGAAAAATAAAATCAAATGGGATATTCAGCCAGAGCGCACCGCTGTGATCGTCGTCGATATGCAGCACGTATTTTGCAAGCCAGATGGTGCGCTGTATGTGCCGCGCACCAAAGAAATCATTGAGCCGATTCAACAACTAACAGCTGTAGCGCGTGCAGCAGGCATGCCGGTCATTTACTTACGTCATATTGTACGTGGTGATGGCAGTGATACAGGACGGATGCTCGATATGTATCCGAATGTAAATGAAATTCTGAAGCGCGGCACACCGGGAGTGGAAATTATCGATGAATTGGCACCAGAACCGGGCGATATTATTGTAGATAAATTATTTTACAGTGGCTTTCACGATACCGATCTGGATACGATTTTGCGTAAGCATGATATTGGGACGATCATCATTTGTGGTACGGTTACGAATGTATGTTGTGAAACGACTGTTCGTGATGGCGCGCATCGCGAATATAAAATTATTTTCCTCAGCGATGCAAATGCAGCGATGGATTATCCGGATATGGGCTGGGGTGCGGTGACGGCAGACGATATTCAGCGCATGACGTTAACGGTCGTTGCTTATGAATTTGGACAGGTATCGCCGACAGCGGACATTGTAGATGAGATTGCATGGAAGGCAGGGCTTCATAGCAATAAAGTATGATTGAGCGGTGTACACATCATTTATTTGTGAAGTGATCGATCTTATTATACTTATTGATGCTAGTATACTTATCGATCCTAATATAATTAATAATGGTCAGCATCCATGATGAGGATGAGGACAATAACAATATCGATGCTTAAATGAAGATTATTGTATAAAGTAGCATTTTATTAAAGAAGATAGTTGCATCATCTGTATCCGAGGATGTTGCGAGTAAAAGGACAGTCACGAGCAATAGGTGGCTGTCCTTTTTGATGTGGAGTCGTATTTACTTCTAACTATGAATGGTGCATGTACAATTACAATATTTCTGAAATAGTACGTGTACAACTACAATATTTCTGAGATGTGTATACGTATCGTTCTTCTGCCCATACGATAAAACATATCGTATTTGATCGTAATGAGTTACAGTAGTCATACTCTAAAGGCGCTGAAATAAAACATTCCTTTAGCTAAGAACACTACTAGCTATAACCGATATAATGAGCATGCGTATACGATTTTACATTCATTCGTATGCTCGAATCAAAGCTTCTGTATAATAGGATATAAAAGCTATTCGTTGATCGCTGATCAGCAACAATCTTCCCGTTCACGAAATATACGTAGTCAAACCGTTTAACATGCTTGGAAATAGGCTATATTATGGTGAAAGTTCCAAGTTTAAAGAAGTGTGCATCATATGGGAGGATGGAATTGTGAATAAAGGGCTTGTACCTGATATGGCTTTACTGTTGCATGTATATCAGCACGCGCCCGGTGGAATTGCCATTTTTTCGCCGGAGGGAGCGTGTCAATACGTAAACCCGGCTTTTTGTTATTTGTTAGCGTATGAGGAAGAGCAATTGCGCCATGTGCTGGAACAACATCAACTTGTCCAATTCTGGCAGAAGCATCACAGTAGTCAGGAGCTGGATCATCGGATTATCCGCGGTGATCATCGTCCAATCTGGTTAACGCTACAGTCTTCCTTTTACCCGGAGCATCCGGCTGAACCGCTACAATATATTATTGTGTATGCGAGCGAGATTAAGGAGCATCACGAGGAAGATCTTCGCACACTTGTGACACGCAATGCGACAAGTGCCGTCGCGCTCAGCACACCTGATGGATATCTTGAATATGCATCGCCATCTATTAAACAAATGCTCGGCTATGAGCCTCAAGAGCTGATTCATGCTCATTACAGCGAATTTTGCGTGGATACGCAGGGCGATTATATGCCTGTCTGGATGCATCAGGATCGGACTAGCATTATTCGCCGTGTTCGTCATAAAAATGGAGAAGAACGCTGGATTGAAGCGTTTATTCAAGAAATGCATGATGAACACGGGAAATTAAAAAACATTATGAGTGTCATTCAAGACGTGACCAAGCGCAAATCGCAGGAGGATATTATTTCCCGTGCTCACCGATTAGCAGGGATTGGAGCCTGGAACTGGGATATGGTCAAAGGAGAAATTCATTTTTCACGCGATGTATTGCGCATTTTCGGTTATGCAATGAAATCACTTGAACATACACCGGATTCGTATCTATCCACTATCCATCCGGACGATATGGACTATGTCGCTGAATGTATGGAGCGTTCGCTTGAACTGGGCGAGGGTGGTGTGAACACGTATCGAATCATTATTCCAGATGGTACAGAGAAGACGGTACAAACGCACTGGGAAACGATCTGTGATCCAGACACCGGTAAGCCGATGCAGATGATCGGTGTGGTACAGGATATGACCCGTCAATATAGTGTTAGCGAGCAGCTACGTCGTAGCGAATACAATTACCGTTTAATTACCGACAATTCACTGGATTTGATCTCGCGTCATGTGGATGATGCAGACTGTACGTTCCTATTCGCTTCGCCTGCATGCAAAACATTGCTTGGCTATGAGCCGGAGCAGCTAATCGGACGTTCGTGCTTTGAACTGGCGCATCCAGAAGATCGGCATAAGCTACAACAGTATGTTGAAAATGTACGTTCCAGGGAGCATAACCATCACGATATGCTCATTTTCCGTTGTCGTCATCAAAGCGGTCGTTACATCTGGTTGGAGACTCTTAGCCGATATACGTATAACGAATATGAGAATCGGTATACGTTTATGGCGGTATCGCGTGATATTACGGAGCGCAAATATTTGGAGACTGTGCTTCGAGATAGTGAGTATCGTTACCGTTCGTTGTTTGAAAATAATCCGTCCGGCGTATGTGCGATCGATCTGGAAGGCCATTTCTTATCGGTAAATAGTAGTCTGGAGGAGTTGACTGGCTATTCCCGGCATGAGCTGATCGGAACGAAAGTGTATTCTTTTCTTATGGAAGAGGAGATGCCCAAGATTCGCCATCATGCCAGACTTGCCAGACAGGGCGTTCCGCAAATCTATGAGCTGAATATACGACGCCGGGATGATTCCCTATTTAGCGCCGATGTGATCAATGTGCCGATTATGTCGGATACTGAAGTGATCGGACTGTACAGTATCGTGACAGAGACGACGGAGCTGAAGCGCTATATTAGCTTGATTGAAAAGCTGGGCAATGAACGAGCACTCATTTTGGATTCGGTATCCGAGGGTATTTTCAGTGTGGACGAAGATGGACGCGGTATTTTTATCAATCGTGCCGGAGCTGAGATGTTAGGACTGAATATGAAACCTGCGATCACGAATAGCCATAACGAAAATGAATCCGGCTGGCAACATGGGTTTTATAATTTTGATGAGCTGCATGAACAGTCTGCGATCATTCAGGCGATTCGTCAGGCAACCCCACATCGCGAAGAAGAGACCATTTTTTGGAAAAACGATGGTTCCAGCTTTCTTGCGGCGTATCGCGTTACTCCCGTATATGAGCAAGGTGAACGTCGGGGAACGGTTATCGTATTCCGCGATATTACGAATGAAAAAGAAGTGCTACGTGCGAAGGAGTCGGCAGAGCGCGCAGACCGCGCCAAATCCGAATTTATGTCGGTGATGAGTCATGAGTTACGCACGCCGATGAATGGCATTATGGGCATGGCGGGGCTACTCGCCGAGACGATGCTGGATGAACAGCAGCGTAATTATCTGGACATTTTGCTCAATAGCAGTGAAGCCCTATTGAATCTGCTCAATGAAATTTTGGACTTTAGCAAAGTGGAATCCGGGATGCTTGTGCTGGAGCCGCAGACGTTCTCGATTGTGGATCTATTTGATCATATTGCTGAGCTATTTTTACTAAGCGCTTCTGAAAAAGGCAATGCATTAACGGTAGCGATTGAGCCGGATGTGCCGCAACTGCTGTATGGAGATGAACTGCGGATTCGGCAAATTTTGACTCATCTCGTTGGCAATGCCGTCAAATTCACCGATGAGGGACAGATTCATATGACGGTTCGCTCATTATTGCGTGAGGAAGGGCAAGCGTCCAATGGTGGAGAGACGTGGTTGGAGTTCAATGTGTCGGATACTGGAATTGGGATTGCCGCAGAGCAGCAGCATTTGCTGTTCCAGCCATTTTCACAATTGCATCCAGCGTTAAATCGCAAATATGGTGGAACCGGACTGGGCCTGTCGATTTGTAAAAAGCTCGTTGAGCTGATGGATGGCAGTATCGATGTGACGAGTGTAGTCAATGAAGGGTCCAGCTTCCGCTTTGTATTAAAGCTAGGCGCGGTACGACAAACAGGCATGCATCCGCCAGGCACATGTGTAGAGTTGGCATCGAATGAAGAGATTGCTCATCGGCGTAACCAGACGTTTTTTCTGCCAGACAATGACTATTCTAATGATGATCATTGCTGACGAGCGGACAGGATGTTGAAGCAAATGATGAAATTGATGATGTATCGCTGATCGTGAAATGCATGATGATAAAATGTGAAACGATAGAGTGCAGACTAGTGGAATACCAATGTTGAGCTAAAAAGACAAATGAACATGATAAAATGAGAATGAACACGATAAAATGAGAACGTAAACTGATAATCACAATTAGCAAAAAGCCTTTCCTGTATAGTAGGAAAGGCTTTTTTGGTGGTTTTATCTGTAGCATATCGTATCGCCATATGCACCCTGTCGCCATAGGCATGGTTCTATGATGAGAATCGGTTATTATATCCGCGATCCAGCCAGCCGGTTTCAGAACCTTTATTTTATAGCCTTTCAGAGCTTCTCAGATCTTTTCAGAGTGTTATTGTAGATGAGTATAGACTGGGCTACATTGCTGATCATTGGAGTACAGCTTACATTTCCACACTGTACAGCAGGCTTAATTTAGCGGATCAAGCTGTACCATTGACTGCTTCCCACTGACTTGAATGCCGGTCGTTGGACGTCCATCGGCTTTGAGGTCACGCAGCAAATCTTCCAGCAGCTTGCGTGCGGCAGTGGATTGTTTAGTATTGCCCGTTTTTACGACGAGCATCACAGCATGACCGGATTGCAGCAACCGGCGTGCCTGTTGTTGTTTGGTTTCATAGTCATGATCTTCAATGGATGCGGTGAGCCGGATTTCCTTAAGTTTGGCTGGGCGATCGCGTTTGGCGTCCTGTTGCTGCTTTTGACGTGCTGCGCCAGCACCAATCAGTTGACATGGCGGTGGGCTGCTTAATAATGAAGTACATACGAGATCGACTTTAAGCTGTTTGGCAAGCTTGAGTGCTTCGGCGGTGGGCATGATGCCTAAATCTTCGCCCTCTATCCCGGTCACATATACTTCAGATGCTTTGATTTTCTCATTTTTAATCATATTTAAATGTCCTCCAGAACTAGGCGTTCGTACTTAGATTGTAAAACAAGTGCTTCCATTGTAACATAGCCCGCCTGAAAGCGGATTATTATAGGTATTTGTTCATTTTACAAACTGTACGTAAACTGGGATAATGAAGGCGAAGTCCGATACAGAAAGGGGAACAATATCAATGAAAAGGAAATTGTGGATCGCACTTCCGCTTGTTTTACTGCTTGTTGTACTGTCCGGCTGTCAAGCAGTAGGCAATCTGGATGTGAAAAATGCACTGATTCGCAATCTGGAGGTACAGTCGCTCGAATCCAACCAGACATTAAGTTTGAGCCTGACACCTTCTGAATCAGCAAGTGCCGAAGATCGCATGATTGCTACGATGCTGAACTCCAGCAAACTGGTGATCGATAGCGCCAAAATGCAGAGTGCGAATGAGCTGTCACTGGTTGGAGCTGTTGAATACAGCGGCCAACGTCTGCCGTTCCATGTGTATATGAATCAGGGCGGGATTACGATCGATCTGGAAGGTGCCAAAAAGCCGATTTACATATCTTATGAAGCATATGGAGAGGCTGTAGGGCTTGATTCCGGCTTCAATTTGCAAGTATTGCAAGGTCAACAAAAGGAATTTGCTAAGGCAGTCGCTTCATTCCTGTTCACTCATCTGCCCAATGCAGCGAACATCTCTGCCGATACCGTGAGCACAGCTGTATATGGTGGCGAAACGATGGATATGACTCGTCTGCATATCGAGCTAGATGGACAGGAACTACTGCAACTGGTGAAGCCATTCCTGACCAGTATTGCTGCTGACGAACAAGGTATGAAAGAATTGCTTGGTGCATTTTATGATTATTATGCACCGCTATTTACCGGTTCATCACAGGAAGAACTTGATAGTTTCTTTGGTAGCCGCGATAATTTCGTCAATGAAGGCTATAAGTCCATTAGCGAGGCGTTGACGGATTTGCTCAAAGATTATGATCAAAACTTCGAAGAATTTAAAGCGGATCAATCCGTACAAACGATCTTCGGTCCAAACACCCGTGTCGTCACCGATGTGTATTTTGACAAAGATATGTATGCACGCAAGCAAATGATGGATGTAACGATTGCCTTGCCTGCGGAATCTTCGTACTCTGCGTTTAATCTTCATTCAGAGAGCGAGTCCTGGAATGTGAACGGCAATGTCGTTGCTGATCCGGTCGATGGAAGCGGCGGCCTCTTGAACGTCAACGATAGCACGACAGCAGGTACGGTACTGCGTAACTTTGAATCGAATTCTCCGGTCTATCAGCTGATGAAAATGTCAGGTGCGACGAAAAAAACCGTTTATGTCGGTGAGTATTCTGATTACGAAACGATTACTCGCAACAAAATGACGTACATTTCGGTGAAGGATCTGGCAAGCGCGCTGGATGCGAAAATGGAATGGAATGCGGCTAGCAAACAAATTCGTCTGACTGACGATATTAGTGGAGCGGTAGTGGAGCTAAACGTGAACTCCAAAAAAGCAACCGTAGATGGCAAAGCTCGTATGCTGCCAGCAAATGTAATTCAAGTGAAAGGTACGACCTATGTACCATTACGTGCCGGTGCAAGCCTACTCGGTTCTACGGTGAATGCATCGTATGGAGAAATTACAATCGAGCGTAAATAGGGTGAGCTATACATTTCGCAGTTGCGAAACTGGATATAATAATAGCGAAAAGGACGATTTCATTTACTGAAATCGTCCTTTTTTGTACGCATTTTGTTACGCAGACATGAAAGGATCGGTGAATCGAATACGTGACGGCGTCGTAATTGCTCGAAATTCGCGATTGAAGCGTGTTGATCGGTTTCGCAAAACCGATGTGTTGTCCTAAAAACCAGAGATGGAGGGAGTAATTGGACAAAAAGAATAAATAAGCAATTCGAATCATTCCAAGCGGACATGTAGCCGCTAAAATGTAGGCATACATAGAATTGATCCCACCAGCCCGAAATTTCGATGAATCGTCATCGTCGTTTCGGGCAGACTCATTTTGAAATTATAGCCCATCCATTTAAAAAAATAAAAAACTGCTTACTAAGTATGTAATAAAATGAGTCAATTAGGAATTAAATGGTTATTAAACCGTCATGGAAAATTTAATCCAGTTTAACCATTTCCGAATTGCTAGTTCGGATGTTTGATTGAATATAAAGGAGAGATTAGGTACATGAAATTATGGAGTAAACAAAAGGGATTATGGATCGCAGGCATTTTACTGGCAGGTACATGCTATCACGCAGGGACGGCAGCAGCACTTTCGTATAGTCAGGATGTCGTTCCACAGTTAACTTCCGACACAGGCAGCAACGGCGCAGCGACTGCAAGTGGGGAAGAGGCAGGACATGAGGCGTGGCGGGCATTTGATGATACGGCAATAACGGACAGTTACTGGCGTGCAGCGGCAGATGGATCACTTGCACAAATTGGCTATGAATTCAATGACAAAAAAGTGATCACACAGTACACGGTGCAGGCAAATACATACGATGCAGCTGATGCGCCGCAGGATTGGGTATTTGCAGGTAAGCTTGGTAACCGGTGGTTAGAGATCGATGAGCAGTCTACACAGACAGACTGGCAGCCAGGCGAGCGAAGAACATTTGATATCGATAATGATGTGGCTTATAGCGGATACGCGCTGTTCATTTCGAGCAATAACGGCGGTGAATGGGTAGCGGTCAACGATCTGGAGTTGAAGCAATATCAGAACAATTACAATCTGGTACCGCCAACAGGCATGTCCTCCAACGGAACCGCGACTGCTTCGGAAAATGCAGATACAGCCTGGAAAGCATTTGATCATTCGGTAGCAGCAGATAGCTATTGGACGTCTGATTCGCAAAACTATGTTGATGTATCGCTATCGTATACATTTGACCAACCAACAGTGATCAAAGGCTATTCCATTACAGCGGCAAGTCCACAAAGTGCTCCGATATCGTGGACGCTAGTCGGCTCCAACGATGGTGAACAATGGAGTCAGGTCGTACATGAAGTGCCATCCTCAATCCATTGGGATTCAGGTGTGACCAAAACCTATGCTGTTGATAACGATAGAGCTTATAAAACGTATAAGCTGATCATTAGCCGCAATACAGGTCCAGCGCAGGTTAGTATTAGTGAGTTGGAGCTGTACTGAGTGCCAAAGAGCAGCATCTGTGAGAAGATGTGTACCACGTATAGAAACTAGGAGACGACCTTTACTGTGGGTAGTCCGTCCTCATTTTTTGCCGAAGTGGTCGATATCCTATCACATAGGTTTGCATGTAAACGATATGAAGGAACTGTCCCTCGAGACAGTTCCTTTTTTTATGTACGGCATGCCAATTGTAGTTGCTTGCTCTATTGTCATGGATAGGTTGAATGTGAGAACATAGTAAGGCATAACGATCAGCAAGCATATAGCGACAGGAGGATATAGAGGATGAGCAAAGTAATGCCACTTGTAAAGCGCGGGGTTCAGGCAAGCCGCCTTGCACTCGGATGTATGCCGTTTGGAGGAAGCTGGGATAGTCAGCCATTTACAGACGAGCATGTGAAAGAAGCAGAGGCTGCGGTAGATGCTGCTCTGGAGATCGGAATGACGATGTTTGATCATGCGGACATTTATACGCGTGGTAAGGCAGAGCAAGTATTCGGCCGTATTTTACAGGCAAGACCAGAGCTGCGTGAGCAGATTGTCATTCAGTCCAAATGCGGTATTCAATTGCAGGATGACACATGGCCTGGACGATTCAACTTCTCCCGTGAGCATATCGTTACCTCGGTAGATGCCAGTCTGGAACGTCTCGGTATCGACTATCTGGATGTACTGCTGCTTCATCGTCCCGATCCGCTTGTAGAGCCAGACGAAGTAGCGGAAGCGCTTGCTCAATTAAAGGCAGCAGGCAAAATTCGCTATGTGGGTGTCTCCAATATGAGCGCGCCGCAAATTGAGTTTTTGCAGCAGGCGATTCCGGATTCCTTTGCCGTGAATCAGTTGGAAATGAGTCTCGGACATCTGCACTTTGTTGATCAAGACATTCATGTGAACCAACATGCAGGTACAAGCGTGAACTTTGGTTCGGGCTTGATGGAATATTGCCGTACACGCGATATCCAGTTGCAAGCATGGGGTCCGCTCGCACAGGGCAAATTTTCCGGTCGCGAGGTGAAGAAGGAACCCGAACATATTCGCAAAACCGCAGCCCTTGTACAACGTCTCGCTGATGAAAAAGAAACAACAGCCGAAGCGATCGTGCTAGGCTGGCTGATGCGTCATCCTGCTCTGATCCAACCGATTGTAGGCACGACCAACCCGACACGAATTAAAGCCTGTCAGGATGCCGAACGTCAGGCAGAACAAATGACACGTGACGAGTGGTATCTGCTGTATACAAGCGCCCGCGGACAAATGGTGCCTTAAGCTGAAGACAGTTGATCATCTATCGTGATCACATTACACATAGACAGTCATCTGTAATAAGGATCATCTTCAATGCAGGTCATCTTCAATCGTACAGGATGGTCTGAAAACCGTTCAATATGAGTACATGCCATCCCATCTACCAGGAGCCGAACTGCAAGCATCTAATAAGAAGCTGCGCAGGTCGGCTCTTTATGATGTATGACGAGCGATAGCATCAACCATTGTTGCCTGCGACGGCATAATACCAATTAGGCTATGAGAATCACGAACTACCAGGACTTTAGACGGGATTAGAAGTAAACGTAAAAGCGTAAATGTAACCTTTTATGTGCAGCAAACGACTTCGTTCTAATCCACTTTATGTATATCCTCTTATCCACAAAAAGCATAAAATCCGCTCCATTACAGTTACATTCTACCTCTCATTAGCGATACATAAAAATAATTAAATAGGAACATACATTCCCTTAATGGTATAAATATCTTATTAAATGACAAAAGGAAAGGTTTTGTAACCTAATTGTAATATTTTTAATCGCTTTCTTTTTAGTTAACTCACAAAGTCAGTTTTGGTTATTATGGGTATTTACTTGTTTAACTAATGATTCGATAAAAGCCAGTCATAGCAGGGGTTTGCACATTGCATATACTTATAGCGACATAAAATCAAGATAAGAATCCTTGTCAAGCCTTGCAGCACAAGGGATTACCGCTTTTAAAAAAAATCGCCAGAATCGCATAAAATGGAAAATTTATCATGTAAATTATTCGTTTAGAGTATATAATAGCTTCAACAGACAAGAAGTTATTCAAAACGAATAACATTTGGGTAAAGGTAACAGAGCAGAAAGGTTAGCATATGGTTCATTGATTAAACTGTTTCTGCGATAACGTTCCCTATGAACATGCGGATGATCCGATAGAATCGATAAGTTCTTTGGTCATACATGAATGTTTATACTCGCAAAGCCGTAGTTCCACATTTGTATATGATCAGCCGACCGTTTGTCGTTTCGGCACAACTCTATCGATTGGAGGTGCAATGGTGATCTATTGTGAAAAAAAGATTAAGGCACTTACTCAACTTGTAAACGATCATGATCATAACTATAATACGACTTTTCACAGTGTTAGCGATCCTCTAACACGGGGTGCAATGAAAAGGGATTTTTGCGAAGCAAAATATGTTACAGATCACAGTGTTAGCGATTTTCTAACACGAGGTGCAATGAAAAGGGATTTTTGCGAAGCAAAATATGTTACAGATCACAGTGTTAGCGCTCTTCTAACACGGGGTGCAATAGAAAATGATTTTTGTACAGCAACAGAGCTTACTGCTTCCGAGAGCGAGCAGCCGACACAGCCCGTGAAGATTGCGGAACTGATGGAGCTGAACACATTTGTACACCATTACAGTGAACGTACACGTCAATATGCCACTCAGATTGAACGGCTACGCGAGCGCAGCAACCAGTTGCGAGCAGAGGCCGCTCAGTTGTTACACCGTCATCCTTTGAATGAATGGCACACACGTTAATCGATACATAATTGTATATCCCATCACATGGAATAGCGCTGACGGCGGTCTAATTGCCATTAGTCGTGTGAAAGGAAACGAATCGTTTTCTTATTATTTGAAATATTGTTCTTATTACATCTTATTTACATCGTACATCTTGATTGCACAGTTTGATCTTATATACATCTTGATCGTACATTTCGCTTACGATGTCAGACACCAATAGCCTCAGGAAAGGAGTGGAGCGAATGAGCACAGCAGCTGGAGTATGGGATTACAGTAAACAATGGTCATCCGAAGCACTGGAACAGGTTGGACAGCATATGATGGAGCCAATGGCACATTATCCTAAAGATCATTCGGGTATATGGCAGCAACATCGCGTCTGGCTAGGTTGTCATGATCAGTGGGTGACACCGGAAGCGGTCGGTCAGCAAATGCCTTATTATGATTCTCTGCGCGGACTGGCGATTACCGGTGATGTCATTTTGGACAATCGGGAGGAACTGCTGGAGCAGCTGGATTTACGACTGCAACCCGAATTGCCGGATATGCTGCTGCTCATTCACGCCTATACCAAATGGGGCGAGCAGATGCCAGCGCGATTAAATGGCGATTTTGCTTTTATGATCTGGGATGGCAAACAGGAGCGGCTTTTTGGAGCACGGGACTGGTCAGGCAACCGCACATTGTATTATGCGCATACGCCACATCAGTTTTATTTTGCCAGTACGATGGAAGCTTTGCTGCATACAGGCAAAATCAATCGTAAGCTGTCCACACCGTGGATGGCGGAATTTCTAACTACGGTGGCAATGGAGGAATCGACCGATATTCATGCCACCGTATATGAAGAGATTCGCCAGTTGCCGCCAGCCCATAAAATTACCGTTGCTTCCGGTCGTTGTCGGGTGGAACAGTACGGCAATCTGTTGCCAGATGGTCCGCTACAGCTGCGCTCAGATGGTGAATATGAGGAAGCATTCCGCGACTTATTTTCTCGGGTGGTGCGCTCTAAAGTACGTACACGGCATGGCGTGGCCGCTACACTGAGCGGTGGACTCGATTCAGGCAGCGTAGTTAGCTATGCCGCACCGATTCTGTCTCAGCAAAATAAACCGCTTTACACGTACAGCTTTGTGCCGATTCCGGGCTTTAAAGATTGGACTTCATCGCGTGTGATGGCGAATGAGCGACCTTATATCGAGGAAACGGTACGGCATGTGCGCCGCATTAATGAAGTGCATGATCATTATATGGATTTTGCCGATCGTAGTCCGTTCAGCGAAGTGGATCACTGGCTGTCACTGATGGAAATGCCGTACAAGTATTTTGAAAATTCGTTTTGGATTCGCGGTATTTTCGAGCAGGCACAGCAGCGTGGAGCCGGTGTACTGCTGACAGGAGCACGGGGCAACTTTACCATCTCCTGGGGACCAGCGATTGAGTATTACGGGCAAATGCTACGCAAATTTCAATGGATGCGTCTGTATCAGGAATTAAAGCTGTACAGCCGCAATGCTGGTATCCGGCGCAAAAAGCTCGTCCAGCAAATTGGACAGTCCGCTTTTCCAATTCTGGTACGCAGTGGCCCGGATTTAGGACGACCGGATGCACTGCGCTGGATCAATCCAGAGCTAGCTGCACGAACCGGTATGGCAGAACGGGTACGTCAGGCTGAACTTGACCTGATCGGTAGCGATACGATGACCGACGAGGAAGTTCGTAATAGCAAGTTCGCCAATCTTGCCGTTGCCAACAAGGACGGCGCGGTAACAGCGAAAATATCGATGGGCTATGGCGTATGGGAACGCGATCCGACGAATGATCCGCGTATCGTTAAGTTTTGTCTGTCCGTACCGTTTCACCAGTATGTGCAAAATGGAATGGATCGGGCGCTCATTCGCCGCGCTACAGCAGGGCAATTACCGGATAAGATTCGTCTGAACCAGAAAGTACGCGGCTTACAGCCAGCGGATTGGGTACTGCGGATGCGTCCGCAATGGGGTGCCTTTACTGATGAAATTCGCGACCTATGCCGGGATGCTTCGGTGGCGCAGTGGGTCAATACGGACAATATACTGAGTGCATTACACGAAGTAGGCGATGCGCCGGATGCTGAGGCGGCATTTAATCCATCGACAAGGCTGCTCATGCGTAGCCTGATCGTCGGGCGTTTTATCCGCGGATTAGCTTGATTGTGAGCATACTGGATGAAACGAAGCTGGACCAGAACTATGCTGAACCAAACGTATACTCTATAAAGGAGGTGAAAACAAATAATGACCAAAATGGAGTGGAGCACTCCGGAACTTGAAGTTCTGGAAGTTAATGACACGATGGCGGGTAAAGGCTGGAAAGTAATCGACTGGGTTACTTACGATGATGCTGACCTGTACAATCCAAGCTGATGCACGGAATAAGGGGTAGTCGCTCGTTGTTTATATCCAAATTTGAGGAGGCAAACGCATGAATAATGAAAAGATGCAATGGCAGGCTCCAACGTTAGAAGTTTTGGATGTACATGAAACAATGGCAGGCAAAGGTTGGAGAGTTATTGACTGGGTGACATACGACGACGCGGATCTGTATAATCCGAGCTGATCGACCACACTATACCTAAATAATGGAACAGAGTAGGGAGGAATCGATAGTGACGAACGAAAAAATGCAATGGCACACGCCAGTGATGGAAGTGCTGGACATGAACGAAACAGCAGCAGGTAAAGGCTGGAAAGCGATTGACTGGGTAACTTACGACGATGCGGATCTGTACAACCCAAGCTGATCGTCTTTGATTCCAAAAAGTTGTTGCCAGCTGAGGGCATCATGCTTCATGCGAGGGCAAGAGCGACATTATGAGTACAGGTGCTGAACATTTTGCATACTTATCCCTGGACCAATGTATGTGCTGAAAATGAAGATGGCCCTTATGCGTTTAACAGGTATAAGGGCCCATTTTCTTCATCAATCAGCTATAGCAACCATCGTGTGTGCCAGGCTACAACGTATCTTAGGAGAGATAAGATGCGATGGTCTAAAATCGGCTTGCACTACATTATATGTTGGCGCAAAGCGCACAAACATGCTGGGAGGCCCAGATGATGAATACGATTCAACAAACTATATATGAAGCATTTGGTTTAAAGATTCAAAGTGAGCTTCCGTTGCCTGAATTGCAGCCTGTATCTCATGGCAGTAAAGGCATCGATGTTACCGTTCGTTTTGCCATTTTGTCGCATTTGGATGAAATTGTCGGTGCGCGAGATACGAATTTTAGCAATCAAGCAGAAGGTTTTGTATTCCGTATGCCGGACACAGCGACCTTTTGCATTCAAAATGGTTCAACGATTACGATTGATCCACTCCCTGGAGTGAGCAAAGAAAAAATCCGTTTATTTGTACTCGGTACATGTATGGGTGTGTTGTTAATGCAGCGTGGTTTATTTCCGCTGCATGGTAGTGCACTATCGATTGATGGACGTGCGTATGCTTTTGTGGGACAGTCCGGTGCGGGCAAGTCGACACTGGCAGCGAGCTTCCTTCAAGCTGGATATTCACTCATTAGTGATGATGTAATTGCAATTAGCTACGAAAATGGCGTGCCGTTTGTGTATCCCTCCTATCCGCAGCAAAAGCTATGGCAGGAAAGTCTGGACCATTTTGGACAGTCTTCTAGTGGATATTCAGCATTGCACGATGAATATGATAAATTTGCTATTCCAGTTGGTGATCGTTTCCATAACGAGCCGATTCCGCTGGCAGGTGTATTTGAATTAGTCAAAACACCAGAACCGTATGCATCGATCCACAAGCTGGAGCGTCTGGAACGCCTGCATATTTTACTGGCGCATACGTATCGGAGTGCGATCATTCCGCGGCTTGATCTGAAGCAACAGCATTTCGCGATGGTAGCTGCGCTGGCAGGCGAGCTTGCGACGTATCAGATTCACCGCTCAACGACAGCATTTACCGCGCCGGATATTGTAGAGCGTGTTATACAGCTGATTCGAAGTGAAGCGTGAATGCAGGAATGGGAATGATGGTATGTGTATGTAAGGGATGAATACGCTGGAAAGGGCATGATGGCAAATCCCGTAGCGTTGAAGTGTAGAAAACTCCACAAGACAGCGTACATGGTAATGAAAGCATCGACCACGATCTGAATCGACTAAATAAGCTCGGATCAGAAGCGATAGGCTGATGACTACGACGATATAAGGAACAGAGGGAGAGGATGAAGCCTGTAGGGAATAACTCATAATCGTAAACAGACGATCTGCCAGTAAACGGGCACTAATTTTACAGAGTGAGAGGGGAATATATGATGACAAATATGGCTGGACTGGATCAACAAAAATTTATCCAGAACAAAAATTATATCGCCAGTGATATGAATGGAGAAAAGGTCATGCTGGATGTGCAATCTGGTAAATACTACAACCTCGGTACGATCGGCGGACGTATCTGGGATCTGAGCGCTCAATCATCCACTGTGGATGAGATCGTAGCACGTTTACTGGAAGAATACGAAGTCTCACCAGAAGTATGCAAGCAGCAGGTGTCGACATTTATGGGTCAGATGCTGAGCGAAGGGCTGGTCGAAGTCGATGATCAAGGCACTTCGTCTCGATAAACTTGGCAAACTACGCAGCTACCCTGCCGATATGCGGCGGCTGATGGTCGAAGCGCTGATTGCGCTCGCATGGGGACGTGTGCTCAAACAGCTCCCTTTTGCCCGTGTATCACCATCACTTGGTGAGTATATGAAGGAAACATCGTATGAAAGCGAGCGCGAACACCACCGCCAGACTGTACAAATCTCGCGCGCATTACATCTGGTCAGTCCTCACGTTCCGTGGGAAGCGGAATGCCTCGTAATGGCATTCGCCGCACGCCGAATGCTCAATCGCCGCCACTTACCCAGTACACTTTATCTTGGCATGCGCCGCGACGAACAAGGCAAAACCGCCGCCCATGCCTGGCTACGCAGCGGCCGTTTTTATTTAACAGGCGCTAAAGAACTGGAACAATACACCGTAGTCGGTCAATTTGCGAAGGGGTTTTAGGCTGTTGAGATGGAGTTTTGATTTTAAGATTAAGATTGAAATTTAAGATTTAATAGTTAAAGTTTTTAGCTTTTAGCTATTAGGGTTTTGATGCTGCTTCCCCTCCACGGGTTGCGATACGTACTGAACGGAGGGAAGGAAATAAGGGGAAAGGACGACTTACAGTGTTAGCGATTTCCTAACACGAGGTCCAATGACAAGTGATTTTTGCGAAGCAAAATATCTTACTGCTTACAGTGTTAGCGATTTCCTAACACGAGGTCCAATGAAAAGTGATTTTTGCGGAAGCAAAATATCTTACTGCTTACAGTGTTAGCGATTTCCTAACACGGGGTTCAATGACAAGTGATTTTTGCGAAGCAAAATATCTTACTGCTTTGGAGTCCAGGAATCTACATATATTCCTAATCCGTAGATTCCTGGACTCCACCGGAGGACGTTCCCTTATTCCTTACCGGAAGTGGTGTCACAAACCACCACCCTATTAAAGGAGTACGCCATGAACAAGCAAAAGAGCCTTGAACCGCATATGTATCCTGCTGAGCTGGCACTGCTGTTAGAGCTGCTCCAGTCCGACTCTGCTTTACCTTTGCCAGCAGAAGCCGTTTCGAGTCCTAGCCCAGCATCGTCGCTCGACTGGAAAGAATTTGTCGCGCTAGCGCATCATCATCGTGTATACCCGACGATTCAAGCGCAGTGTGCACAGCATCCGCAGCTGCCGGAACAGGTGAAGCAGTGGCTAATGCAAAAGTATAATCGTAATGCGTTCACGATGCTTCAGCTGAGCGGACAGATGCAGCGTTTGAGCGCCGTGTTGAACGAACGCGGCATTCGTGCGTTACAGCTCAAAGGCCCGGTGCTGGCACAGTTACTGTATGGCGATCTATCGCGCCGCACCTCTAAAGACCTGGATGTGCTCGTACCGATGGAGCAGGCACAGCAAGCCGAAGAACTGCTGCTGGAGATGGGTTATATTAAAACGCAATCTGTACCACGTACAACGGAAAACTGGCGCTGGCGATACAATCATGAATCGTATACCGATGAACGCACCGGTGTAGAGATTGAACTACACTGGCGGCTGAATGGGGATGCTGGCAAAGAACAGGGCTTTGAAGAGCTATGGAGTCGGCGACAAACGCTTGCTTTTGGCGGTACAGATGTACCTATGCTGGGGATGGAAGATTTGCTCATCTATCTGGCTGTACATGGGGCGCGTCATGCCTGGTTCCGTTTGCGCTGGCTCGTTGATATCGACCGGCTCGTGCAACACCGTTTGGACTGGTCACTATTGCGGAAGTTATCGCAGCAATATCGCTGTGAGCATATTGTCGGTCAGGCGCTGCTGTTAAGCGCCAATTGGCTCGGTACGCCCATCCAGACAGACATGATGTACTGGACCGAACGTGCCCATGCGCGCGAGCTAACGGTACGTGTGCTTCCTTTTATTACGAATCGGGTCAATTTATGCCCGGAGCCTGAAAGCGAAGCGCTGGCAAAGCCCTATCGTTCTTATCAGTATGCACTCAAAAAGCCGGGGCAAAAGGCGTTGTTTTGGGTACGCAAGCTGGGACCGGATGATTGGGATATGCAAACATTACCATTGCCGAAAAGGCTCTATTTTCTATATTATCCACTGCATCCATTCCTGTTACTGTATCGACGCACACAGCGACGTACAGCATTACAGCGGGAGGTGGAGCAATGAACATCGTCCGCAATTATGTAAATGAGCTGCGCCAGTATGCAGGCAAACGTTTATATGGATATGTGTTGCTGATGCTGCTCATTAGTGTGCTCGATATGATTACGCTCTATATGCTGATTCCGCTGCTTAGTCTGATCGGTGTGTTTGGCGGCAGTACAGGCTCTTTGCCATTTGCGCAACTATTTGAACCGCTTAAAGGATTGCCGCTTGTCACGTCACTTGCGATTGTGCTCGGACTGTACAGTGTGCTCACGATCGTGCAGGGCTTTATGCAGCGTCAGCAAGCAATAGTGGGTGCAGAGATTCAGCAGGGCTTTATCAAATCATTGCGATTACGTGTGTATCGTTCGATTATGCGCTCGAACTGGACTTTTTTCCTGCGTAAACGCAAATCCGATCTGAGTCATATGCTCACGACGGAGCTGGCTCGTGTCAGCCAGGGAACGAATCTGGTGCTCATGCTGGCCACATCGATCCTGTTTACCGTCTTGCAAATCGGTTTTGCGATGGTGATCTCAGTGAAAATGACACTGATTGTACTGATTGGTGGCGGTTTGCTGGCACTATATTCACGTCGGTTTGTACGCAAATCAAAAGCATATGGCGATCGGATGACCGAGCTATCACAGGATTATTTTTCCGGGATTCAGGAAAATTTGAATGGGATTAAAGATATTAAAAGCAATATGCTGGAAGCTTCGCATTTTAACTGGTTTCGCAATATGGCGAATCGGTTGGAATACAATCTGATTCAGCAAGTACGACTCAATTCGATGACACAGCTCATTTATAAGCTGATCTCGGTTGTGTTTATTATTGGTTTTATCGTGCTGTCTGCGCAGGTATTTCAGCTTCAGCCGGAGCGCTCGGTGCTGATCATTCTGATCTTTGCCCGTCTATGGCCGAGATTTAGTGGCATTCAGTCGTATTTGGAATACATTAGTGCGCTTATTCCTGCCTTTCATGCGTTATCCAAGCTGCAAAAGGAATGCCAGCAGTCGGAGGAAAGCTATCGTCCGGTGGCGCACGGCACAGGGCCAGTTCAACCGTTACAGGACGGCATTCGCTGTACAGATGTGACATTCCACTACAATGAAGGGCATGCAGCGGCGCTGCAACAGATTAATCTGTTTATTCCAGCCGGGCAAATGACGGCGATTGCCGGGCGCTCCGGTGCGGGGAAAAGTACCTTGATCGATCTGTTAATGGGCTTGATGGAGCCGCAGCAAGGAGCAGTCGAAGTGGATGGTCAACGATTAACAGGTGAGCGTTTGCTCTCGTGGCGTAATTCGATTGGCTATGTGGCACAGGAGCCATTCCTATTCCATTCCAGTATTCGGGACAATCTGCTGCTAGTGAAGCCGGATGCGACCGAGGATGATCTGTGGGAAGCGTTGGAATTTGCCGCCTGTGATGAATTTGTCCGTCGTCTGCCGGAAGGACTGGACACGATTATCGGGGATCGTGGCGTGCGGCTGTCGGGTGGTGAACGTCAGCGTGTTGTGCTGGCGCGTGCCATTTTACGTAAGCCAGAGGTGCTTATTCTGGATGAGGCGACGAGTTCGCTCGATACGGAAAATGAAGCGAAGGTGCAGGCGGCACTCGATAAGCTTAAAGGTCGTATTACGTTAATCGTCATCGCGCATCGTTTATCGACGATTCGTAATGCCGATCAGGTCGTCGTTGTGGATGATGGACGGATTGTACAGATGGGCGAATTTGGTCAGTTATCACGCGAAACGAAGGGCACGTTTCACCAGTTGCTCGGATATCAGAATGCCGCGCAGTAACATCATTCCAGCGTATTATCCAGATAGCCAGATGCTAATGAGGTCATTAGCATTTGGCTATTTTTATAGCAAATGAATATAATAAATAGACACCTATTTCTATACATACTATGCAAACTATGCAAAGCTGGGAGGAGAACGTATGCAACAAACGAAGATCTATATTGTACATGGCTATACGGCTGCACCGGAGCATCACTGGTTTCCGTGGCTCCAAAAAACATTGACGACAGAACGTATCACAGTTGAAGTATTGGCTATGCCTGATTCCATGTCGCCTGATCCTGAAGCATGGCTGACTTATATGAACGATCATGTGGAACAACCGGATCAGCATACTTTTTTTGTGGGACATAGTCTTGGATGTATTACGATACTGAAGTATTTAGAACGATTGGACGCTAATGCCAGGGTGGGCGGTGTCATTATGGTATCTGGTTTTGGCGATCCCCTTTCTACATTGCCTGAGTTAGACCGATTTGTGCACCAGCCAGTAGATTATAAAAAGTTAATAACAGGCATTTCTGAACGGATCGTCATTGCTGCCGAAGATGATGCGATTGTACCGATCGTATATAGTGAGCGGTTCGCACAGTGCTTACAGGCAGAACTGCATCGTATGGAAAAGGGAGGACACTTTTTGGATCGGGATGGCTATGTGGAATTTCCGCTGGTGCGTGATCTTTTGTTAAATATGGTGGAGTCTGCATCAGCACGTAGAACCTCATAATGATTATCAATCTATAGATCACTTTATAAATGAACAGCCAGCATATCTTCCTCTTTATGGAAGTGTATATGCTGGCTGTTCATTTTATGGCATGAGTATGAATGTCTGCTCGAAATGAGTCTACATGAGTCTACACCAATAAGTGTAGCGTCATTTCGAGCACATAATGATTGTACATATAGATGATTTTAGACGTTGGAAGAATGAGTTCCGCTCAGATCGAGCCAGTTCAGTTCGTCACGCGTGAGTGTGATGCTAGCGCCCTGTTCACACGACAGCAACTCATCACGATTTTGTGCACCGATCAGTGCACAGGTTGGGAATGGCTGGTTGAGCACATAAGCAAGTGCGATCTGGATAGTTGTTGTTTGTTTGTCGGCAGCAAGCTGTTCGGCACGGTGCAGACGCTCCCAGTTATCATCACTATAAAACACGCGTACCAGATCCTCGTTATCTCGCACTTCCGGTGTAAATCGTCCGGTAAAGAAGCCGCGTGCTTGTGACGACCATGACAGTAACGGCAGCTGAGTCTGCTCATGCCAGTCCAGCGTTTGCTGATCGGCGGACACACAGCCCGCCCAGAATGGCTCATTCGCTTTAGCAAGGCTCAGGTTCGGGCTGCTAAAGGCAAAGCCAGTCAGTCCGTTGGAAGCAGCATAGTCATTCGCTTCCTGCATCCGTTGCCATGACCAGTTAGACGCTCCAATCGCTCCGATGCGACCCGCTTCGATATGTTCATTAAGCGCTTCCAGAATAACAGCGACAGGTACCGATTCATCGTCACGATGGAGGGCATACAGCTCGACAAACCCCGTTTGCAGGCGTTCCAGACTGGTCATCAGATCACTGCGGATCGCTTCTGGGTTAACCCGCGGTCCGTTCTGATCATGGTGAGCACCTTTCGTCAAAATGACGAGCGAATCACGGTTGCCATGCTCCTGCATATATTTGCCGAGCACTTCTTCACTTTGACCACCGCAGTAAATGTGTGCAGTGTCGATCGTATTGCCGCCGATTTCGATAAAGGCGTTTAGATTGGTCACGACTTTGTCGTAGGCATCATGGGTAAAATAGTCGGAGCCTTTGATCAGTGTGGATACAGGTTTGCCTGCGCCTGGGATTTCGATGTGGTTCATGGGATCAGCTTCCTTTCTTTTGTGGGGGATTTGATTAGAAAATAGGGTGTGATGTGTTGGATGTTCTTGCTCACCTTTGTTGGTGGGGGCATCAATCACTCCGGCAAGGAATAAGGGAACGGACTCAGTGGAGCCGCGGGAATCTACGGATTAGGAATGACTTGTAGATTCCCGCCCCTCCAAAATCGTCCTTATCCCTTATTTCCTTCCCTTCGTTCTGTGCTGCTCGCAACATGAGTTGAAAACATTTGTACACCGAAAAGATGGCGGTGGGAGATTTTCTAATCATATTTTGGATGGTGTAGCCGTTTTAAACATAGGTGGTAACGCATACATTTTTTGAGCAGATTACATACGTTTTATTTGTTAGGGTAGTTGAATACATAAGTTTGTTTATTGCGCGCCTTTTATATGACAGATTGTTATTTATAGTTGTACGGATCGTATAAATTAGTGAATAGATATTACACATTTGAACTTCTATCTTGTTTTCTTGGGTGTAGTGCAGCTTTTATGAATATCGACATTGTTTTTTAGGGGCTTTGCAAGAGTTTTATAATTATACAATTCTTGCATGGTTAGGGTTAGCGTTTCTAGGTATCGCTTACAATGTGATACGCTGGCGTTCCTCAGCTGATTTTAGGCAGGCGTCCAGTACGCGCATGTTGCGGACGGCGTCTTCAGCGTCATAAATGGACTTTTCGCCGTTTAATACGGTGCGAGCGAAGGCATCGGCCTGGGCTGCGTATTGGTTGAGTGTGGCAACCTGTACTTCGCGGCGATTGTCGCCTACGGTGACGAAGAAATTAGAGCGTTCATCGTCCGGGCTGACGTAGGCAGATGGGACTTCGATGATGCCTTCGGTGCCCAGCACTTCCAGTGTGTTGCGGAAGGCTGCCCACATGCCGCTATCGAAGGTGACGCCGATATTATCGCCGAATTCCAGCAGGCCGCTTGCCATCATGTCGACTCCGTCATGCTTTGGTGAGAACATCGCAATGACGGTTGCCGCGGATGGTTCTTTGCCGAGCAGCATACGTGCTGCACTGATGGAATAACAACCGATATCGTACAGCGAGCCGCCGCCCCAGTCTTTGCGGAAGCGTACATTGCCGTCAGAGCCGCAGCTGTTGAATGTAAATGTACTGTGGATGCCACGCACATCGCCGATTTCTCCACTGGCTATAATATCGCGGATTTGCTCATAGCGTGGGTGGTGGCGATACATAAATGCTTCTGCCAGATGTACGCCTGCTTTGGAAGCGGCTGTTGCCATCTCCTGGGCTTGCTCAGCGTTTAGAGCAAGTGGTTTTTCACATAAAATATGTTTGCCTGCTTCAGCAGCACGCAGTGTCCACTCATAATGCAAGTGGTTCGGGAGCGGAATGTAAACGGCATCAATACTTTCGTCAGCTAACAATTCTTCATAGCTGCCATATGCTTTTGGAATGCCTAGCTCGGTTGCTGTTTGCTCGGCTTTCTCCAGTGTACGACTGGCGAGCGCCGTCACTTCGTTCAGGCTGGACTGCTGGATACCTGGAATGACCGAGCGGACAGCGATGCTGGCACTACCGAGAATACCCCAGCGTAATTTACGTTCTTGTGTCATTAAAAAGATCCTCCTGTCTGAGTTGCTATATTGTTCTATGTTGTGATTATAATAAATGAATAAGCGCTTGGAAATGATAATATATTGAATAAAATTAGTACAATATTGTCATTAAGGAGGATGAGCATGAACAGACAAAGCGTGCTGCTGACATTGCAGGAGCAGCCCTATTTTTGCCTGCCGGAATCGGTGGGGCACTATCGTCAGCAACCGGATCATCATGTGCTACGGGAAGAAGGTGCGCTGAACAATTTTAATATTCATTATGTCGCTTCGGGTAAAGGTTATGTTGAGATCGATGGTACGGTACATGAGCTGCGTAGTGGTCAGGCGGTGCTTTATTTTCCGCATCAGCGTCAGCATTATTACAGCAGTGAGGATGACCCGTGGGATATCCGCTGGATACATTTTTATGGGGAGCGACTGCATGATTATATGATTGAGCGTGGCTTTCATCGGCATGTGTTGTGGACGCTGCGGCAGCGCGGTGGCTGGGAGCAGGCGCATCTGGAGCTATTAGCCGAAGCGGAGCATAATCGGATGCTGCATCAGGCGCGTCTGTCCACGCTCACGTATGCGGTGCTTGCCGAATTTGTTCATCAAGCTGTTCCGCTTAAAAATACGCGTGCAGGCAAAGCGGAAAGTCGTATTTTGGGCTTACTACCACAGATGCAGCAGGAGGCATGCCAGCCGTTTTTGCTGCGAGAATGGGCGGATCGCGCAGGGGTGAGTGAGTATTACTTTTGCAAGCTGTTCAAGACGTTAGTGGAAATGACACCGCTGGAGTTCATTACCCGCTCTCGTTTGCAAATGGCGAAGCAATGGCTGCTGGAGCGCCCAGATCGTAATATCGGACAAATTGCCGAGGATGCAGGGTATCCAAGTGTGAGCTATTTTAATCGGCAATTTATGGCGCGAGAAAATATGACGCCGACTGAGTATCGTAAGCTGTACTGGTAACCGCATTGCATCCGTTTGCTAGAAATTATCGTAGTGAGCTATCGTTCGCTTCATAATATAGCGAGATAGCGAGCGATTCGTTATGAAGATGCAGTATTTAACTCCATTGTTTCCATTATTAACAGTACCGCTTCCTGCACCGATAGCAGTTCGGTATTAATGACTAGTTCCGGCTGCTGGGGTGCTTCATACGGCGCGTCAATTCCGGTAAAGCCTTGAATCTGTCCGGCACGCGCTTTGGCATACAGTCCTTTTGGATCGCGTTGTTCGCAAATATGAACCGGACAATGGATATGAATCTCATCAAAATCCGCTGCTGCAAACATATGGCGTACCCTATCGCGGTCACTATGGTATGGAGAAACGAACGCAGCGATGACGATCTGTCCGGCATCGACCATTAGTTTGGCAACCTCACCAATGCGGCGTAAATTCTCATGGCGATCTGCTTCGGAAAAGCCCAGATCGCTATTCAGTCCATGACGTACATTATCGCCATCCAGTACATAACAAAGTTTATTTTGCTCGAATAAAGCGCGTTCCAGTGCAAAAGCAAGCGTGCTTTTACCCGCACCTGGCAAACCGGTTAACCATAGCAGTCTGCCACGCTGTTGATACCGCTGCTCGCGTTCGTGACGAGTAACAGCAGGAGTCTGCCAGTGAATATGGGGTTGAATGTTCATCATCGAATCGGCGTCCTTTCATGATTAAATCTGATCGTATGATCGTATAGATGAAGCGTTCGCTTCTTCTTTTATCATACCAGCGAACGTGCTGGACTGCGAATGTGGAGACGAAATCAATCGAGATAATAGTGTTAAAAAATCGATAAAGAGATATGTATTTCTTTTGTTGTATTAGCTGCTTATTAGATGATGAATATACAAATGTACCAAGAGAAAAATGAGTAGGTGCTGTATGATGAAAAGGAAGATACTGTTTTTAGCAACATTTGTCTTAATTATTATAGTTACTTTGTATGGACATATTCAGTTGATGAAGCATATGCACACTAAAGATGTTGAAGCTTATTTAGAACAAAAGGGATACTCTGCCTCCGATATTTTATCGATTGAAACTGATTTTAGTAAAGCACCTGCTTATAATACGCGAGTGATTTTTAAGGATGAACCAACTGTGACTTATTATTATTTGAAAAATGATGCTGGAGTTCGTCAATATAGTACGCCTTCGAGTGAAGATGAAAAATTGCAAGAAGATAAAGGATACCACTTTAAACATCGAGAAGCATATAATAATTGATGCAATAATGCGTGATTCGACTTCGCTAATTTATCTGAACAATTTAAAAAGCTAGAACCTAAAGTAGAGTGCACCCTAAATTGCACATTGGTTTACCCGAGGGTTTTCTAATGTCTATTTAGGATGCACTCTATTATTGAAATCTCCTGTATCTATTCTAAAAATCGCACTTCGCTACAATACTACATATCCTACGGACATTTTCCTACTGCCTATTTAAATCAGCTGGGATTGTTTGAGCAGACGCTCAACAAGCGCAGCAACTTCGGCACGCGTCATATTCGCTTTTGGATCGATTTTGCCGCTACGTCCGTTGATCAGCTTGGCACGAACAGTCAGTGCTAGATTGTCTTTAGCCCAGCCGCCAATCTGACCGTGATCAGTAAAGCTAGCCAGTGCAGATGTCGCATTAGAAGCAGAGGTACGTTCAGCAAGACCGGTCAGCTTCATCGCTTTCGCTACGATCATCATCGCTTGTTCACGTGTAATCGTATCCTGTGGACGGAATGTACCATCCTCAAAGCCATTGATCAGCTTGTACGAAACAGCCGTTTGTACAGCGCCTGCGTACCATGCATCGGACTTCACATCGCTAAAGGAAGCTGCTGCTTGATCTGTTGGCAGTCCCAGACCGCGAACGATAATAGCCGCAAATTCTGCGCGGGTGATGTTGGCGTTCGGATGAAAGGTCGTATCGGTCACACCATTAACGACCATACGTGAACCCATATCGTTAACCGCATCTTTGGCCCAGTGATTAGTCACATCCGCAAAGGTCATTGGATGCCACACAACAGAATAATTGCTGTTGGTCAAACTGTTCAGCACCGCATAATAATGATTGTTCTGCTGGATCACTTTGGTCGGGATATGATCGATGGAGTTATCGTCACGCAGCACAACGCCTGTCGTGATTTTCGTTGGATCAACATTATCTGGTAATTGAATCGTACGCTCTACATACGCGTTGAATAAATTCACATCGATCGACTTGCCATCGTTCGTTACTGTAATTTTAAAATCATACGGAGCGGTGAGCAGTGTCGCTTTTTTCGACTTGCTTGCTTCTGTCATTTTCTCCGTAACCGCTTGAGGAGACTTGGCAATCTGCATCATGACTTTGACATCGCTAGCCGTATTGGTAGTGCTTGTTCCATTGCTAGAAACGAGCGTGCTCAGTTGAATTTCTTTGGCTGGCAGCTTATACGATGCAGTGTCTGTTTGCAGTACGATGGTGGCGGACTTGTCCTGCATATTTTGCAATGCCTGACCGTCGATCTGTGCTCGATTCACATCGGAATCAGACGAGATCGGGATCGTGACGATGGCGTTTAGACCTTCTGCATCCAGCTTTGTTTTCAGCTTGTTCGTATCCACATCAATCGTTGTCGTTTTGATATTATTTTCGGTTGTGGTAGTCGCTTCGCCAGCATCTTCCTGTTTGCCATTCACGAGTACGATAACCGGTTGTTTGCCTGCCGTAGTCGGTGTGCTCGTTCCAGGAGTGGGCACGGTCGGTGTTGTGGAAGGCGTGCTTCCGCCACCACCCGAAGACTTGCCACCACTGGAGCTTTCCGTAATAACGATCGCTTTGACCGTAGCAAAACGGAGCACTTTGCCGTTTCCATCCACTTCAGCTACGATGATCGAATCATTATTCGCCGCATCAATCCATCCACTGGCTGGCAAGTCGCTATATCCATTAGCGATAGTTCCTACTGCTGGCTGCACGACCGTAGTAGTACCGAAGTTTTTGAATACCCATTTGTGGCCAGAGCCAGGCAGACTAGAAGAAGTAATGCTAATCGCTGTTTTACCGTTATTGCTGGAGCCGGGTGCATCAGTTGCAGTTACTAGCAACAACGGAACCGGATTAGCGGTAAAGTTGAGCAAGGTGACCAGGCCAGCCGGCTTGGATGAAGTGGCTGCATAACGTACTTTCACGTCATGGTCACCTGTCAGATCCGGTAAATTCGAGCCATTGTACAATACATATGCTTGTCCATCGACGGAAATTTCCATCGTGGTGTCCAAACCGTTGATCGTGTTCATCGTATCATCGGCTATTACAGCAGGTGCTGGTACAATCTCGGCATTTGGATCTTTCACACCGACTGCTTTACTAGTCGCTTTGGAAGCGAATGAAGTCGCCGTTGCTTTGTAACGAATGAAGTACGTGTTTACCGCGAGATTGTCGATCTCATTGCTATGGATATTGTTCCATTGAATGCCATCGCCAATCATATATTCCATTGTGCTGTTCACGCCAGACAGCTTGCCGTCATGTGCTTGTGCATAGGTCGCATCGGTCACACTAATGTTCATCGGCGGCAACGGACGAGTTGGAATCGTAAACGTTTGTGGCTGGCTATCTACAGAACCACCACTTGCCACATGGATCACATTCACCGTCTGACCCATCCAGAACGAAGGAATATCGACATGACCATACGTATCAGCGATCACACTTGAGCCGTTAATGGAATAGGTATTACCTGGTTCCAGTCCAGTTAGCTTTTCGCTCGTATAATCAATCGCTGCTTGTGGTGTTGTATGCGGTGCTTTGGCTTTGTAGATCGTAAGATTTTGTAAAGACGAATCGACATCAAAGTTATACAGATAAGGTACTGAATTGAGAATAAATTGAACTTCCCCGGATGTCGGATACTGGTTGGCAGGAGGGGGGTCTGGATTGAGTTGAATGGAGTCTACAAAGACCGACCATTTTTTGCCGGAACCACTTACCGATTGAACAGATGCCGAAGCGGTAATACCGAAAATTAACATATCATCGATCGTAAAATTGCTGATGTCTTTGTCGAATGTAAGATCGATTTTGGTCGTTGTGCTTGTATCCGATCCATCTGCAACAGCAGATAACAAAGTAACTGTTGTGATGGGCGGATACAGAGCGACCTGATAGTATCGAACCGTTGTGCCGTTCTCAGCGGTCACTTTAACATAGAGATACGTCGGTTGCCCATCGGTTTTGATCGGAATCGAGCTGCTACCTGCTACTTCATTGCTTGCATAATCCGCGCTTTTGTATAGATTGATGGTAGCGGCAGAATCTACAGCTTTCAGGCTGGATTGATCAATCGCGCTCACTGTAGGAGGCATATTCATAGCCCATTTGATTGCAGTTGCAATCGAGCTACCATTGTCTTTGGATACATCATCCGCATGTGGTTTCTGATTAGCGATGGAATCAAGCTCCGCATTGGAACCCGGTGCATATTCCAGCGCGCCCAGATCAACGATGCCGCCATCTGAACGAGGATTACCGTCCAGATCCAAACTGCTCAACACATACGTATTATCGCCTTGATCAATAGCAGATACAGCTGTATTAGTCAGTCTGTAGTCCTGCATATCTGTGTTTCGGAATAAGCTGGAATCTGCGGAAGTCACAATAAGATTAGGATCAACGCTCACTGGTGGAACGTCGGGTGATGCTCTAAACAGCAGAGCAGAGATTTTGGTCTGTGCAGTAAAGTTTAACGAAGAGTTAGCAACGATATTGTTGCGGAATTCATTTTCAAACGTCGTATTGCTCGGTCTGCCTGCATCTGTAAGGTATGCGATAGGCGCGAGTACATTTCCCTGATCATTTGTCAGACTATTATTAGCAAATGTATTGTTATACCAGATCGCATCATAAGCACCGCCACCAGCACTAATGGAGCCGATTCCAGTTGAGGAAGTATGTGTATTCACTGTATTATCTGCAAATAAGGAATTCGTAATGACTGCCTTCACGAAGCTATTGAAAAATAGCATACCTTGAAAAGTGTTATTGGAGGCATCATTCGCCGCTAGAGAGTTATTGAGGAATTTAACGCGGTTAAAATTGGCTTTGTACGGTGCCTTTACGATGCTAAGCGAGACGATACCGCCCATCGTTTTGAAAGCTTTGTTATTGCCAATAAAATAAACATTGTCCAGCGTCACACTGGAATATTGTTCTCCTGTAATGGATAACGCAGAACCCATGTAATCCAGTCCGCCATGCGTATCGACGACGTTGAAGTTTTTCATAATCAGGTTGGACATACTGAATGTTCCACTACCTGTTGCATAGATCCCCTGTACGCCATTGCCATTGATCGTAACCGCAGGCTTACCCTGAGCATCAGTCAGACCTTGAATGGTGAAGCTGCCGGTCGATTGCGCTCCGATTTCAAGAGAAGTGTTATCCCCCGGATTCCAATGCGTTAGGCTCCCTGTCAGAGTGATCGTCGATCCTGCAAGAGCAGGGTTAAATACGACTTTACCGTTAGCGACCTGTCCTGCTTGCGCAATCGCCCAGGCGAATGAACCTGTACTGTCGTCACCATTCGTATTCGTTACTGTAAAAACATTATTCATTGGTCCTGCGAAAACCAAACCTGCTGCACTTGAAAAAGAAGTTAGCAGAAGAATGAAACATAATGAAATTTTGAGCATTTTTGCTTTTGACATTGCATGATATCGATTCATACAATCATCCTTTCGCCCTTTTGATTTTGTTTACGCCTGATGTCAGGCTCTATGTTCATTATCGGTTTGGCTTGTTTAATTGCTTAGTTAACTACACAGTTATTTTCGTAATTAAAGGAACAAAGGTTTGATGTCTAAATCTCACTATTCCGTCTGCACATTCCGTATGCAAAAAAGCCAGAACATGAAGCATATGCTTCAAGCTCTGGCTTTTGTTGAATCCATATTGATTAATGATTAACGCTCGTCATTCCAGAAGTTCAATGGTTTAAGCTGCTTGTTCAATACTTTAAATGTGTAACCTTCCGCTTGAAGCTCTTTCAATACGAGAGGTAGCACTTTTAGTGTTGCTGGCTGATCATGCATTAGAACAACCGGTGTTTGACCACGTTTTTCTACGGAATGAATCTGACGCATAATGCTGTTGTACACTTTCTGATGATCTTTTTTGTATTTCCAATCCAGCGAATCGACGTTCCAATCCCACAGGTGGAATCCGCCTACAGGCAGCAATACATCACGGAAGTTCTGCTTCAGATACGGTTTGCTACCGTATGGAGGACGAACAAGACTTGTACGCTGGCCGGTCACTTTGTAAAGACTGTTGTTAGCACCAACCATCTCATTATAAGCGCTGTACGGCGAGTGATAAAATTTGCTTGCTACATGAGTAACGCCGTGCAGTCCGAGTCCGTTCCCTTCTTTTACGATACGCTTGGTTGCCGCAGGATAGCGCTCCATGTGCGGACCGAGCATGAAGAAAGTAGCATGTGCATTGTACTTGTCCAGAATGTCCAGCAGATCCATCGTGTGTGCAGTAGGCCCATCATCAAACGTCAGGTATACCGTTTTACCCGAAGTGGACGCTGCGGAAGTGCTTTTGCCGGATGCTTTCGCATCGGCGGTCATCGCTTGCGGAATGAAAAGTGCCATGATGAGTGTGACTATGAGCCACCGTTTCATATGTAGCATGTGGTGAGACGCTCCTTACATAGTAAATTTCTCTTGTTCCCGTGTTCCATCATACCAGCAATACGACATGTTAATCTGTCTCCAAACGATACTATTGCATAACATTTTTGTCACATTCAGCCCTATAAAAGAAGCAATTGTTTAAATTGTAGAGATTGAAATAAGGAGATATAGGCAAATAGTCAGGCAATCGCAACAATCGTCACAAATCGATGGAGAGATCGATATGTCCCTATTGTTATATTAAAACGACTCCCCCTCAAAAAGCAAAGGGCAGTCGTTTTGGCAATGATGGATCAAGATCCAGTGTTAGACGAGCAGACGTACATGGATACATATCGCACGATGTGTTGCTAATTCTGTATTCGATAATCAGCAAAACATCGTGGCCTATCATTTGTTCGTCTAGCGATTGATAAAGGCTGACCAGCCTGCATAATCATGAACCGCTATACCAGCGAAGGAAGAATACGTCGACGCGGTATCATCTACAATCTGTAGTTGCTGGTTCATATAGGCTGCGCCTTCTTCGTAAAAGGTAATGCCATTTCCTTCTGCGGAAGCATTCGTTTCTACACCTACATAGACGCTAATCCCTGCCGTTACACCTTCAGCGAGTTCTGCCGAAGCAACGTCCACAATGGCATCCGCACGATCGCGGTACGCCATGATCGTAATCGAATCGTATTGCTGCATCATCCAGCTGCTCAGTGTCGTTTTCTGATCGGCTGTGTACAGTGTATGCAGCCAGAATGGAATATCGGCAGAAGCGGAAATTCCTAGCTGCTGCGCGGTTTGCGAAACGCTCAGTACGCTTTGTTGCCAGCCGCGAATGACTTTACTCTGTTTCGTTTTCCACTCTCGCAATAAATACGGTTCGATATCGATATGAATACCGCTAAAGCGCTGATCCGCACTAGCTGTATTCTGATACGAGGTAATCCAGTCAAGCGAGGATTGTAGCTTTGAACGCTGGGAATCCAGCGCCCAGGAAGGATCACCGTCGAGTGCTTGCACAGCAATGCCTTTTGCAGTAGCTGCGGCGATGAAGTTGTGATACACAGCAGCATCCAGGTCACGGTTGATTTGCAGGTAGATCAGGTTGACCCCTTGGGATGATGCAAATTGCAGCACGTCGGCTGAGGAAGTGACGATAAGTTGCGTATTCCACAGCCAGGTAGCTTTCTGAGCCGATTGCGCATGAGCGGATTGCATAGGTAAACCTCCCAGCAGGATCAGCAACGTAAGCATCGCGATCCAGATGGTTTTTGTATTATTTCTAGTATAGCTCATGATGAATCGGACTCCTTCGATTCATACCTATCAGGTATTCGTCGGCAACCGGCTGTCATGGCGAAACCCTGCCTTTCGCTGTAGACCCATGGCTTTGCGTCTTCACCTTTCGATGAATTTGCCCTGATTGAATATGAGTTCCGTGTATAATATGCGGTGGTCAGACGATGATCTGTACCGCATCCTCCAATCTGTAGACGGAGTAATGTATATATCGGCTAAATGGCTAAGTGTCTAAATAGTTAAAATTAATTTTTTGTGTATCGATCGTATAGATTTGAAAACGGATCTGTCGATTTGTACATCATCAAGGCAAAATAAAGGCAGAGTCGCCAGGAATCGATATCCTGAGCTACTCTGCCTGCTTGATGAGTATAAATGGGGGCGGTTAGCGCTTAGTTGCTACCGCTCTTTTCTGGTTCCGGGTAGTCGACACCTTTCGTATCGACCGTTACTTTTTTCATCACCGGTGGGGTATTCGGTTTATCCATATCGCCACGTGGCAAATTAACGATCTTATCCACTTCATCCATACCGCTAATCACTTTACCAAATGCGGCATATTTTCCATCTAATTGCGGAGCATCAGCAACCATAATGAAAAATTGGGAGCCACCACTGTTCGGATCGCCAGCACGTGCCATCGATAGCACGCCACGTGTATGCTTGAGATCATTTTGTACATTGTTTTCGTTAAATTCACCTGGAATGCTATAGCCCGGACCGCCAGAGCCATTGCCATTCGGATCACCGCCCTGAATCATAAAACCAGGGATAACACGGTGGAAGGTGAGTCCGTCATAGAATCCCTTTTTTACCAGTGAAATAAAGTTGTTCACTGTATTCGGCGCAGCTTTTGGATAAAGCTCCAGTTCGATCTTCTGACCATCCTCCATTTCGATCGTGACGATCGGATCATTCGCTTGCTTGAAGCTTGCTGAATTGTCATTGGCAGAAGTCGAATTACTGTCAGTGCCCGTCGCTTGGCTTTGCTCACTGCTGGAGCTGCTGTTGTCTGATCCAGTCGTACCGGATTCGGATGAACTACTGGATGACGTACTGCTCTGTCCGGCATTGTTGCCAGTGCTTGCATTACCACAGCCTGCAAGCACGAGGATCAATGCGCTAAACATCAGGAAAAATACAATTGCTTGACGTGGTTGGCGTAGCATATATATGCTCACTCCTTTTAAATGAATAATTGCCTTAGAACGATGTGCCTGCTGCTGACGAGCAGTCAGATCGTGCATCCGCGTCCATACCGATAAACAGTAAAGGTTGGAATGAACACACAAGCAGGGCAAACAGTATCAGTATAAGACCTGGACTACCCTGAAAACAAGTTTTGCAGCCGCTTCCTCAGGCGACATAATGCGAAAGGGTGATAACGGCTGTAATCGTAAACACATTGACGATCGTCGATAGCAGCACGGTTTGAGCAGCAAAATCCGGCTCATTGCGATACTCTTCCGCCAGAATCGACGTGTTCACGCCTGTCGGCATCGCGGAGGCAATCAATAACGCCTGGGCAGGAATGCCGCTCAAGCCCAGTACATAAATAAGCAACAATCCGATTAATGGCCCACCAAACAGCCGCAGTGCCATGCTGAGATAAATGTCTGTCCGATACAGTCGTAGTGGATATTTGACGATTTGGGCACCCAGCGTAATGAGCGCAATCGCGACCATCGATTGCTGCGCATACGTCAGCGGCTGAGATAGCATGGCAGGTAGCGGCACGCCCATCACATGCAATAGTAGACCAAGTACAAGCGCATAAGGAACAGGCATTTTTAAAAAGCCGATAATAACGCTGCGGTAATTGCCCTGTAGTCGTGACCCTTGAATTGAGATAACCCCGTATGTAAAGGTTAATAGACTTTGCAGCGACATAATGAGCGCCTGCATCGATGCGGCTAACGGCTCCCCGTTAAAGACAAGCTGATTCACTGGTAAACCATAGTTACCGGAGTTATCCAGCATAATGCTGTTGTTAAAAGCCGCTTTTTTACCATTGCGATAGCCCATAATGCGAGAGGTGATCGATCCGGCGATGTACAGCAACAGTACATAGAGCGTGTAAAACAGAATCACATTGCCCAGTAGCGCCGGATTCATATTGGAATGGTACATGCTCATAAATACCGTTGCCGGTGTAATACAGTAGAAGTTGATTTTAGATAGAGTGTACAGGTCAAGTCGGAAAATGCGCTCCAGCACTGAGCCTGCAACGATCAGCACAATAATCGGCAATACGACACCGAACAAAATATCGAGAAACAAAGGCTCCACTTCTTTCTTTCGTCATCTGGTATACATGGTGTCCGATCCGAGACAAGCCTAAGGTAAGGGCTACTATGCCCAACCGCTGCTGTAATCTGCTTAACAGTATATCATATCGATGCCAATAGCCCTGTACCGGATCGGAATCCAGTACAGGGCTATTGGGCACATCCCCCATGAAGTATGAAGCAGCTAATAAATAAGCGACATGTGTACATTAGAAGTTATTGAAGAACAGATAGGTAAGCGAAACGTATACCGTAGCGGACAGGGGAGAGTGGGTAGATAAGCTAGTAATACGTATGCGATAGAAGCTAGTTAAAGCAGCTATGCAAGCGATGTGTATACAACAGAGTGATCAGCAAATTAATAGAAAGTGACTGTATCTCGATAAAAAGATTAGAAACGAAGCGAATACGCGAACAGTCCGTTAATGAATGTCCGCGTAAACCGCTTATAACGATGTGTTTTTCTCCAGCGGCTGATATAAATTCCAGCCTTCAGCGCGCATACGTTCTGTCCATTCCTGTTCTTTATCAGCAAGCAAGTCTTTATGACTGTCAAATGGATTTTCAGGCGGTTTCACCATTTCCAGTACATCGATCGTAAATTGCTCCTTACCGAGACGCGACCAATCCGCCTGTAGCTCCCGATGGACAAACGAACCCATATCCAGCGAGAATGTACGCCCATTAAGCGAACGTAAATTAGGCAGGCTATCGACCCATGCCTTATGCTCTGCCATATTACGTACAACATATACGCCTGCTTCGATCGGTGTTTCTTTATATTGCTGTTGTAGTTCCTTTCTGCGATTCATTATATATCAGCTCCTTAATAGACAATCTAGTGTTTTGATGATTATTTTATAGATATAATATAGTTTTGTCTACAATAAAATAAACAAATATAATTTTGTCTATTATGGATGTAGATAAGTAGAGACCGATCTGCTGTAAATTTAGATAAAAGTAAATAAAAATAGACAAATGAACAGAGTTCCTACTATAGCAGTTCAAATTGTGTTCATTGCATACGCACGGTAAAATGGGGAAAAGGCTTGTCGCTGTGCGATTTCAATATAGAACGTGGCAGTAGCAACTAAAACGGGTAAGGATGTGAAGCTTTGAACAATTGGCTGAAATTGATTTTGCTGCTGATCGGTTCGGCAGTATTGACGAGATTGGTGCCATTCTCGTCGTTATTTCGTAATCTGGATACGATGATCCATGAATTCAGCCATGCGATGGTCACATTGCTCACCTCTGGGCGAGTGAGTCGCATTGAATTAAATGCAGACCATAGCGGCGTAACCTATTCGATGATCACTTCGGCATGGAGTGGTTTACCGATTGGGCTTGCCGGTTATATGGGTTCTTCGATCTTTGTCGTATGGATGTTTTATCTGTATCACAAGCGTCAGCAACGCGTCGGTATTATCGTGACCGCAGCGATTGCGCTCATGATGCTCATCCTGTACGTGCATCAAGGATTTGGCGTCGTGTGGCTGATCGGATTTGTAATGGTGAGCATTCTGATGCTGATCGCGCCGGAATGGTTGCGTAATGGCTACTTTATGCTCATTATGTTTTTGACGTTGGAGGAGTCGGTCGTATCGGCATTGACGATTGTACTTATGTCGGTCACGTCGCCTTCATCGGCGGGGGATGCGACAGGGCTTGCCCGTCAATTCTTTTTACCGCCTGTTGTATGGGGCGCATGGTTTGCTGTCTTTTCAATCTGGTGTGCGAGCAGAGCGGCGCGATTATTTGTGCGAGAGCGCAAGCCTGCGGTACGCACACGTTCATCTTATAAGCGTGGAGGATATTCGCGATGAAGCCGAATGTACAGGCAGCACGCCCGTGGGCGCTGCGTGGAGCAAGTATTCAGATTGATCCGTTATTTCCATATTATGCCGACCGTTCGCCTGATAGTATTGCAGATGAGCTGGTGCTGGCTGGTTATCGGACGGTGCATTATTTTGTCGTGAATGAGCAAAAGGTCGATCTGCGGCTCGTAGAAGCATTGCAGCGTAGAGAGATTGCGGTATGGGCACTTGTGCTCGGTAACGGTACCTTTAGCGCTGAGCATGCTCCGCCGCTATGGAAGCAATGGCGGATGGAGCTATTGCGACCGATCAATGACGGGTTTGAGCGTTTTTCCCATTTTTCAAAGGATTATATGGAATGGAAAAAAGAAGTGCTCTCGTATGTGCTTGCCAATGTGCCCTTTGATGGAGTGGAAGTGGCAGAACCTTATTTTCCAGAATGGAACGGTTTGGAACGTGGCGTCTATGGCGATGTAGGACCACTGGCGGCGCAGGCATTCCGAGAGCGTTATGGAGAAGACATGCCGGAATTCCGCGATCCATCGTCCTCACGCTACTATACCCGTGTACCGGAATTGTATGAGGCATGGGTCGATTTACGTGTCGATGCGGTCAATGGACTGATCGATGAATTAATTAACGGTACTAAAGGTGCACGTGAAGTCAGACCGGATATTTATGTGGCGACCTGGTCACTCGCTGTACGTGATGACGATGCTGCACGTAAGCTGCGCGAATGGCAGGGATTGGATGCCGTATCGATGATTGATGTAGTGAAACCAGATTTACATGTGCTACAAACGCACTGGCCGGACTGGATGAAACGTGGACTACCTGCTGATTATATTCGCGAGTACGAGCCGCTAGCTGCTTCCATTCGTGAGCGCCATCCTGATCTGCCACTCGGTATTCAGGCAGATATCGGTTCGCGAGCTAGTATGATCAAAGGACGCCGCTGGATGGATGATTTTGAACATCATGCGTATGCGCTCGGTTATCGGACATGGATGGCGTATGAATATCATATTGGTGGTTATATGTATGCAGAGCCGCCCCTGCCATCGTCCGGTCTGCGGTTGGATGACGCAGAGGTAATGATCACGTATAACAAGCGGATTGATCCCGATTCAATTGGCGAGGTGTTGCTGCACTTATCCTCTGGTATGAGCCGTCCACAGGAGCTGAAGGTGACCGGATCGGCAGTGGATGGCAATCGATTGTTTTTGCGCTTTGCCCGAGCATTGCCGAATACGCCGTTTCAACTGGAAGTGCGTGATGTGCGCGATACGCCAGAGCTGTGGCTGCTCAAAGGACGGAAAGCGAACCGCACACCACGCCGCACAAGAGTATCGATTATTCGCCCTGTCACCTGAGCGTAGGCGATAAATCGTAGCTCAGCTTAATCGATCCCTATTCGACTTTCTCAAATTGCATCCCAGAAAAGAGGAACCCATCATGATCGTATCCAGCATGGAATGGCTGATGCTGGCGTTGATCGTCATCGCCGTTATGGTCTTTATTATTAAACGTCCATCGCTGATTGAGCACTTCGATCAATCCCCACTATATAAATGGAATCGGATCAGTTTAAGTGGCAAGGCGGTGTCCGGCGATGGCTCAGACTATTATTTGCTCACTCGCCGCGGGCGGAGCAACAATCTGGTCGTCTATTTTTCCGGTGGTGGGATTAGCTGGAATCGCAATACGGCGACCAAGCCGTTTGGTCTGCGCACATTGTTGCAAAATCGCGAGCTAGGCTATTATTTTGCCAATATTCCGTTCTACAAACCCGATCTGCTCGGTGGCATGCTTGATAATCAGCGTCGGGATAATCCATTTAAAGATTGGAATATCGTCTATATTCCGTATGCGACAGGGGATTTCCATATTGGGCATAGCAAAGTGAAGTACAAAGATCGGGGGAAGATTCCGTTCACCGCGCATTATAGTGGACGTGATAATACATTGCGCGGGTTAGAATGGATGTTCCAGCATTTGCCGGAGCCGGATAAGCTGTTTATCGCTGGAGCAAGTGCAGGTGGTTTCGGTTCGGCATTCTGGGCACCGCATATTGCCGAGCATTATCCGAATGCGCAGGTGTATCATTATGCGGATGGTGCGTATCTGTCTTCTCATCGGTGGCCGCATATTATCGATGAGGTATGGAAAGCGGATTTTAAACGTAATTTTGGCTATGAGATTGAGCATGATCTGATCGGTGCAGCTTTCCGTGCTAATGCGAAAAGCTTGCCTGCTAACGCGATATTACTGCAATCGAATACGGTCTATGACAAGGTGTTACCTTCCTATGAAGCGATATTGAATGAACGCACGAAACGGTTAATTAGCGACGATTTGGAGATCACCAATGACTGGTCGCTGGGCATGTTGAATTCGGCGCGTCGGTTGCAACAGGAACTGGATAATTATCACTTTTTTATTACGGATTATGGTGTAGGTAGTCGTAAGAAAAGACGGGGGACACCACATACGCTATCTCCATACAAAGTGTTCTATTCAGCACAGGAAAGCGGTGTGAAGCTCAGTCGCTGGCTGGATGATATCGTCAATCATGGCAAGCACTATTCGGTAGGTAAAGAATTTGTGGAATTTCCTGATCGTTAAGTGAGATTACGTTGAACGACCGGGGTGTAGATCGATATAAGCTTTGCACAAATGGACGAATGAAAGAGGGGCAATGATCATGCTGGATACGCTGGCGGCAATAGAACAATATCGTCAACATGAGGTCGATGGCACGGTGACGGAGCGCTGGCTCAATTATCTCGTATCCGCAGAGGAGCGAGTCGTCAATCTGGAGCGTGTAAGCACGTTACGTGAACTGAATGAAGCGAATCCGGTGCTGGACTATGTGGAACGTACATTACGTATTTTGGATGGGTTACGTGTATCGTACTGGTTACGCGATATTGTCGAGGAAACGCTATGCTGGGCAGAGACAGCGAAAGGTGGTACAGCACGTCAACGGGTGCGCTGGCAGGAAGACGGTATTAATCTGTTTGTGCATAATGAAGGTTCGGCAGCGCTGTATGAGCGTGCGGTAGGACAAGAAGGAGAGCGTGAACGTCTAGTTGCACTACTCATTCGTACGCATGGATTGCTTGGTCAATTTTTACGTGGTGAAGTGCCATTTGCAGAACATTTGCCGCTTGCGGATGTGGTAGCAGAAGGCACATTATCCCCGGAAGAGTTGAAAAGTACATTGTTGGTGCTCAATCGCTGCATTATTGAAGCAGTATCGCCGCAATTATGGCAGCAAGTACGGGATGAGCTATCTGTGCTTGTACACGCGATCGCCTATGGTGAGCAGCCGCAAGGACTGGATGTGCAGAGCCGTATTTTGCGATTACGCACAGGCAGTGAGGCGCGCGGCGAAAACACGCTGGAGCGTCTACAGGAACTGTCCGAAGCGGCGCGCATTGGGCAGGTGTTTCAGCGATTGGAGCAGCATACGTTCTGGTATGTGGAAGCGGCGCTGCAAGATTTTTCACTGGAGGAATTTTGCAAGGTGTTCACGCTGATTGCGCGTCTCGTACCAGCTGAAGTCAAGCATATTAGCTTCGAGCGACTGATGAATAGTCTGTACTATGATTACAAAGGCGTGAAGAAGATCAATCTGTACAAGAAGCGGATGATCGAAAAGTATTTGTCACATTGGAGCTGGGAAGCGCTACATGCAGGAGAGCCGCCCGCAGACAGTCCGCATTTGCAATATGAGCTGGTAACAGAGCCACATATTGCGGACACCGTATTTTTCAACTTTCAATTCTCCGCTGCTGCTGAGAAGCTGATTGAATTTTGCGTGGAGGCGGAGAAGTCGCCGCTATATGAAAAAGCCGTGCTCATGCTGTACGATCTGTTCGGCCTGCGCCGGGACGCATATGATCGTTTTCATAATGAGGAAAATTATCTCGCCACGATGAATCAGTCGGTCGACTACAAACGCTTATTGCTGCGCTATGTGACCGGAAAGACCGTGCTGGATATCGGTCCTGGCGGTGGTGTAATGCTGGATCTGCTGGAGCAGGAAATGCCAGATCTGCGCGCGATCGGGATCGACATTTCTGAAAATGTAATCGAAGCGCTGGAACGCCGTCGCCGCATGGAAGGTCATCGCTGGGAAGTGATGAAGGGCGATGCGCTAGCATTAAAGGAAACGATCGAGCAGGGCAGTGTGGATACGATTCTGTTCTCGTCGATCTTGCATGAACTGTATTCATACATTCCGCTACATGGCCGCAAATTCAATCTCGATACGGTAGCTGCCGCATTAATGAGCGCCTGTGATGTACTGCCTGCCGGCGGTCGTATCATTATTCGCGATGGCATTATGACCGAGCCAACCGTACAGCAGCGCAGACTGACATTTCTGGAGCCGGATGGCATGGCAGCATTGGAACGCTATGCACGCGATTTCCAGGGACGTTCCATTCGTTATGATGTACTGGACGAACAAACGGTACAACTGCCCGTGAACGATGCGATGGAGTTCCTTTACACTTACACATGGGGCGAAGAAGCATATGTGCATGAAGTACAGGAGCAATTTGGCTATTTGACACCGACTGGCTACCGCGAATTCATCGAGAGCACGCTGGGTGAGCAGGTGCGGATTGTGCATCTGGAAGCGTTCCTACAGCAAGGCTATACGGAAGCGCTAGAGCATCGGGTACGAATTACGGATGAGTGGGAGTTGCCTGTGCCATTTCCGGATAGTACCTGTATTATTGTGTTGGAGAAGGTATAAGCGGCAGTGGCGGTTAGGGGTGTAGATCATATTATAGGGCATAGATCATAATTGTGGTCGGTAGGTAGAGTTATTCATTAGCGTAAGTAAGGCGTGGCGGTTAGCCGTTACATTAGTAATTACAGCTAATGAGAATAGTTAATGATTGCAGTTAACAAATGGAGTTTACAAGTACAGTTAATAAGTACAGTTCATGATAATACTTAATACTCGTGATCCATGATCATTATTTATTTGCACTCCATTCACTCTGAATACGATCTACATTAGCTGCGCGCATGCCTATCCATCTGCGGACAATTCGCTTCCGCTATACAAACGGGATGATATCATTCATTGTTCATAGGTATATTTCTAGTTCTAATTCTAGTTCTCAATTGGAGCTATAGTTATACATTCGTTGGGATGAAGTAAAGGAGTATTCAGTTTCCAATATAAAAATAGTGTTCAACAAGCGAATCAAATCATATCGAACCTCTATGATGTACAGCTATTTTGAAATCAGCGCTGTACAGACACATCATAGAGGTTTTTTGATGTGCAAGAATAACCCTGCGAAGGATATGCCTACGTCATCTATTCACTTGTTGACGCAATTATTATGCGCATTTCTGCAAAAATATGCTATTCGTAGGATATAAACACAGTTCAGCTTACGGACTTGGGAATTATTTTTAGGACAAACTGATAATATATGTAAAATTGACCATAAATGCCTCTATCCATATGTCAGCATGTATATAAAATAAACAAAGTAGCTTAGTGAGTAACTACGCGAAATAAAAAACACGATCCATGTTGCATATTCATAAGAGGAGTGAGGCCATGTCATTTTTTGGACAAATCGCACATTGGGCTGGAACGAAAGAAAAACAGCTCGCGAACACGACCAAGCAAGCGGTAGCGGCAACGGTGCACGCTGTCCAGCACGCCGAGCAAAAAGTAGAAAAAACGGTCAAACAAGTTGCACACGATACGGTCAATATTAGTCACGCAGCAAAGCAGGCTTTTCAGCAAGGAGAGAAGAAGGTCGCTCAAATCGAGCATAAAGTCGAACAGCATGTACAACAAGCTGTCACCCATATGAGCGAAAAAGCTAAACAAGCCGAGCATACAGTCACCCACGCAATCCAGCATGCCGTCGACAGTCATCCGGCGGTGAAGCAAGCGGTCGAACATACCGAACAGGCGGTGCATCATGTTACCCAGGCGGTTGAACAAAAAAGCAAAGAAGTGTATCATGCGGTTCAACATGCCGAACACAAAGTGGAAAGCAACATCAAGCAAGCTGTACATAATACGGAGCATCGGATCAGCGAGGTCACGCATACAGCGGTTCGGGCGGAGCAAAAGGCAGAAACAGCTATCAAACAAGCCGTTACACCGCTCGTTCATCACGTACAGCACAAAGTCAGTGAGACGTATCATGCTGCGATGAAAGCAGGCCGCGAGATGAAGCAAGACATACAGCATGATGCTCAGGCGGTCGTACACGGCACCGAGCATGCTGTTAAAGCGACCGTTCATGCTGCCAAACAGGCAGAGCAAGGCACGAAAGCATTCCTGCATCAGGCGAAAACCGAATTTATCGATGATTTTCATCGCATAGGTCAGACGGTGAAGCATGATGTGTCTGTGATCAAGCAAAAAGAACAACAGGTTGAGCATACGATCAGTCAATCGATTCAAAATGCCAAACAACAAGCTAAAGTAACCGGACAACAAGTGCGTAACGCCTACCAGAGCGTTGCGAAGACCGTAAACCAGAGCATCGATACCGCGAAGGAAGGCTTCGATGGAGCTAAAGAAGCGATGATCAGCGATATGACGTGGGGCCTCGCTCAGAAACGCCCGACACCAACGGAGCACCCCATCGCTCATAAAACCGGCGAACTCATCGGCCACCTCGCAGCGACCGCGCTGGGCGGTACGGAAGTGGCAGGCGGAGCGACTGCTGAAGGCGGCGGTCTGGTTCTGGATGCTGGTCTGATTACGGCTCCAATTGGCGTCACGGTAGGCGTCGCTGGCGTAGCCGGAATTGTACACGGATCTGGCACCGTGGTGCAGGGTACGAAAAACGCTTTACAAAGTATGAATGATTTGGTTCAGTTAATTCATGGTGAAGGGAAAGGGTCGGCTGGGAAGGTTGGGGCTGAGGGAGCTGGGAGTAGTACATTATCTAATCGTAAAATAGACAGCTTGCATGAGAAGACTCAAAATGTAAGAGGTGATATTAAAAAAGAAATAGAAAAAATAACAAGTTCAGAAGAATATAAAAATCTTTCAAAAACACAGGCAGATAAACTTGATAGAAAAATAAGAAAGTTAAATAATGGAAATGTCGCAGTAGCAGAGGTAAATATTCCTGGTGTTAAAAAAGAATTTCAAGCACACAGCCAGATTCATTCTGCTGATAGTATCGGTAGTAGTACAGGGGATTTCAGCCACTCTAAAGCTGATAAATCATTAAAAAGTTATGTTGATGATGAATTTCCAAGATTTAATGATACGGAGGCAAAAATTCTCGAAGATATTGCTTCTCAAATAAAAGACCCCAATGTTAAAGGACGAATTGATTTGTTCACAGAATTAGATGCGTGTCAAAGTTGTTCTAATCTAATCATGGAATTCAGACGGAAGTTTCCAAACATTGAGTTGAATGCTTATTCTAAAAGTATGAAATAGGGAGTAATGTAAATGAACTTAGCAAGTTATGAATCCATAAAATCATCTATAGTATTAGACTTTGAGGAATATATTGAGGAAGACGGATTAAATGTAGCGCAAGTTGCAGCAAAAATTTTCGAGGAAGATTGGAAAATAGTAAACAATAGTTTGTTTACTAAAACACTGTATTTTGTTTCTATAGCAATAGAAAGTTTGAAACATCAAGAAATTGCTGATTTTATATATTCTAATATAGATAGTTATTTGAAAAATAGTGAATTTGGAGAGAATATAGATAAAAATGATATTGAAATGCTGAAAAAAGACATTCAAATATATAAGAACCTAATTGATAATAGAGGGAACTATAAAATCAGAGAAACAAGTGATTCCGCGAAATCTAGAGTAGATTATATTCTAGGTTTAAAAGTAGAAGAGTAATTACAATAAAATAATGGTGGTCTATCAAGTGCTAAATAAACCTATTGTTTAATCAAGAGCCTAAATAACCAATGTAGTACACATGTAAAGAAATTTATAGGCAATGTCAAATACTTTCATGCTATATGCTAAATATCATTAAAGTTTTATAAGAAACAGGTTAATTATGGTCAACTGTCCCATGATTGACCTGTTTCTTTATTTTCTTAATTTCCCCGTCGATTTTATCGAAAATTCATTCCAAATTTAGAAATAAAGAATTGATACAGAATTTAGTTAACCCCCTTAAAACAATCATTCCTAATCACAAGATCAGTGGATCTTTGGAGGTATATAGATATGACTATTAGTACATTCATCCTTGACCCACAAAATAATTTCGAAAGGATTTTTTCATTCCGGTTGCTACGGAGTCTTTTTCAAAGAGTGCTGGATACCAGCAATTGAATCATTAAGTCTACGATGGACAGAACTTTTCCAGACAGACGCCGATGTGAAGAAAGAAGATGTACCTTGTATCCTTACGGAGCTAGTGCTTATAAAAGAATGAGCGGCTAAATCTTTAAATGAAGAACAAAAAGATAAGATATTTGAAAGAATAGAAGGACTTCAAGATAAATTGCCACTCGCATTTTAGCAAGAGGATACTATAGTGTTTATTGGTTGATTGTATTTTATAAATGTTAAAAATAACTTGGAAATTACAACTGGTAATTTATGTGAAACAAAAAGCTCACTCTTGTACAAAAGTGAGCTTTTTGCTGATTTAAATGAATTATAGCAATAGAAGATGTAGCTAAACTGATATATTTGCTAATGATGTATTGCCCAACAAAGCATTATACCTAAAATTCTACTTTATTCCTTACCTTCATCCTCATCCTGCGGCAACGTATTATCCCGTGGCAGCTCATTATGAATAATGCGCTTCTGCACTTCATCATCCCCAGCGCCAGGGAATGAATCCTCGCGGAACAAGCCAAACGACTCATCATTGTCGCGCTCGGTCACGAGATTCTGTTCCTCCTCCACTTCCTGCCCTTCCGGTTTGGAACGATCCTCACTCATCATAATCCCTCCTGTACACGATGATCTGCAACATATTGTTTGTCAGCACTACACCAGTACTGCAATAAATGTGTCTGCTACAGCGTATTCGATATCAATACTATTCGTAGCTGAGATTACAGTATGACCATATGTCTGTAATCTACAACTTTTCCGCAAAGTATAACTTACTCCAAATCGCTTGCTTGATTACTTAATCACTTACTGGCTTCCGCAGACAATCTATCTTATCGATTATTCGCGTCTGCGATCCACATCCACGATCTCATCATCGCCCACCGAGCCATTACGCAGATCCGTACCATGCGCGTCCTGGTCATAGGATGAAGGCACCGACGGATCTTCTGGTGTTTCGCCGCCATTAAATTCATCCGCATCCGGTACGTCTGGAAGTGGGGCATCTTCATCTTCCAGCGCGTATTCTTCCTGGTCTACATTGACCGTATCCATTTCATTCTCCATATCAATCGTGCCAACTGGAGCAACTTCGGCGGAAGTAGGATGTCCATGCATTCCGCGATCGGTGGCAATCGCCTGATCCATCACGCCTGCGTCTGCTTCATTCTCCAGACGATTGACCGATTCCGGCTCACTCACAACCGAGCGCACGCCGTCTTCATCACGCACGGTAGGCTGTACCGCATCAAGCTCATTATCTGGAATGCTGCGCAACTCCTGTTCGTCATGTCCGGTTACAGCGTCCATCGTCCGGTAACGATTATATTCCTGTGCCGCAGCGTCTTTATTATGATCAAAGTTGGTACTCATGTCGCTCATCTCCTCGGTTGTCATGAATTTGTATGTGAACTAGGTAATTCAGCTGTGTCCGGGTTCATCATAAAGATTTTCCTTATGACAGCGCCTACTCGTCTTTACCCGCAAATGCACATCATGACATCGTTTACGAGGGTAGATCTCCTTTTTCCTTATCCGACTTATCTGCCCAATCGATCATGCAGTACATAAACCCGATGTTTATGGAAGCAAGCGGGGGAGTTATGAGCTACAGATCGGAAGCCAACGAATGATAGGTGTGCATCCAGTACGTAATATTCACGAAATGCATGGGCTATCTATATGCGTTCTAGCTAGATGATCCATTCACTATGTCGATATCTTTTCTTTACGATTCAATCGTATCTTCCATATGTCTCGATTTGGAGATTTTGTCGAACAGGAGTAGAATGGACGATAACGAAAGGATGGGTGGACGTGCATGGAGTTTTCTTGGAAGCGTAATCTTGTGGTGATCTGGGTCGGTGTGTTTTTTTGCAGTATGGCGTATTCGATCTCGATTCCATTTTTGCCGATCTTTTTGGAAACGGAGCTGGGCGTCACTCGTCATCTGGAAGTATGGTCTGGGGTCGCTTTTGGGATTACCTTTCTAGCCAGTGCTTTGATTGCTCCATTCTGGGGTTCACTGTCGGATAAGTATGGACGGAAGCCGATGCTGATCCGTTCCGGGTTCAGTCTGGCGGTATTGTATGTGATCAGTTACTTTGTGACCGATCCGTATGTGTTTCTGGTTGTACGTTTGTTTCAGGGCTTGCTGGCAGGTTTTGTGCCTGCGTCTATTGCACTTGTCGGCACCAATACACCGGAGGACAAAACAGGTTATGCGCTTGGCATTATGGCGACTTCCGGTGCGACCGGTACGATTATTGGGCCATTGATCGGTGGGGTCGTCAGTTACTACATAGGCAACCGGAACGCCTTTTTGTTCTCAGCGTTCATCGTACTGATTGCGGCAGTGATCGCAACGATCTGGGTGAAAGAGCATAATTTCAACCGTTCGGCGAAGCGCTCTAACGTGCTCAGCGATATTCGTCAGGCGGCAGCCAATCCGATCTTTGTGTCGCTGCTCATTTTGACAGGCGTAGCTAACTTCTCGGTTATGATTTTGGAACCGCTCATTACGATCTATGTGAAAGGACTTGGGGTGTCCACGAGCAGCGCTTCGCTCAGTGCGGGCATTGTCTTTTCAGCGGTAGGGGTAGCGACGCTCATTATGGCGCCGCGCTGGGGGAAGATTGGTTCACAGATTGGCTTTGGTAAGGTTCTATTAATCGGATTGATCGGTAGTGGGATCGGCAATGTATTACAGTTCCTGCTCGCCAACATCTGGGGCTTTGGCATGCTACGCTTCGGTTACGGGCTGTTCTTCGCTGCGGTTATGCCGTCGATCAATGCGCTAATCGTGAGAGTCACGCCTGCTGATTTCCGTGGGCGCGCCTTCGGATTAAACCAGTCAGCATCTCAGATCGCGACGATGGCCGGACCGCTCATCGGCGGTCTGCTCGGCTCGATACTTGATATCCGATATGTGTTTATTATTAATGGCTTGCTGTTGTTGTGCTGCGCCATCTTTGTTGCCCGCCGCAAATGGGAGGTAACGCCTGCTCCAGCAACACAACCAGCTGATTCGGTTGCCAATGTACAAACAAAGCAGTCATAATAGCATAGAAGCACGTTTATGAAGCAATGATGTACAGCAGGGATATAGAAGCAGTTCAGTTATGTAATGGAGGAATACAATCGTTATGGCGAAATCAAAATATTATGTCGTATGGGAAGGGCACCAGCCGGGTGTATACAGCTCATGGCCGGAATGCCAGAAACAAACGAGCGGCTACAAAGATGCCAAATACAAATCATATGAATCTCGCGCAGGGGCAGAGCAAGCCTACCGTGATGGTTGGAAAAAGCACTGGGGTCAATCCGCAGGCGCTGGCAAAAGCAAATCGACAGCTACAGGAGGCAAAACTCCAAGCTACGGCAAGCGTCAGGCAGCTGCAACCAACATCCCGATGGATCAGATCGATTACGATAGCATCTCCGTCGATGTCGGTACACGTGGCAATCCTGGCCCGGTCGAGTATAAAGGTGTGGATACGCGCACCGGACAGATCATTTTCAGCAAAGGTCCAATTGCCAAAGGCACGAACAATATGGGCGAATTTTTAGCAATCGTACACGCGCTTGCTTACTTGCACAAACAGGACAGCAATAAAACGGTATATAGCGACTCGGAAAATGCACTCAAATGGGTCAAGCAAAAAAAAGCAGCGTCCACCCTCGTGCGCGACGAATCGACTGCCGAAATCTGGGATCTTGTCGACCGTGCGGAAGAATGGCTACGCACTCACAACTACACGAATAAACTGCTCAAATGGGAAACACGCAGCTGGGGCGAGATTAAAGCCGATTATGGACGTAAATAAGCAATTCATTAAAAAATCCGCTACATCACATCAAAGTGATCTAGCGGATTTTGATTTATGCTGAAGTATACGCATAAATTGGATGTATATGCTCTGACCCAAAAGGTAATTTCATGATGAAATTCGGCGACTCACTTCAGCCAACAAACAAGGCGACAGGGCGATTTATAGTGTGACCCTTCTACTACTCCGTCCACTTCGGTGTTTTCATTGATTCCATCTTCTTATTCTGTGCAGGAGTGGTGGTTACCATTTCCATCCACTGCTCAGCGCATTGCATCCATCACTACATGATTCAGATACATCAGATACAAATGTAGCTTTACGTATTCAGATACAAATGTACCTTTCAGTCACATCACGACTTCTCATCGCCATCCTCTTCCGGCTCCCCATCTGTCACCTGACTCGCATCAGATGCTGCATCCTCCGGGTCTGCCTGTGGGTGTACATCAGAATCCTCTTCATCGATGATCGTTTTAAGGATCGGCTCGTCCAGTCGCTCTGGATGAATGACCGCAAGCTCCGCGTCGCGCGGCAGTTCGGCTTCCAGCTCCTCATCCACAGGCTGGGCATCCTCGTCATCCAGCAGGGTATCGCGTGTTTTCCAGAACACATCGTCATAATGCTTTTTGTCTGCCATGTTGATCAGCTCCTTGCCTTTACGGATTTTGGAGGGCAATTATGCCTCCCTACTGGAGCTTACCCGTCATTCTGGATGACCAAACAGTCGATTCCGTCTGGATAAGCAGCGATAGCGTATTCTAAATCATGTTCTAAATATGGACAAACAAAGACAATTTGGTAGAGACTAGGAATTTAGTAGTGTTCCTCCAACAATGGACGCAGTATAATAGAGGTTGTGGGCTTTATGGCTTGTTCTGTCTATACATAGTGTGATGCACGTTAGATATGGAAGGACGATATAATGGTGGATCTGTCGCCAACCTATAAACTGAGACTGCTGGACAGACTGACTGATAATGAGGTGCTCCATGAAAATCATGTCCAAAGCGTTAGTATTATGTTTACTGATCGTGCTCGTCATTTTGCTTGCCCTATCGCTATCATCGAATACGCGCGAAGATGAGAAGTTTCAACGTATCGATTACTGGCAAGTACGCTGGCAAGCGCAAAATACATTTACAGCTAAACCGTGGAATGATGAACAGAATACATACTGGACATCATCCCAGCTAATGAAGGATGGCAAGCCGGTCAATAGTTCCTCCGCCTGGATTCGTATTCCGTTGCCGGAGCTGAACTGGAATACATCCGGTTTGTTAATTCGTGAATTGCAGGGCAAGCATGTGATCGTGTATCTGGATGATAATAAAATCTATGAGTCCAGACGCGGCTATGCTTATGAGCAGAACCAGTTATTATTGCCGCTCACGCGAGATGATTCGTATAAAATGGTCTATATCTGGGTGGAATCGGCGCGGGAGAAGATCGGCTTAACGAATGGCATTTTGATCGGCGATTATCAGGATATTTTGACTGCATATGTTAGCTCTGATCTAACGGATGTGGTGATCGGGTTCTCGTTTGTACTGGTCGCGCTAATTATGGCGTTTTGCTCGTTCTTTTTGGAAGGACAGGCCAAGCGGATGTGGCTTAGTTTGTGCGTGGTGATTTTAGCGCTTGGTTTGCTCGTAGTCACGTATTCACCGTTTTTATTTACGTTTTATCCATACGGCGATCGGGTGTATACGCTGCTGTTTGATATTAGCCTGTTTGTACTGGTGCCGGCGTTTTATGAGTTTTTTGAAAGTGTATTTGGTCAAGGTTATCGTGGATTGATTCACCGGATGAAGCGCGCGCAGTATATTTACTCGGCGCTCTGCCTGCTGGCGTTGATTGGCAATGCGCTTACCCATGATCGCTATTTTAAAATTTATTACGTGATGACCGTGCTTGTTTTTGGCGTATTTATGCTTATTGGTCTGATCATGTTCCTGATTATGACGCTACGTTTTGCGATGAACCGTAATCGGGCAGCACAGATTTTTGCAGCTGGATTTTCCGTTTTTGCGCTCATTACCGGCTTTGAGCTGATCTGGTTCTATGTGCAAGATGGCGATTACAAGCTGGTATTATGGAAATGGGGCGTGATCTTCTTCGTCATTGCACTGATCGCCATTATGGGACGCATTTTTGCTGAAAATCGGCGGCAGGCGATTGAGTATTCACGTCAGCTGGAGCTGTTCAACAATGAACTGCAACGTTCGGAGAAGATGGATATGATCAGCGAGCTGGCTGCATCGGTTGCGCATGAGGTGCGTAACCCATTACAGGTGACGCGTGGATTTCTACAATTAACGCGTATGAATACCGATGACAAAGGACGCGAACATTTGAAAATGGCACTGGACGAGCTGGATCGTGCCTCGGATATTATTACGGACTTTCTTACCTTTGCCAAGCCGCAGTTTGATAAGATCGATCTGCTAGATTTAAAAGAAGAATTTTCGCATATCGAAAATATTATGCAGCCGCTAGCCAGCCTACAGGGTGGCACGCTGGCGATCGATCTGCCGGATGGACTGCATATTCGCGGTAATTCGTCCAAGTTCAAGCAAGCGTGCATTAATATGATTAAGAACAGTATCGAAGCGCTGCGTAAAGAAGGTCAGGTGACCATCCGAGCATGGCAGCAGGAATACCATGTGATCATCAGCATTCGTGATAATGGTGCAGGTATGGGTGAGCAGGAATTAGCCCGACTCGGTGAGCCGTATTTTTCTAACAAAACGAAAGGCACCGGTCTCGGTCTGATGGTTACTTTCCGCATCATTGAAGCGATGGGCGGTCAATTAGAATTTCATAGCAAAAAAGGGGAAGGAACCGAAGCCGTTCTTACTTTTCCGTCAGTCGAGCCTGTCTAAAACGGGCGACTGACGGCAGGTAAGAGCGGTTTTTTTATATAAATCGAACGTAAACGGGAAAAATATAGCAGAATATTAAAAGGGAATAGCAGAATCGTGTAATAACATACATTAAGAAAACGCTTACAATAAAAGGGTAAACCATCGTGTTGTCCCGGCAGCCTGATTGCCGGTCAAGCGAACGAAGCACAAAGGAGGAATGTTCATTGGATACAGCCAAGTCGATCCCAGCAGTACGCGCCAAGCGCACGAAGCGGAAAACGTTCAAAAACAGCCGGATGCTCCTGCTGATGTGCTTACCAGCGATCTTATTTTTCTGTGTATTCGCGTACTTGCCTATGCCCGGATTGTACCTTGCCTTCGTCAAGTACAACTACACCGACGGTATTTTCAGCAGTCCATTTGTCGGTTGGGACAATTTCAAGTTCCTCGTCATGACAGGTGATTTGTGGAGATTGACCTTTAACACAATCGCTTACAATGCAGCTTTCATTCTGATCGGTAACATTGCCCAGATTATGGTGGCGATCCTGCTGAATGAAATCCGTAAAAAATGGTTCAAAAAAGTAACGCAGACGTTGATGTTCCTGCCCTATTTTATCTCGGCGGTTCTGGTCGGTCTGCTCGCTTACAACATTTTGAGCTATGATTACGGTTTGCTGAACCATGTGCTGGCATCGCTCGGACTGAATCCAGTCAAAGCGTATTCCGAGCCAAGTCTGTGGCCATTTATTATCGTGATCACATATTTGTGGCAAACGACAGGGTACGGTTCAATTGTGTACTTTGCTGCGATCATGGGACTGGATACTGAAATTGTGGAAGCGGCAGAGATTGACGGTGCCAATGCATTCCAGCGTATTATCCATATTGTCATTCCGTGGCTGAAACCAACATTTATCATTTTGCTGCTGTTCTCGCTCGGCGGTATTCTCAAAGGGAACTTCGGCTTGTTCTATAACCTGGTCGGTGCGAATAACACGGCATTGTATGCCAGTACCGATATTATTGAAACGTATGTATTCCGCTCCCTGATGACAAACTTTAACTTCTCCATGGGTAGCGCGGTTAGCTTGTATCAGTCGGTATTCGGTTTTGTCGTCGTGCTGACTGCGAACTGGATTATTAAAAAAGTTTCGCCTGACAACTCACTATTCTAGGAGGTGACCGGTATGGACATGAATGCCAAAGGCAATGTGATTGGAGGCAACACGCCGCGTCCGGCACGCATCCGCTCCGATGCCAGTGAAACTATCGTCCGCTGGTTTGGATATATCGTGATCGGTATATTTGCGATTTGCTGTTTGCTGCCGTTTCTGCTCATTCTCGGAACGTCCTTTACGAGTGAGTCGTCGGTGAAAAAATTCGGCTTTACGATCTGGCCGCATGAGTTTAGTACATTTGCGTATCAGATCGTATTTGAGAATCCGAAGCTCATTATCGGTTCGTATCTCGTCACGATTGGATTGACCGTAGTCGGAACGATAATCGGACTGTTCATTGTGGCGATGACGGGGTATGCGTTACAGCGTCCTGATTTTACGTATCGGAACAAAATTTCGTTTTTCATCTATTTCACCACGCTCTTTTCCGGTGGTCTGGTGCCGTTTTATTTGCTGATCACGCAATATTTGGAGTTGAAAGACAATTATCTGGCTGTCCTGCTGCCAGGCTTACTCAGTCCGTTTCTAATCATTATGATGAAAAGCTTTGTTCGTTCCATCCCACATGCGATTACCGAATCGGCAAAAATTGATGGAGCCGGCGATTTCACCATTTTCATGCGTCTAATTTTGCCGATGTCGACACCTGCACTGGCGACGATTGGTTTGTTCATTGCACTTGGGTACTGGAATGAGTGGTACAATGCGATGCTATTCCTATCGCCGGATATGGACTATCGTCCGCTGCAATTGTTCCTGTATAACGTCGTGACGAGTGCCGACTTTATCCGTAACTCTGCCGCATCATCCAATGTATCGATGAGCGATGTGCCGCTGGAGACGATGAAGATGGCAACAGCTGTTGTGGCGACCGGACCGGTCATTTTGTTTTATCCGTTTGTGCAGCGTTATTTTATTAAGGGAATTACGGTCGGTGCCGTTAAGGGCTGAACGCTTCCGTCTTTCGGCAAGAGAATAGTTCGTGCAGGAAGACCTATATAGTAGATATGAAGACGTTACACAACAGGTATGCAACATGAATCGAAAGTGTGCATACCGCTCATTTCGCATTCAGCCAACAACTCAGGGGGGTTAATGTATGTGGAAACACCGTAAATGGATGGCCGCACTGCTCGTCAGCATGCTCGTATTCACGCTTGCAGCATGTGGAGGCAAAGGCTCCAACAACGCCGCAGGGGATGACAAGTCTCAGTTCGTCACAGTTACCTTTGTAGCGCTTGGAGACAAACCGAAAAATGGTCAATTTGAGAAAGTGATAGATAAAGTTAACGCCATTATGAAGGAAAAGATCAATGCTAACGTACAATGGAAATGGGTTGAGTGGGCAGACTGGCAAACAAAGTACAATCTGCTGCTCGCTTCCGGTGAGCCTGTTGATCTCGTAACGATCGGTACGGACTGGCTCGATACATGGGGTAATGCACAGCGCGGTGCATTTATGCCACTGGATGATCTGCTGCCAAAGTATGCGCCAGAAACATGGAAGTCGATTCCGAAGGAAGACTGGGCACAAAGCAAATATAACGGTAAAATTGTCCTGATCCCTGAAAACGATTACACGCAGTGGATTAACCACGGTTTCTTCTATCGTGGCGATTGGGCGAAACAAGCTGGTATTACCGAGCCGATTAAAGATTGGGATACGATCGGCAAATATCTGCAATGGATCAAAGACAATAAACCTGATGTGATCCCGTGGGATGTACAGGCAAGCGATAGCATCTTCGGCGGCTGGGTACAATCCCATACGCAAAATCTGGAACTGCCCATCTCCACCGGATACCTGCCGGTGTTTGCTGGTAAATCGTATGATGAGCGGTATACCGTCGTCAGTCCTGTTTTTGACGATACATTCCTTGATTTTGCCAAAACGATGAAACAGTGGGCAGACAATGGCTACTGGCGTGAAGATGTACTGAACAACAAAAACGATACACGTACCGCCCTACAAGCCGGTCAAACGGGTATGGATCAGCATCATACACAGACATTCTCCGGTCTGCGTGTACAAATGGATAAAAAGCAACCTGGCTCTGAGCTGCAAATGTTCCCATTCTCCCGTCAGAGTGGCAATTTGTTGGAAATGCCAATCACACACGGCGGTGTCGCACTGGGTGCACATAGCAAAAATCCAGAGCGTGCATTGATGGCTTATGATCTGATGCGGAATAATAAAGAAATCTATCAACTGCTGAACTATGGTATGGAAGGCACCCAATATGTGATCAAAGATGGCAAACGTACACTGCCAGATGGCTATGACGAAACAAGAGATGGATTCTACTCTGACTTCTGGGCAGGTCGTATGGACAAATTCGAGATTCCAAGTGATACCACATGGGATAAAATCGATACGCTGTACAGCGAGTATGACAAAATCAAAAAGCCTTATCCTTATGGACAATTTGTATTCGACAATACGAATGTTCAATCCGAGCTGACCGCTGTTTCACAGGTTACTGCCGAAATGGGCCCGGCGATCACTTATGGTAAAGCAGGCGATCCGACACAGGCGGTGCAGCAATTCCGCGATAAGTTGAAGCTCGCCGGCTATGATAAAGTGATGGCAGAACTGCAACGTCAGCTGGATGCGTACAAAACGCAAATGGAGAGTAGTGCTGCTAAATAAGGGGCAGCAAGCTAAGATGAACCAAAAAGAATAAATAGTATGCGTAATCGATCATACCAGGATCGATTACGATCGTTGAACACGAACAGGCTTTTACACGGTACGTTGTTGCCGTAGTAAGAGCCTGTTCGTTTTAAAAGTCTATATTTTATTTATTGCAATATAAACATTGAAGCCACAAATACAGCTTCAGCACATGGTAAAGCCCTGCACAGGGTGACGAACGCTTCATGCTTCAACAGCTCGGTTATTCATAGCCACATTAGAGAGCTGTCATCATTAGCTGTTCGGTTCGTTTTCAACGTGCACAGGGCTTTGATCCATTTACATCGATGACCTGGTAACGGTACCAGTTAGCTGACGAGAAAAGGCAGGCGCGGAGGAAGTACAGCTACTGGATGAAGCGAGGCTGCTGCGATAGAGCGAAGGGCTGATGCCGAAATGACGCGTGAATTTGCATGTAAAATACGTTTGCGAGTTAAAGCCGACTTCATACGCAATCTCGCCCACATAACGACAGGTTGATGCCAGCAAATGCTGTGCACGCTCCAGTCTTAGCCGAATTAACGTATCCATAATCGTCTCACCGGTATGCGATTTGTACAGATGCGATAGACGAGAAGGAGAGAGACAGACGAGCTGAGCAAGCTGTTCGATCCGAATATCTTCAGCATAATGCACCTGCAAATAGTGCAGCACTTCTTCAATACGCGAATCCGAGTGATTTTGTACGGTCGGTTGCTGGTGCACGGTTAACAATAACAGCAGCTCACTAAGCAAATGAAAGGACAATTGCCGATAGCCGGGGTGGTCGGCATGTTCACCATACTCCATCAGTCGCTCCAGCGTATATTCAATCTGCTGGCATAGTTTACGATCTGCAAGCTGAAGCGGTTGCTGCGAATCCGTTGTTTGCAGCTTATGCAGCCAGGCAGACCATTGCGAATAGGCGGTAAACTGACAACAGATACCACTAGCTGAAGTCACCACCGATTGCAGCAGGTCGAGAGGTAACTTGCCCGGCGGAATCAGGTACATCTGTCCATACACGTTATCGTGAGGGGACAGAGCATCTTCCGAGCTGGCGTTTACATACAAAAGCGTCCATTTGCTACCATCCAATGCAGGCTTATATCGTAGTGAAAACGTTGGAAGATGATAATATTCCAGCATAAATTCGGTATTCATCAATGCAGGCCTCCTTAATTGCGTATACCAGACATAGATAGAAACGAGCTGCATAGAATAATGTAAGCGTTTTTATGAATAGAATAATCAAATCGTTAACATCGCACAAGGGAGAAAAGACGCAATCGCATATAAAAAAAGCGCAATCCGTCTCTTAAACGAATTGCACTTTTTCATTCGGTTGTGGATCTAAAATGTAAAGTTAGAAAAAATGATGTATAGAACAACATAAAGGGAAAGGATCGATCACGTTTTACCAGGAAGCCTCTGTTTTCAGACGAGAATAGGCAGCCACCTCAGAAGGCTTAGGAGGAATGACCAGATACAACTCCTCAGGTGTTTCTTCGACGGTGGTCAATTTGACATGTTCCGGAAAGGAAATGCCCATCATTTCCTGCAACGCCTGCTTGGGGTTACTTTTCAATAACTCCATAAAATGTGGGTCTTCCCATGCTTTCTGAATTACCTGCGTATGAAAAATGGCTTGGCTAGACATACCCATCATCCCTCTCTTGAAATGGTTATATTTTCCTATACTATAACAGGCACCAATCCTAAAATCAATAATTTTTGTAATATTTTTCATGTTATTTTCAATTAGAAAGTTTAGCATAGTACCAGATGCTTCCTTGTTGGAGCAATAGGTTGCGATGCTGTTCCACCTGTTCTGACATGCGTGTTAGCTGACGAATCAGATAAGCATGAAACTGAGATAGATAGGGATTGAGCGAAGCGGAATCGGCAGCTAGGTAGCTATCGGCAGCGATCGAGGTGTAGCGCTGCAAAATGTGACGATCATAGATCGCCTGTTGTACATGTGCTTCAGTCAATGCGTCAAAAGTAAGTGTTTGTTTATTCCGATCATTGGATGCCAGGTCATCATATTCCTGGCGAACGAGCGATAGCAGGCAGTTGTAGTTGCCGGATGCCAGATCTTCGGACCAGTCGGCTGCATCATCGTTCATTTGCAAGACGAGCAAGACACGATCAAGTTGCTCCAGTAAGGCGGGGAGCTGTGAAGCGAGATTCGCCTCCAGCATGAATAAGATCACAGATAGTTTGATTGGACTGGCTTTATCAGCGACACGATGTCTAGCATGGAGGAAATAATCGGAATCAGACTCATCGTAGACTGCCGATGCCCACTCCGAGCTAAGATCATGATAATATTCCCACAGACGTGTATGATGCTGAGAACTGCTAGCGGCGGACATGGCTGTAATAAATTCACTGTGAAAAAGCTGGCTGAGCGGTACGAGAGAACGTACATCCTGCGGAGTATCCTGCTGCCTCGTATCCATCAGATCATCCTGAATAAAAAAGTGCAGCATGCCCATCACATTACCGAGTGCGGCGTGACGAGCGGTTTGCAGTAAAGCATCTGAAGCGGAAGCTTCCAGACGTGCCGACAACATCCGTTCCAGCCAGAAGGGGAGCAAATAGCAGATATAATTTTTGGTGCTACTATGCAGGCGAATGTCGAATGCTGACAGGTAGCGCAGACCTATCTCATGCAGCGGAGCGGGGAACGAGCGAACCCGTTTTTCCGCCTGCAAGAACAGGCGTTCAAGTTGAGGTTTAAAATCTTCGAGCCAATCCATATGATCACCTCCGAAGGGTCTGAAACTATTCTCATTATAGCGAATCGGTTAGGTATTGCCATTACAAAGATGCTACTTTTGAGCAATATCATGTCTGATTTTCAGCTTATTGTATAGGGCATAAATACCTATTCAGTGCACAGTAGGACAGATCAAGCGAACGATGCCATAAATGGTATAGGAAAATGGACATTATATAGTAGAGTGATTCACTTTATATCGTACAATGATTCACTTTGTCAGCAGTTATGGCATACGATAAAAATGGCTATTACATCGCCTGTATATAGAAATACATACAAAAAATAAAAATAGTTAAATGCAGGTGATACAAATAACGCGGCATGCCCGTCTTTCTTATAGCTGCAGCGGAAAGGAGCATCCATTTGATGAACAAACCGGAGCCGGAACAGTTCAAACAGATTTTTTATGAACATTACCCCAGTGTCAAACGCAAACTCAATGCAATGGTTCGTGACGAAGCAGCGGCTGACGATCTGGCACAGGAGGTCTTCCTTCGCCTCTATCGTAATCCGCCAGATCAGTTACAGGCGGTCGGTGCGTGGTTGCATCGTGTGCTAACCCGAATTGCTTACGACTATATGGATAAAAAGGCGCGTGAACGCCGTTTGCAAAATAAGCAGGAGCAATATTATGACCTGAACGAATCGATAACGCCGGATGGAGAAGCAACGATGATTCAGCAGCAGGAACAAGCCGAACTGCATGAGCTGCTGGATCAGCTTCCCGAACGGGACAAACAAGCGCTATTGATGAAATATTCAGGGTATAGCTACTCGGAGATCGCCGAACAATTGCAGCTACGACCGCCAATTGTAGGCACACTGCTTCACCGGGCAACGAACAAGCTACGTAAAAAGATGCTGAATTCCACCTGATGATGGAGCAAGAAAATGGATCGAAGCTTACTACTACAAAATAAAGGAGGAAGTTGCAGGTGAATAAATATCCTGTGCAAGGCAAAGATGAACATGCCTACCGGAACGACACCGTGCGCCGTCCTGGCGCTGATGAGATGAACAATCATCCTGCTGCCGACCGTGCCGAAACCGATGCGGCTTGGATGAAAATGCAAGCTCTCCTTGCCGACGAAACGCCTCATCCGAACTGGCAGCAATGGAACGAATATCAACCGACCGTATCTGACGTATCGACCGTGGAGTCAACCCCCATATCGAATGTGAAAGGATTGAATATCATGAATAATCAACCATCCACTGCTTCGGAGCAGATGAATAAGAACGAGAAATCCCGCCGCTTCGGTAGCAAAGCCCGTAAATGGACAGCTGGCATTGCCGCTTGTGTTGTAGCCGGTACGGTACTGGCAACCCCGTTTGGTAACAATGCACTGGCATCGCTGCTGAACCAGTTCCGTATGCAGGAGCTAACGGCAATTAATGATAATGGCATTAACAATATGATCGATGAATATCATAATAAAGGCGTAACAACTGAAGATATGAACCGCTTTGGTACATTTACATCCACTTCCGGTACTTATGAGGGCGAGCAGACAGCTAGTCAGGCAATTAGTAAGCTGGGATATACTGCTCTTCCTGCATCGGTGCTGAAGCAGATGGAGGATCGCGTGCAGGTCTTCAATTCCCACACGGAAACCATCAAGCTCAATACAGATGCTGTGAACAGCGCGATTACGCGTCTTGGTGGTACTACACTGCTGCCGGAAGAAATGAACGGCAAACTTATTACAATGACTGTACCAGAGACGATCCACTATCAACTGATTTTGCCCGACTCAGTGAGCGAGCCAACGAGCGATGGCTTGACTGGCTGGGCGAATTTGGAGCAGATGGCCGTACCAAAAGTGACATTTGATGAAGGTGTGGACGCTGCTCGTATTTTTGAGACACTGTCGAATCTACCATTGGTACCACAGGATATAAAAAACATGCTGGAAAAACAAAAAATGTTGAATGGTGAACTGCCGCTGCCGATTGTATCCAATCAGCCAAGCAAACGCATAGAAATTAACAATATACCGGTTATCTTTCAAGAAGAACCCTATGTCCCAGGAGAAAATGATTATGCCAGATACAATGCATATTGGATCAAAGACGGCGAGTATTTCAATCTGGAAGGGAATGGAATTGCATTTAAAAGCTCGGATGCCTTTATTGCCAAAGTGAAGGAACTGACAGCCTCATGACACAAACGGCTATTCATATCGATAATCTCACCAAGCAATACGATAATGGACGCGGCTGCCGCAATGTGCAGATTACCGTCGGACAGGGGGAAGCCTTTGGCTTCCTCGGTCCTAATGGTGCTGGCAAAAGCACGCTTGTCAAAATGCTCGTCGGTCTGATTACGCCAACAGGTGGCACGGCTTCGCTGTTGGGCGATCCGATCGGAACGGTGGCAGCCAAGCGGCATATCGGCTATTTGCCAGAGCTGTACCGTTATCAGGAATGGTTGACCGGTAGTGAAGTCGTCCGGCTGCATGCCCGATTATGCGGACTGGACAAACCGACGACAGAGCGCCGCATACCGGAGCTGCTCGATCGCGTAGGCATCGGCAATCGGGGGAAAGACAGAGTCAAGCATTACTCCAAAGGCATGCAGCAGCGTCTAGGTTTGGCATGTGCGCTAATTGCTGATCCGCCGATTCTGTTTCTGGATGAACCGTCTTCGGCGCTTGATCCAGTTGGTCGGCTGGATGTACGTACACTGTTACGGGAACTCAAGCAGGAAGGCAAGACCATTTTCCTCAATTCACATCTGCTGGAGGAAGTGGAAAATATCTGTGACCGAATCGCGCTGCTTAATAATGGTGAGATTTTGCGTCATGGAACCGTACAGCAGGTACTGCATGCACAGACTCGCTGGCTGTTCAAAATCGGGGGCTATACTCCCGAAATTTTGCCGTGGTTGATCGAAACGAGCGGTGTACAGCTGCATCGGGCAGAATCACTGCCTGATGGCGAGCGAAACGGCGGCAGTATGGGCGACGAAATCTGGCTGGAGGCAGTCATTGATAACGAGCAGCAGGTCGGTCTCATTACGACGCTGATCGTCAATCAAGGAATGACACTGTATCATGTGTATCCGGTACGGGAACGGCTGGAAGAATGGTTTATGGAAGCCGTATCAGGACTCAGCCACCGGGGGGAACACGAATGAATACGATTATCGGAATGACATGGAAGGAACTGCTGCGTAAAAAGGTCATGCTGATGACGCTGGTCATGACGATCTTGTTTCTGGTGCTGTTCTGGTTTATCGCCAGCACATTGACGAAAGACATTCCTCTTTCCAGTACGGGCGCGGTCGATCTGGTCGAACAGTATGCAAAAGGCTCAACGCTGCTGACGCTCGGCTTTTTCTTTGGCAGCTTTATTCTGGCATTTCTCGTTATTTTTAGTTCATTTTCGTCGATTTCCGGTGAAGCGGAGCTTGGTATTATGCAGGCGACATTAACCCGTCCGGTACCACGTTGGAAATGGTATATCGGACGCTGGCTCGGATATGTGTCATTCGGTGTACTGTATGCCTTATTGCTGTATGTATCGATTATTATCGTAACGGACATTCATACCTTTGTACCTGGCAATTTGACGGTACATATCCAGTCTTTCCTTGTTTATGCGCTGGCTGTACCGATTCTGATTACGCTTAGCTTACTCGGTTCAACTGCTTTTTCCGCGCTGGGCAACGGCGTATTTATGACGATGTTCTATGGAGCAGGCTGGCTTGGCGGAATGGTGGAGAAATTCACGTCCTTCATGGATTTGGAGCCGGACGTGCATCAGAGATTGAATAATATTACCGGAATCATTTCATTCCTTATGCCGGTTGATGCGCTGCAACGCAAAATGATGGCGCTCATGCTAGGATTCGATGATCTTGCCGGTATGGTGGAAGTCGGTTCTTCGTTGACTGCGGGCATGGGACTGGGACAGGTCGTTTCGGGTCGCTTTATCGTTTATGCTGTACTGTATACGCTAATATTGCTGTTATGGGGCACGAGACGGTTTAATCGTAAAGAATTGTAAAAGCAAACACTGCTGCCGGATTGGGTTCCGGTTGGGCGGTGTTTTTGCTGTATCGAATCGAATGAAAGGAAGCTTAGACTGCACATTGTACAACCGAATATGGTACACTACTGCTTATACGATGTGCAGCAGGTACATTGGCGTTATGGGTATGTAACAAGCAATAAGAGCAGCGTTCTGAACCTGCCTCTGATCATACAATCAGGAGATGACCGCATAATGATTCATGAATTTATACTGGATGCCAACTGGAAGGGCGGACGCAACAGCGAAGGAACCATTTCCTCCGGCAATCTGAATACCGTCATCTCGATTCCAGAGCCGATGGGCGGACCGGGAACGGGCACGAATCCCGACGAGATGCTGCTTGGTGCAGCAGCGACCTGTTATATCATTACGCTCGCCGCGATGCTGGAGCGTTCCGAACTTGCAGTGGAGCAGCTGACGATGCGCTCCGAAGGCTATGTCGATGTGACAAACAATATTTTTACGTACAAAGAGATCATTCACCGTCCGCATATCGTGCTGGCTGCCACGGCAACTACAGCCCAGCTGGAAAAAGCCAATCTGCTCGCTCATAAAGCGGAGCAGTCGTGTATGATTTCACGCGCTGTTGCAGGTAATGTACAGCTGTCCACCGTGCCGACGATTGAGCAAACAGACTCTGATCGTTGAATAAGATGATTTGAATATAATGAATGAAATCCGATTGGAAATCTGCACTTATTTTGATAACAGAAAAGAGGAACTGTCCATGAAAACGAATTTACCCCTGTCTCCACTTGTAGCTGCACTTGATCTGAAACCTCACGAAGAAGGCGGCTGGTATCGCGAAATGTGGAAAGCTTCGTTTGAGATTCCGCAAAGCATTTTACCGGAACAATATTCCGGCCCGCGCTTTTCTGCAACATCGATCTACTTCCTGCTGCATGCAGACGAAACGTCGGATTGGCATGTTGTGCATTCCGATGAACTGTGGCTAATCCATTCCGGTAGCCCGCTGGAGCTGACACTCGGCGGAAGCGGTGAGCATCCAGAGGAAGGTGAGAAATTCATTCTCGGTCTGGACATCGAAGCTGGACAGATGCCACAAGTATTAATCCCGGCTGGCGTATGGCAAATGGCACGTCCACTGGGCGATGAGCCTGTATTTGTATCCTGCGTAGTTGCTCCAGGCTTCCATTACGATGATTTCAAATTGATCGAGCGTTAATTACTATTATGAACTGGCATACGCTTGCTCAATTGCTGACGGTCATTCAGCTTGGACAGAAGGCACGCACGATGGACGGAATACGTATCGTCATACGAACGACAGCAGGCCTTGTCTGGGCAGACGGAAGATTACAGGGACAACCTATACAATTACAGGAGCATCTGTTTTCCGATCTGTGGACGATCTATGAGGATGACGATACGCTTGCATGGCTTCCACAGCGCAAGCAACATACCGAGCGTACACTGGAAATGCTGGAGAATCAGTATGTGGAGTGGCGTGCTGAACGAATAACAGAATAATGAAATAGCGTTCATGCAGATGGATATTCGCTGTACTTTTTCTTTGGAATACATAAGCGACTGTCGTACATTCATCTGTACCTCTAACTTATTGAAGCAGAATCGCGCGTCAATAAGTCGTTTCACGACTCCGGCATGCATGTTCATGATGTGGCCGGAGTCTTTCTTTATGGATTTATTTAGTCACCTCGGTTAAAATAAATATTAGGCATCTTTTCCAGAAATTAATAGAAGCGTGGATTTAATCGCATTATTTTTTGGAAATCCGATGTGGTGGGACAAAGTTCATGGTATGATCGAAGAATAGCATCGAACTTTGTCGATAAAATGGTTAACGCACTTATCTATCCATGCATAAATACGAATGCCAGACATGGTTTCATATCGCCGCATATTCATTTTCAAGTGCTGATATAAATGGAGGTAAGACTGCTAATATGAAACAGCGCAAGAGCCTGTTGCCCAAACCGATCCCGGTAACTGTCTATATACTGGTTATTATGGCTGTTGTATTGCTCATCGTTAATACGACCTATTATTTTTCGACACGTAGCGCGTTGATTGCTGTACAAGAGCAAAATATGCGTGTCATCGCTGAACAGATTCGCTCCTCGATCAAGCTATCCCAGAACGGGGAAGAGTTTGTCGAGAGCCTTAACGGTGAAAATTTACGTATGGCGGCGCAGGCGGTACAAGCAAAACTTGGAAGCCGTTTGGCATCGATTACGAATGACCAGCTGGCCAGTCTGGGGAAAAAGATTGGTGTTGATCGCATCACATTGTTCCAACAACAGGGAAACAATATAGTCGCTGTGCGTTCCTCTGACCCTGACGATCTGAATCGCTGGGGGAACTGGCGTAGCGATTGGCTTAAAGCTGTACAGCAATTGCTGCGCAGACAGGAGCCGAATGTAGAACTGGGGCAGAAGCTGCCTAATTTCTGGGGTGCACCGCTGGTCGCTTCAGATAACGATCCTGCACAGATTAGTGAGAAGCTGGGCTTTTATTATGATGGATCAACGGATTATGTAATTAGTGTCTATATGGATGACCAGTCGGTACGACAGTATCGTCAGGATACAGGTGTCGAGGCAGTCATTCGTGAAATTTTGCATGGAGAAACGAATCGCCAGACACTCGGTATTTCTATTTTCAATCCGCCGATCTTTCTCGATCAAGCGAGTCAGTACAATTCGCGCGGGGTGATCTGGTATGACGATAATCAAACGCTAAATAACGATTACTCTTACAAAAATGCAACTGATTTGGATAATGTAAGACAGGTAAACCGCACCAATCAGATGATTTCGGTGACAGAGACATACAATAATAAGCAGGTGCTCAAAACATTTATTCCGGTGGAACTCACCTATCCAGCTATTATGATGATCGTCTCGGATCTGACCGACGTACAGCATAGACTGAATGAGCAACTGATTTTGATTTCGCTGACGATTTTTTTGTGTACAATCGTGATTATTGCGCTTGTGCTTGGCGTGATTGCGATGCAAAATCGTCGCACGGAAGCTGTGGCGCAGAGCGTACAAAATGTATACCTGGAAAATATCGATGCCCTGTTCAATTCGATCAAGGAGCAGCGACATGATTTTAACAACCATGTGAATACGATCCAATTGCTCGTTAAAATGAAAAAATATGATGATCTGTCTGCCTATACCGCAGAGCTGGTCGGTGAGTCGATCGCGATGAACCAAATTATTAACATCAACCTGCCGGCGATGTCTGCGCTTATTCAGGCGAAGATGACGCAGGCATATGATCGTAAAATCAAATTCGAATACGAGATCGCTAACTTGAAGTCGGTACAATTCGGAACCGTCAAATCGACCGAGCTTGTCAAAATTGTTAGTAATCTGATCGATAACGCGTTTGATGCCGTACTTGAAACCGGTAAACCAGAAAAGGTCGTTCGTGTCACCGGACAGGTTCGCGGCGAACAATTGACTTTTACTGTGGGTAATAATGGCAACCCGATTCCCGAAAAGCTTAAGCAGCAAATTTTCGAAGCGGGCTTTAGCACCAAGCCGCTCAACCGGAAAAACTCCGGTCTGGGGCTAGCGATTGTCACGAAAATACTGAAAAAGCATCGCGGAATCATCATGGTGGAGAGCGATCAGGACTGGACAGAATTTTCGGTTCGTCTGCCGATGTAACGCCTTTATGTGCTTCATTTAGGTAGTCATATCGTATGCTACAAGCAAGGTGACAAGATCATAACCCGATTACAACGATAAAAAGACCCGATATCTCTGTCTCTCTGTAAAGAGAGCAAGGAATATCGGGTCTTTTGGCATGGATTACAAAAGACAACATGGATAGGCTGCGATTGGCTACTACGCTGACGCATCTTATTTTCCTGTGCCTGAAACTATCACATTTTGCAATAAGGCGCGCTTGTACAGGTCACTTGATCACAGGTTAACTAACGTACCCCCCGGCTACCCACATCACTTCGCACCAAGCACACTGCGTGGAGAAGGGTTCTGGGTCGGCTTTGGCTTTTTGCGCTTACCTGCGGAGCCAGTCAGCCATTGTCCGCCTGGCAGACGGGATAACAGGCTGGTCAGCCCGATTGCAGTCGGAGCTACGATCGCAAAAGTGAGAATCGTCCACGGCAAATGCACATCGGTCAGCACCAGATGGCGTGTCCACGACGAAACGGCTGCCAGAATGAGTGCATGAGACAGATAGCCACCGAATGAATAACGTCCGCACCATTGCAAGAAACGTGTAATAAGATGCTGTTGACGTGATAGCAAAATCGCCAGACCGTACATCAGTAACAGTTGCGACAGAACGAGTAAAAATGTCGTCGGTTTCAGATACGTCGATACATTCAAATCAATCGCCTCGGTCGAGTGACGAAGCAGATCATAGCCAAGCCAGATATACATACCGAGAAAGACGATCGTTGTCCACGGCAGCAGACGTAGAACCGTCTCACGCCACGCCTGAATCGCGGAGCCGCATACCGCTCCAAGAATAAAGTAGAAGAAATAAAAGGCAAACTCACTCGTGCGATAATTCAGCAACGTTTGTACGATACCGCCTGCATTCCAGAACGGAAATACATAATAACAGAGCCACATTAACCAGCCATACGCCACCGCCATCACGATCAGCATCCAAACGATACGGTTACGCTGTTCTTGCGGTGAATGCTGCTCCAACATATGGGTGCGGAATTGACGAGCCAGCCAGCGAAAAGCCGGAAATAACATATAAAACTGGAAAATCATAATGACGAACCACAGATGATACCCATTGGTCGGAACGATCAGTTGTTGGAAAAATGACACGACACTGTCCTTTGAAAATAACGGTTGATGATTGCTCAGTCGTACCGTTACCCAGTAAATGATCGTCCACACTACAAACGGAACATAAATATCACCAATTCGTTTCCACAGTACCGGTCGATACGATCTGCCGCCACCGTACTGGTAAAACAAAATCGCACCTGCCAAAAACACAAACGTTAGTGTACCAAAGCGAGTAAAGTGATACAGCATACCGAGCATAATCGAATCCGCTGGTATAATATCGCTACGATAAATATATTCTCCGATGCTATGCTGCATGACGACAGCGAGAAAGCATAAGCCACGTAGCAGCGACCATTCGTTAATTCGCTCTTTTGTCATGGATTCACCTCTATCTGTTTATCAATAAAACAACCTTACCCCAGTGAAACAGTCTAACAAAAGAAGATGAATACAATATGAAATATAAGTTATTTAGAACAAATGGCATACAAAAATATAGTATCATTGATCCGATGCTACTGTACACGAAAAAACAGGACTAAAGTCCTTTTTTTATCATTCTTATTTGACAATTGGAAAAATCAGTCGTTATGATGGAGATACATTTTACACGAGGGGAGGTTGGACCATATGATCCGGGATATACGTACACGTCACATTCAGCATTCTAATCGTCCGAGCACGGACACGCAGCACAACCATATTCAAACTTGCTATTTGACAACTGCATATTCCTGTTCCATATTTTCCAGCTTCCAACGGACGACATAATCTTCAGTATACCGAAGTTATAGCTTGACTGGTATGGTGTACATCCATACCACGCGAGGATCAGGTGAGCACGAGCACCTGATTATTTTTATGGGCAAAAAGAGCAGTAGCAGTGCATCTTGTGTAGATGATACGACTTACAGTAGCTACGCGAATGCACGGTATGTATAAGCTACGGATGGTAGTAACCACATGTATAGGCTACGGACGGCAGTAACCAATTGAGCGGATTCTATACAACGCTATGGTTTGTAGTAATGGTGCGAGTGTATTACATGTAATGCTATAGGATGTAACGCTATAGTTTGCACTAACCATGCCAGTGTATGGCATGTAAACGATGTAGCTTGCAGTAAACATGGTCGTATATCGTATGCAAATGATACGTTTTACAGTAGCCATGTTGATATGCGGCTAACTTGCTCTAACACCACGCATAGGATGCGCATATCGGTCGCTCACTGCATTTAAGCTCGATTGACCTTACCTCAGCTATAACCCGGTATAAGATTGAAAATTACAGTTGTATCATGCGAATGGATCGTTTGTGCTCTCCTTTTGACAAGAAAGGTCGGCCAACGACCATTAAGCCGCAGCCCGTAGGAGGGATTGCGGCTTTTTTTATTGTCATTGAAATGGAGAATATAGCTTTATCCAGATCGCGCTATGTATTCACTTGAACAGAATGTGTTTTCGGCTGATCGTCAAACCAACAGACTCGATTTCGGTTGTGAATAGTCAGCCTCGTTTGCTAAATCGTAGTTGGATAGGCATGTATATTCGTTCCTGATATAGATGCACAAAAAGCTATACAGCTTCGTGAGTAGGAGGAGCGATGTTAGCGTCTTATTTTGAGCTATATTCGCTATGATATTGAACTGTATTTGCTCTGATTTTGAACTGTATTCGCTATGATTTTGAGTTGTATTTGCTCTAATTTTGAGCTGCATTCGCAGTGATTTTGAACTATTTTTACGTTGATCTATCGTTCATAACGATATGGAGAGGAGTGGTCGCTTTGAAAGAAATCGATTGGATCATGCAGCAACGAATGATGGACAATATTCGTGACATTGAAACGCGCGAAGATGTGCGTGTACTGTATGTGTGTGAAGCAGGCAGTCGCGCATGGGGAGGCGATGCGCCAGGAAGCGATTATGATGTGCGCTTTATTTATGTGCATCGTCCCGAATGGTATTTGTCTATATTTACACGCCGGGATGTGATCGAGCAGCCGATCGATGCGGGTCTGGATCTGAATGGTTGGGATATTGTCAAGGCGCTGAATCTGTTTCGCCGCTCCAATCCGTCGCTGCTCGAATGGCTGAACTCGGATATCGTTTATGAGGAATGGAATCAATGGAGTACAACGTTACGCGAATGGTCGGAACAAGCATTTTCACCCAGAGTGTGTATGCATCATTATTTGAGCATGGCTAAAAGTAACTTTCGCAGCTACCTGCAAGGCCAGCAGGTGCGCATTAAAAAATATATGTATGTGCTACGTCCGCTGCTCGCTTGCAGCTGGATTCATGAACAGCATACGTTTCCGCCGTTATCGATGGAGACGCTGATCGAGCAGCAAATTCAGGATCAAGCATTAAAAGACGAAGTGAACCGGCTATTACAGCGCAAACGTAGCGGCGACTTAATAGGAGTCGAAGCCAGTCTGCCGCGTGTGCGACAATTTATCGATGAAATGATCGACCAGATGGAACGGTGTGCCGCCGAGATGCCAGCAAGTACGGGAATTGCCGATCATCAACTGGATGAGCTATTTCGTGCAACACTGCGCAGCGTATGGGCAGCACCTATTAACGAGACATATAAAACTAATGATACGTATAGAAAAGAGGACTATCTTTTATGATAACAAACGATAATTCTTATATTCATCAGGTACGGCTACCTGCCGGTGATCTGAATGTGTATGCTAATCCAGAGCTATTTGCCGGACTGGATTATAAAGTGTTTGAGATGGCGAATAACAATTTGCAAATTCCAGGTATTCGCTATATGGGCTATACGCCTGATGTGCATGTGGGCGTCGGTACATGTATTGGTACGACAGCGGTATGGGGGAACGAAGACGGAATTGTTTCGCCATCGATCGTCGGTAGTGATATTGGCTGTGGGATGCGCGTGCATCTGACCAATTTGCACCGTGATAATCTGCGTGAAGTGAAGCTGCGTCGTAAGCTGGTGCGGGCGATTGAAAAGTATTTGCCTATGGAATCGCAGCAGCGCGGTCATTTTGCCGATTTGCGTCTGGAACATATCGTACGCAACGGATTAAAAGGACTGCCAGGCAAATATGTGCCGGACAGCTACACGCCGAAACGTGCGACCTCGCTTACACATGTGGAGGAAAGCCGGTTTCATTTTGACGAAAATGTCCTGAGCGGTGTGCAGGATCGCGCCTGGCATCGTGGTCATCGTCAGCTGGGGACGCTCGGTGGCGGTAATCATTTTGCTGAAATTCAGGCACTGGAGATTGCCGAAGAGAATCGAGCGATTGCCGAAGCATGGGGCATGTACGATGGACAGATTGTGGTGATGATTCATTCTGGCTCACGCTCATGGGGCGGAGCGATCAGTCAGGATAGCAATCCGGCGATGCAGGCAGCGATGCATCGACTGGGACTGGGAACAGCTGACCCACGGCTTGCTTTCCTGCCATTGTCGCATCCAGAAGCTAAGCACTATGTGAATTTGATGTACTCGGCGCTTAATTATGCAACGGTCAATCGCCATCTGATCGCCTTTGCGATTCGGGAAGCATTCCGTGATGTGTTTGGTAATCAGTGCGAGTTTCGTACACTGTATGATCTGATGCACAATTATGCATGGTCCGAATATCGTGGAGATGAAGCGATGTTCGTGCACCGCAAAGGAGCAACACGCGCTTTACCTGCCGGTCATCCTGGCAATCCGAAGCCATACGTGGAGACCGGTCATCCAGCACTCATCCCAGGCTCGATGGGCACATCCTCATACATTATGGTCGGTCAGCCAGGTGGAGAGTCGAACTACTACTCGATCTGTCATGGCGCTGGACGGATACGCTCACGCTCAGCAACGAAACGTCTGGTGAAAGTGGACGAATTTGCCAGTTCACTTAAAGTTGGAACGGATGACGAAATTGTTGTGAATCAGCGTTCACTGGAAAGCATACTCGATGAATCACCGCAGGCGTACAAAGACGTGGATCAAATTATTGAGAGTGTAACCGGAGCCGGCCTTGCCTCTGTCGTCGCTCGTTGCCAGCCGCTGGCAGCGATTAAGGGGACGAACTGAGCGAATGCCAGTGTACGACGTGTAAATGGAGTAGATCACATGAAAAATGCAACACTATACTAGTGGATATCATACTGAACATTGAACTGGCATGAAGGCATAAAGAGGTGTCATGATGGGTATAGGAAAAGGTCTTCCATCGAAGTTGATAGCATGACAGAATATGGAGATTACCACATAGTATATGGACGAACTCCAATTCAAAGTCGGAGTTACTGCATCGTATAACATACATGTGAACCACAGTATCGATTTTTCCGATACGAACCGAAGTAAAGCTTTAGACGTCAAGCTTTATAGGTAACAACTTTATAGGTGGCGCAGTCAAAAGTTTAGTCTAACTTGAGCTGAAGGTAGCCTTTCGGTATGTTTAGTTGGCATCATTACACGTTTGCGCTATAAAGGCGTATAATTGAATAATATCGATTGTTGTAGCGGCATCGATGGAATGTGTGGCTGGTCTGCTCATCTCTTTTGTTCGTAAAATAGCGTTTGTCTGATAGCATTATATGTGATGCGATCGCTTATCTATCGGATATAAACTAGCTACTTTTACAAAAAGACGAGCCAAAATAACAAGATCAGCCCATCATGCATTCACACCGGAGCGCTATAGTTCCGTGGATCAGCTCCTCGGCGATGCCGCTCACATTTCGCTTACATGTATCCGACAACGCCCTGCAAGGAGACAGTGGCGACAAGTAATGTCGATCATCGATCACTGTATACAGGTGAACACATACGTTTTGAAATATAGGAAACAATTGAACTTACAAAGGAGGGTAACGGTTTGGATTCTATTTACCGTACCAGCAAAGACACTATGCGTGATACTGTCACAGAGCAGAACGACGCGATCATCGTATATAATGAGCACAATTCACATCAGCCTTCACGTTATGCCGATTATGCCCGTATTATTGCGGGAATTGAAGCGCGGCTGTTCGAACGTTATGGCGTGAAATATTGTTTGTATGCAAGTGAGGACCCGAATGTAGAGTATTGGACCTTGCTAGAGGAGGATCTTCGTCAAGCTTCTCCTCGAATCGAGCATGTAACCCGAATTTATGATCGGTTGGAAGAATGGACATTTGAATATGACGGCGATAAGCCAGAACCGGATTTCGATGTACACCGTTCGTTGAAAAATAATGTATTTGCTTATCCGCAGGAAGGTATTGCACTGGCACGTATGCCGGTATTCCGTGAGCATGGAATCAGCAATGATGATCTGGTCTTCGCGGTCAGCGATGAGGCATTGCTCACATTTCTTGCCGATGTGCGTGTGCGCCAGCGTGAACAAAGTCTGCGCCGGGTGACCGTATTCACCGATGGGCGTCATGGTATTAATCGTCAATTGGAGCCAGTGAGCCGCGCCGTATCGCGTGAAGATGTGATTATGCCTGCCAGCATCAAGCAGGACATTTACCGTTCGCTGGATCGCTTCTTTGAAGAGGATCGCAGCTTTTATCAAAAATATGATGTGCCCTATAAGCGTGGTATTTTGCTGTACGGTCATCCCGGCAATGGTAAAACGACACTCGTCAAATCGATTGCTGGCAGCGTGCCTGGCCCGGTAGCGTACTGGCAGATCACCGAGTATACGAGCAGTGAGTCGATTGAAGAAGTGTTTGAAGCGGCTGGGCGGATGATGCCGATGGTACTTGTCATTGAAGATATTGACTCGATGCCAGCGGAAGCACGTTCCTTTTTCCTGAACACGCTGGATGGAGCGACGTCGAAGGAAGGGATTTTCCTGATCGGTACGACCAACTATCCAGAGAAGATCGATCCGGGCTTGATGAACCGAGCAGGACGTTTTGATCGTGCGTATGAGATCACGCTGCCGGATGAAGAGCTGCGTCTGGAATATTTCCGCCGCAAGCGTCTGCATGAATTTGCTGGGGATGAGACGGTAGTGGAAGCAGCGCGTCTAACCGAGGGCTTTACCTTTGCTCAGCTTGGCGAGCTGTACGTTTCTGCGGCACTGCGCTGGCATGAGGAAGGCAAGCTGGATATGCATGAGGTGATTCAAGGTTTACGCGGCGAGCTGGATAAGAGTCGTAAAGGGGTATGGCTGCACAACAGCGAAGGGCGCGTTGGCTTTCACTTTTAACGTTCTGGATTGAGCTTTTAATATTCAGGGTTGGCTTTTAACGTTCTGGTTATGGTTCGTAAAAGTTTAGTACCTTAACCCTGTTACATTTCAACTTTGATGATGAGTTAACATGCCTATCTTTTAGAACGTGCGGCAGATTTGCAGATTTAAAGTTGAAATGAATATCGGTCAAGGTACGAGTTTGAATTTCAGCTGTGGTTTTTGTCTTTATTGTTCTTTGTGTTGTGGTTCTGTACCTTACTGTTGTTTGTTTTATAGTTCTTTGTCTTCGCTATGCGATGTAGCTTTTAGCTAGTGTTACCTGATCGAAAGACAGATGAATATGCAACGTAACGAGGAGTAGCAGACTGTAGTTGTTTTTCTGAAGAAGTATGACATTCAGAAAAGCGGCTGCGGGAAGGCTACTCTATTTTTTTTGTATAGTTTTAGGGATGCAATAGAAAGTGAATAGCAATATCTGTATTTCTATACTTCACAGTTAAGGGGGAGGTGCGTATATACAAATGGTTTGCTGCCTTTTAGCTTGAGAGCGACTGGAATGAAATGGAATACAGAATGAAGACGAAGAACAGCAAACAAAGCGATGGCAGTCATTCGAACGTTTTATTTTATGTAAGCGTATTCAATAATGAAGATTGAGAAGAGAAGTTGGATAACACAAAATCGCTATAGTATTCACTTCATATTGCATATCGGTCTATTTATATAGAATAAATGCCTATATAAATCTATAATTGGATATGTAGTTATTGATATTCAATATTTTCCATACAGATTGGAAAGGAGGTAAATACATAGTTTTTGTATCGTTTATTTGCAACTAATATAAGCACAATTATAAGCACATTTTGAATGAATGAGTTAGATCGCTAGCACTTGAAACTCTGATCAAAACGGAACTCTGGTACAAACATGGATTTAAAAATGAACGTCACTTTGCGATCTATGACGTAGTGGGGAGGATTGTTGGTCATTGCAGCCGTCGTTCTGCACCTACAACCACGCATCATTACGGCATTACGAATCTAAAAAACGTATCCAAGCCAAATGAAAATGTACAAGTTTAGCCGTTTTTCTTCAATCAAAACAGCTTGTTTATCCCTATATGTTAACGTGTGCATAAAATAAAGGAGGCATAAAGTATGATTCGTTTTCCTAAATTACAACGTAAACCGTTATCTCCGGTTAAGCTAGTATTGCTTAGTACAGCCCTCCTATCTGCACTCGTATGGACAGGGCCGGGCCAGCATGAAGCCTATGCCGCTTCAACCGGTGGCTATGCGACTACCAATGGCTCGAATGAAGCAGCCGTGACCGTAACGAACTTGCAGGAGCTGGAAAATGCCTTTAATGCCGGTAAACATCATATCGTCATTAAAGGCAATATTTATGGTGGTACCAAGCCGAAAACATTTACGTTTGCCAGCACACAATGGAATAACACGACCATTGAAGGTGCACCAGGTGGTGGAGCCGTGCTGCAAAATATTCAAATTAAATTCAGCGGTGAGCTATTACCAGCTGGCACGAATATCGAAAATGTCGTTGTCAAAAATATTACCTTCTACGGCAATATTAAAGACCTGCAAAATCTATCCGGTGCCGATACACAGCCGGGCGGAATTGGCACCAACTATTTGGGCGTATCGTTCCGTCGTACAAGCAATATTCTGGTTGAACATGTGACGATGTACAATATTAGTGACGATCTGTTCCTAATCTCTCAAGGCTCGGATTATGCGACCGTATCGAATAGCCATTTCTATTTTACCGATAGCTGGCTGAATATGAATCCGAACCCGCTCTGGAACTGGGTGGGCAACAATCAGGATCTGGCATCCGAACGCCTTGCTATGATTATCGGCTCCAACAAAAACGATTCGTATCAATACGGTGGTGGCAAGCTGCATGTGACCCTGCACCATAACTGGTTTGGCCCGAACATGAAAGGCCGCCCACTGCTGCGCGGTTATGTGCATATGTACAACAATTATTTTGATAACAGCACCCAGCCAAGCGGCAAAAATTCCAAAGGGTTCCCACAGGAGCAATACAACGCAGCCCAGATCGGTAGCGGCGGCAACATCTTCTCCGAGGGCAACTACTTCTACCGCACGAACAACAGCCATCAGGTCGGTCTGGACAACGGCTCCGACGGCTACAAATTTTACGAACGCAAAAACATCTACAACCAAACGACCGGAACAAACGCCCAGGGCGCAGCCTTCCCAGGCACTTCATTCCCATACAGCTATAGCGTAGACGATGCAGGTAGTATCCCAAGCGCCGTACAAAATAATGCAGGCCCGAAATAAAAGGTGGGTTTGAAATAAAATATAAGTTTGAAATAAAATATAAGTTTGAAATAAGCAGTAATGATTAAACAGGCAAAGTCCCTTTTCTCTATGGTCAAGAGAAAAGGGGTTTTTTGTATACTGGTATATATGGTTGTATGGAGAGGCTGCTAATTATATATGTACAAACAGAGTGATAAAAATGACTATATGTGCACCAATATAAGTGTATTAATGTATGTGCACCAATGTAAGTGTATTAAGTTGTATATAAAAACTGAAGTGACGAAATATGAACTGATGAATTTTACATTCATACGAGTTTACGTACATATTTTAATATAATGGAAGAAAATAACACCCTTTATGCAAATTACATCTACTCCGAAAAAGCCCCTAACACGACGATACGCCGTTGAATTTTATTCATATCGCAAATTTAAGCTGTAGTATCCAATAAGCACCGACTCTCTAACCATCCACAAACTTCGACAAACGACACATTGCCACGTTACCCTCTACACCGCCAAACCTTACCTATAAGACAGATAGCAAAAAACTATTTGACAAAAGGCGACAAATTCCATTAGCATTATTGAAAATGAACAGAAAATTTGAAACAAAAGGGGAATAAAAACGCATGTTGAAACGTTTTTCGTTCGTCATTGTTTCGGTATTGCTTGTTGCAATGCTGTCTGCATGTGCATCAGGCGGTTCTAAATCCGAACAATCGGCTTCAGGCAGTGAAAGCGGCACCGCAAAGAAGAGAATTGCACTTGTGCTTCCAGAGGAAATCGGAGTGAACCAGTTTTTTGTACAGATGGATGAAGGCTTTCAAAAGGCGGGCAAAGAGTTTGGTGTAGAGACCAAAACGATCCAATCCTCCGACCCGACAGCGTTTGAACAAAATATGCGTGCGACCGTTGCTGAGAACTATGATCTGATCATTACGGCAACATTCCAGGCAGAGGATGTACTGAAACAAGTCGCTCAGGAAAATCCGGACAAATCGTTTGCGATTATCGATACGACAGTTGATCTGCCGAATGTGCGTAGCGTCGGTTTCCGTGAGTACGAAGCATCGTATCTGCTCGGTGCAGCTGCTGGACTGTCCACTAAAACCAATGTGGTCGGTATGGTAGCCGCTCAAGATGTACCGCTGCTCAAAAAGTACAGCGAAGGCTTCAAGCAGGGATTGGAATCGGTCAATCCGAAAGCGAAATTCCTGATCGGTTACGTAGGTAGCTTTAACGATCCTGCCAAAGCGAAAGAGCTTGCGCTGGTGCAATACGGTCAGGGTGCTGACTTTGTCGCAGGCGCATCCGCAACGAGTGATCTCGGCGTGTTCGAAGCGGCGAAGGAGAAAAACCTGTACACATCCGGTCAAGATACGGATCGTACGGTGGAAGACCCGGATCATATCGTACTGTCCCAGCTCAAAGGAACCGATGCGGTTGCTTATGAAACGGTGAAAGACTTTGCTAATGGCAGCTTTAAATTTGGTACAGCGAACTACGGTCTGAAAGAAGATGGCGTCGGTCTTACCTTTGTGACAAAAGATAGTGAATCGAAGCTGAGTCCATTTATCGGTGAAGCGAATATCACGAAGCTCAAGCAAATCAGAGACGATATCGTTTCCGGCAAAATTGTAGTTAAAAATCCATTGGAGCAATAATCGGCTTCATTAAACAGAAATAGAATCAAAATGAAATCAAACGAAATAAAAAATCAATGCGAACCATATGTTAGCACGGCAAGTTGACGAAACCGGCTGCTTCACCGAGCAGCCGGTTTTGTTTTATCTGTAGGCATCAATCGGGCAACAGGAGGGAACGAACAGATGACGGTTTTGCTGGAAATGCAGGGCATTACGAAAAAATATGGCGAATTCACCGCCAATCACGATATTCATTTTGATGTGCGCAAGGGCGAGATTCATGCGCTGGTCGGGGAAAATGGAGCAGGGAAGACGACGATGATGCGTATGCTGTATGGTATGGAGCAGCCTACTTCTGGGCGCATTCTCGTTCATGGCAAACAGGTTCATTTTCATGATCCGTCACAGGCGATTCGGCATGGCATTGGGATGGTGCACCAGCATTTTATGCTATTTCCAAGTTTTACACTGGCGGAAAATATCGTCATTGGCGGCGAACCGAAAAAGGCAGCTTTTTTCGATCGGCAGGCAGCAGCGGACAAAGTCCGTGAACTCGGTGAACGATACGGGATGCCGGTTGATCCGTGGAAAAAAGCAGGCGATTGTCCGCTCGGTATTCAGCAGCGCACCGAGATTTTGAAAGTGCTGTATCAGGGTGCCGATGTGATCATTTTGGATGAGCCGACAGGCGTACTCACACCGGGTGAAGTGAAGGAATTGCTGGCTGCGATCAAAGGGCTGGCGGCACAGGGGAAAAGCTTTATTTTAATTACGCATAAGCTACATGAAGTTATGGAAGCCGCAGATCGAATTACGGTGCTGCGTGATGGCATCATTACCGGTCAGATGAAGGCAAGCGATACGGATGAAGAACAAATTTCGCGCCTGATGGTTGGACGCCAGCTGGTGCCGATGAGCCGTGCTGCACGTGCACCAGGGGATACCGTACTAGACGTACAGGGAATTATGCTGGCAGGTCATAAAGGCAGTAAGCCGCTACTGGATGATATATCCCTAACGGTACGCCGTGGTGAGATTGTAGGGATTGCTGGTATTTCTGGCAACGGTCAATCGGAGCTATTGCAGGTGATCGCTGGCTTGCGTCGACCGGATAGCGGAACGGTAGAGTTGAATGGTGCGGATGTGACAGGTGCGCCAGTACGCCGTATTCGGGAACAGGGACTGGCTCATATTCCAGAGGATCGATATATGTGGGGGGCTTCGCGTGACGCCACGGTGCTGGATAATGGATTAATGGGTCATCAGCAACGCTTTCGTAAGCGTGGACTGATCGACCGTTCGGCATTACGCAAAGTGATGGACGAATGGGTGAAACGTTTTGCGATTAAGACGGGATCACTGGATACACAGGCACAATTTCTGTCTGGTGGTAATTTGCAAAAGCTGATCGCAGCGCGTGAATTTGCGCACCAGCAACCTTTTCTGATCGCAGCCGAGCCGACGCGTGGCGTGGATGTGGGTGCGATGGAACTGATTCATGGGGAGTTACTGGCACGCTGTAAAGGTGGAGATGGTATTCTACTCGTCTCGTCTGAACTGACGGAAATATTAAAGCTATCTGACCGGATTGTGGTCATGTACGAAGGCAAGATTGCTGGTGAGCTAACGGCAGAACAGGCGACCGAAGAGCAGATCAGTCTGTTGATGGCAGGGGGGAAAAGACAATCATGAATGCAATTAAACGCACACTGCTAGGGATGCTCCAGCCGGTCGTTGCGGTACTGATCGGACTGCTCGCTGGAGCGGTTGCGATTATACTGATCGGTGATTCGGTTGTCGATACGTATCGCGAGATGTGGAATGGTGCTTTTGGCAGCTTTTATTTTTTGACCAATACGCTCACGCGAGCGACGCCGATTATTTTGACCGGACTTGGTGTGGCGCTGGCGTTTCGGGCAGGCTTTTTCAATATGGGTGCGACCGGGCAAATGGTGCTCGGCGGTCTGGCTGCGGCGATTACCGGATTGTATATGCCAGGACCGGGCTGGCTCGTGATGATGATGGCGCTGCTGGTCGGTATGGTCGTTGGCGGCTTATGGTCGTTATTTGCGGGGTATATGGATGCGCGGTTTGGCGTGAATCTGCTGATCTCGACATTGTTGCTTAATTATATCGCATCATTGTTTGCCGGTTATATGGTGTCGTTTCCACTCAAAGATCGGACAGGCTCAGCCGCGATGTCGCAAACGCCGATGCTGGCGACCGATGTATGGCTGCCGAAGTTGTTTTCCGGTATGAGTCTGCATGCAGGTTTCATTCTGGCGGTGCTTGCGGCGGTAGCGATCTATATTTTTATTCATCATTCGGTTGCAGGGTATGAGATTCGCATGCTCGGTAACAATCCATTTTTCGCCGCCTATGGCGGTGTGAAGCGCGGACAAATGATGGTTGTAGCGATGCTGACGAGTGGTGCGCTCGCCGGGCTTGCTGGAGCAGGTGAGGTGCTCGGTACGCAGCATCGTTATTTGGACGGTGCGCTGGCATCAGCCGATTATGGGTGGAGCGGTATTATGGCGACATTGCTCGCTTCCTCACATCCGATCGGCACAGCGATTGCCGGTATTTTACTGGCAGCCCTACAAACGGGTGCGATGGGCGTGGAGCGCAATACGGATGTTCCACTGGAAGTAGCAAGTGTCATTCAGGCGACATTAACGCTGTTTGTATCGGCACGTTTTGGCTATCTGTTCCTCAAACGCAGAAAGGAGCGCAAAAATAATGGATCAGTTGTTTGATATCTCGCTGTTTAACTCCACACTGCGTATTTTGACGCCCATTCTGCTGGCGGCGCTGGGCGGTGCGATCTGTGCACGGGTCGGACTGTTCAATGTCGGTTTGGAAGGACTGGTGCTGGTCGGTGCCTTTTCCGCCATTCTGGGCAATCATTTGCTCGGTAATGTGTGGCTGGCGGTCGTGTTTGCCGTCATTTGTGTGATGTTATTTTCGTTATTATTTGCGTATGTGAGCATTAATTTACGCGCAAATGTGATCGTAGTCGGGATCTCGCTTAACTTTCTTGCGGCAGGCTTAACGACGTTCTGTCTGCGTGCGATCTTCGATGTGAAAGGCGCGTATTACGATAAAAATATGCAGGGCTTGCCGCGCTGGGACATTCCGCTTATTAAAGATATTCCCGTGCTCGGTGGGATCGTCTCCGGACATTCGCCGCTTGTGTATACAGCGTTCGTAGCGGCAATCATCATGTGGGTATATTTGTTCAAAACGGTGAGCGGCTTCCGTTTGCGTGCCGCAGGCGAGAACCCGGTCGCTGCACAAAGTCTGGGCATTCCGGTGCGACGCATCCAGTATGGCGCGGTACTTGTATCAGGTGCCCTGTGCGGATTGGCAGGTGCGCAGCTATCGCTTGGACAGGTAACGATGTTCACGGAAGGCATGACCGCAGGTCGCGGCTTTATCGCGCTTGTGGCGACGATGCTCGGTCAATCGAATCCATTAGGCGTTGTCGCGTCCAGTCTGCTGTTTGGTCTGATGGATGCGTTTAGTATTCGTTTGCAGGGATTTGCGTTACCAGCGCAGTTTACACAGATGCTGCCGTATATGATGACACTGGCAGCGATGTTCTTTTTCAAAGATCGCAGTTATCTTAAAGATGCGCAGCGTGCGAATGGTAGCTCGCGTTGATCGATGCATGAGGTAGTTTGTTTACAATCCGACCATCCGATTTTTTTGTAATCAAATGCAGTATACAATAGAGCTATGCATCAGTTGCTCACAAGGGAGGATTCAGATATGGCAGGCAGTAGTAAAAAGGCAGACCGAATTAAATCCTCCAAAACGCCGCTCATTAACAATCTGACCGAAGAGCAGGCAAAAAGGCTACCGCCAGGGCAGTTTTTGACGGACAAGTTTCCGATTTTGCATGAAGGCGAGGTGCCGGAGATTGATCTGGCTACGTGGCGGCTGCGTATTTTTGGAGCAGTGGAGCAAGAGCAGGCGTTATCTTTTGAACAGATTATGGAACTGCCGCGTGTGGAGATCACCGACGATATCCACTGTGTCACCCGCTGGTCGAAGTTTGATACGCGCTGGGAAGGTGTACGCTTTCGCGATCTGCTGGAGCAGCTGGGGATTCACGTTCAGCCGGAAGCGACCTATGTGATGGTGCATGGTGGCAATGATTACGAAACGAATGTGCCGCTGGCTGATCTGCTGGGCGATCATGTGCTGCTTGCTTATCATTATGATGGAAAGCCGCTCACCCCAAAGCATGGCTGGCCACTGCGTCTCGTGGTGCCGCATTTGTACTTTTGGAAAAGTGCCAAGTGGATTGAGGGATTGGAGTTTATGACGGCGGATCGTCCGGGCTTTTGGGAGCAAAATGGTTTCCACAACGAAGCCGATCCGTTTCGCGAAGAACGTTTCTCCGGTGAGGCGCTGCCTATTCCGGAAGATGAATGGACGAAAAAGGAGTATGATTGAGCGATGTTAATGCCCATTTTGCAAGTGAATAGTGAAGATATTCCAGAATACGCGATTGTGTGCGGTGACCCGAAGCGTGCGGCTGCGATTGCTGCCAAGCTGGATGAGCCGCGCGAGCTTGCTTTTAGCCGGGAGTACCGCAGCTTTGTGGGCACGAAGGATGGCGTTCAGATCGCCGTTGTGAGTCACGGCGTAGGCTCGCCGGGCGCTGCCGTTTGTTTTGAAGAGCTGATTCGTGCAGGTGTGAAAACGCTCATTCGTGTAGGTACCGCAGGTTCATATTCTGCGGATCATCCTGCCGGTAGTTTGATCGTCAGTACCGCGGCTGTGCGGACGGACGGTCTAACCCGTCAGCTCGTACCGGAGACGTTTCCAGCTGTAGCCGATAGCGCGGTAACTGAAGCGCTATATTATGCTGCACGTCAGGGTGAGGGTGCGGTAAGCAAGGGCATTACCGTAACACTTGATGTATTTTTTAATGGAGTCGAGGAGTTTCCGCACCGTAAGTTCAAGCAGGCAGGCGCACTTGCGGTAGAGATGGAAATTTCCGCCTTGTACATCATTGCTTCCTTGCGCGGCGTGCGTGCAGGAGCGATTGTGGCGATTGATGGCTATGCTGACGCTGATCTGGCAGCAGAATACGATCCGCATACGACAGCGGTTGCTGATGCGGTGCATCGTGAGATGGACGCGGCGATTGCAGCGATCGTAGCGCTGGCAGGGCAGGAACGTGCCTAGTTTGGCTTTTGTATAGAATGGTAGAGTTGCATTGTACGATTCGATCATCTGGATGGAGATCGGTATAAAAGTAAATCCAGTACAAGGTAGTTGGAGATGGCGAGCTTCGATCGTTAGTGGTGGGAGCTTGCATAGGTATTTTGATTAAGAATGGATACGAACGATGATCACCATTGTATGATAGGTGTGCTGGATAGCCTGTCCGGATGCTTCAATAGCGTTCGGATGGGCTTTTGAGTATGGGGATGGATGCCGACGTGTTATTTTATTCATAGCCGACTGGTTTACATCGACGAGCGATCCGTATCATAATTGCAACAGCAACAGCAACAGCAACAGCAACAGCAACAGCAACAGCAACAGCAACAGCAACAGCAACAGCAACAGCAACAGCAACAGCAACAGCAACAGCAACACGTCTTTCTCTCACCTTCATGACACACAAAATCCCATATATGAGAAACACAAGAAAATCCATTTACTTCCTGTAACAATTTAGTTGACAAACACTGCATAGCTACCTATTCTTATGAAATGAAGATGATAATCGTTATCAATAGATACAGAGAAGGGGTTAGACCATTATGTTATTTCGCATGAAACGTTCATCTATGATTTTGCTTGCTTTGTCGCTAGTTTTCGTAGCGATTGTAGCCGGTTGCGGCAGTAATTCAGATTCCGCCGCCGCAGGCGCAACCAAAGATCCATCCATTCGTTCGATTACGATGTCATGGCCGCGCGATATTGGTGTCATGAATCCACATACTTATAACCCATCGCAGTTGTTTGCTCAGTCGATGCTATATGATCCGCTCGTACATTATGGGGAAAATGGCAAGCTGGAACCTGCACTTGCCGAGTCGTGGACGATTTCCAAAGACGGCAAAGTATACACATTTAAGCTACGTCCCAATGTGAAATTCTCCGATGGCAGTACATTTAACGCTGCAATTGTGAAAAAGAACTTTGATGCAGTTATGCTGCACAAGGATACACATAGCTGGCTCGGACTCGTTAGCGTTATCGCCAAAACCGAAGCGGTTAACGATCTGACTTTCCGTATGACATTAACGGAACCGTACTACCCTGCACTACAAGATCTGTCGGTTGTCCGTCCATTCCGTTTCCTCGGTGCAGCCGGATTCCCGGACAATGGCGATACAGCAACAGGCATTAAAACGCCAATCGGAACCGGTGCATGGGTGCTTGCTGATTACAAGCAGGATGAATATGCAGTGTTCAAGCGCAATCCGAACTATTGGGGTAAAGCACCGGCACTGGATCAGGTAACGGTAAAAATTATTCCTGATGCAGAGACACGCGTAGCAGCTTTTGAGAAAGGTGATCTGGATCTGATCTATGGCGAAGGTGTGATCAGCCTCGATGCGTTCAAGCAGTTGCGTGACAACTCCGATTATGTGACCAAGCTGTCCGATCCGGTAGGCACACGCAGTCTGTTGCTGAACTCGTCCAATCCAAAGCTGGCGGATATACGGGTACGTCAGGCGTTACAGCAAGGCTTTAACAAACAGGAAATGGTAGAAGGCATCACATCCGGTCTGGAAGAGCCAGCCGATACGATCCTGTCGAAAAACTATCCGTATACGAATATCGATTTGAAGTCAGCTTCAGTCGCTTATAATGTTCAGCATGCGCAAGCATTGCTCGACGAAGCAGGTTGGAAGCTGCCAGCAGGCGGCACAGTACGCGAGAAAGATGGACAGGCGCTGGAATTTGAACTGATTTATGATAAAACCGATCCAATTCAAAAGGCGATGGCAGAGACGATTCAAGCGGAGTGGAGTGCGCTTGGCGTGAAAGTGAATCTGACCGGTTTGGAGCTGACGGTACAGATCAAGCGTCTGAAAGCTAATGACTTCGACCTGTACTTCTGGTACAACTATGGCGCACCGTATGATCCACATTCCTTCATTAACGTTGTGGCGAAAAAAGGCTTCGGTATTGCTGAGACGCTGAGTGCGATGCCAAACAAAGCTGCACTGGATCAGCAAATTCGCGAAACATTGTCTTCGACAGATGAGAAAAAACGTCAGCAATTGTACCAATCGATTTTGAGCGCGTTGCAGGAGCAAGCTGCGATTGTACCGATTTCCTATGTGAAAAAGACAGCAGTTTATCATAAAAATATCGCTTCATTTGAATTCCCAGCGAACCGGGATGAAAATGCATTTTCCGGTATTACATTGAGTCAGCCATAAGGCGATCTTCATTTGCCAGGGAATCACACTTGTACACGGCGGCAGGCATGGTGGCAAGCGGAAAGTGTCCGGTTAGTATTGGACGCTTTCCAGCTTGCTGATGCTTGACTGCCGTGTATCGCGTCCACGATACCATTCATACCAATTGCAGAGGACAGGAGGCAGAACCGTCTATGATCGAATATATTGGCAGGCGTTTGCTCGCAGTTGTACCGATTATACTGATTGCGACACTAATTACGTTTGCACTCATTCATGTTTCACCTGTGGATCCGGCTGAGGCGTATTTGACCGCCGCGCATATTTATCCGACAGAGGAAGTGCTGGCACAAAAACGGCATGAGTTTGGACTCGATCGACCGCTTGTTGTGCAATATGTGCATACACTCGGACGGCTGGTGCAGCTTGATTTTGGCACATCGTATTTGACCAATCAGCCGGTATGGCAGGAGATCAAGTCGCGCTTGCCTGCAACAGCTGAGCTGGCGCTGTCCAGCATGTTGCTTTCCATCATCGTGAGTGTGCCGCTTGGCGTCGCTGCTGCGGTGTATCGGAATAGCTGGATCGATACGGTGAGCCGTGCGATTGCGTATCTCGGTGCGTCGATTCCACAGTTCTGGCTCGGTTATCTGCTGATTTTCTTCTTTGCCGTCAAGCTGGATTGGTTGCCGGTCGAAGGACGGGGCGATTGGACGAATCTGGTGTTGCCTACGATCACGTTATCGCTTGTGCTGATTGCGATGTATACGCGCTTGCTGCGTGCGAGCATGCTCGATCAGATGCAGGCGACTTATGTGCAATATGGACGTATGCGTGGCTTGCATGAACGCACCATTATGCTAAGACATGTATTAAAAATGGCACTGATGCCGCTTATTAGCAGCATCGGCATTAATCTAGGACGACTGTTGACCGGAACGATTATTGTGGAGCAGGTATTTTCATGGCCAGGCTTAGGACGTTATTTTGTCGATGCGATCTTTAACCGCGATATTCCGGTTATCCAGTGTTATGTGTTGCTGGCAGCCTGCCTGTTTATTGTGTGCAATCTGCTGGTCGATCTGATTCAGCTATGGATGGACCCACGAATTTCTTTGAAAGGACAGACGAGCAGTGAGACATAAATGGAAATTCGGAGGTTATGAGCAGATGACCATTCGCATCTGCGCACTGCTGCTCGTACTGTTATTTGCAGCAGCACTGTTAGCGCCGTGGCTTGCACCGCATGATCCGATCAAAGTTGATCTGCTACACAAGTTACAAGGACCTACATCCACCCACTGGCTCGGTACGGATCATCTGGGCCGAGATACATTATCGCGGTTGTTGTACGGATCACGGGTATCACTCGGCTTTGCGCTTGTGATCTTTATCGTATCCGTTGGCGTTGGACTGCTCGTTGGTGCTATCGCTGGTTATGTAGGCGGCTGGCTGGATAGCATATTGATGCGCTTTTGTGAAGGTGTGATGGCGTTTCCGCATCTGGTGCTTGTGCTTGGTGTCGTTGGTATTTTTGGACCCGGATTGTTGCAAATTTTACTCGCCCTGTTGCTTGTACAATGGGTGGCGTATGCGCGCATTTGTCGCAATATGGTGGTGAGCTTGAAGCAGCAGAGCTTTATTGCTGCTGCTCGGATTAGCGGTTCATCTACATGGAACATTATTCGTACCCATATCATTCCGAATGTACAGCGACCGATTCTGGTTGTCGGCACATTGGAAATGGGCTGGGCGATTATGGATATTTCGGCGCTGTCCTTCCTCGGGCTTGGCGTACAGCCACCACAGGCGGAATGGGGCGCAATGATTCATGAAGGTACGGCGTACATTCGCAGTCATCCTGAGCTGATGATCTATCCGGGACTGCTTATTTTGATCGTCGTTGTGCTGTTCAATAGGCTAGGTGAAGCGCTATCTGCCAAATATGGAATCGAGCGGCGCTAATCGCTGGAAAGGAGTTACACATGACAGAAGCAATAGCCGCGCAGAATCCACCTGTGCTGGAAACGGTAGATCTTTCTGTAGCGTGCCATACACCATCGGGTAGGTTGGAATTGTTAGATCGTATTAATCTACGGCTGGAAGCTGGACGTGTGCTTGGCATTGTAGGGGAAAGCGGTAGCGGCAAGTCGCTCACATGCCAAGCGATTCTTGGACTGCTGGATCGGGCACAGATGGCTAGATCGGGCGAGGTGCGTTTGCAAGGGCAGGAGCTGACAGCGTATTCGGATCGACATATGCGGCGGTTGCGTGGAGCGCAGATCGGTACGATTTTACAAAATCCGATGAATGCGTTCACACCGCTGCATACGATCGGATCACAATTTGTGCAGACATTACGCACACATGATAAGACGCTGTCACGGCGACAGGCGCTCGTGATCGCAGCAGATGCACTGGACAATATGGGTTTGCCCTATCCGCCGCGTTTGCTGAAGCAGTATCCATTTCAGCTTAGTGGCGGTATGTTACAACGGATTATGATCGCGTTATCGATGTGTCTACAGCCGAAGTTGCTCATTGCCGATGAGCCGACAACAGCGCTTGATCTTGTCAGTCAGCTACAGGTGCTGCGTGCGCTGGATCGATTGCGCCGAGAATGTGGGACAGCGATTTTGCTCGTATCGCATGATCTTGGCGTAATTGCACAGATGGCGGATGATGTTGCTGTCATGCGTCACGGTCGGATAGTGGAGAAGGCCAGTGTAGAGCAGCTATTCGATCATCCGCAGCATGAATACACACGGCTATTGCTGGATTCACGGATGACCGCATATCATCATTTGGAGCAGGAGCAGGAGCAGGAGCAGGAGCAGGAGCAGGAGCAGGAGCAGGAGCAGGAGCAGGAGCAGGAGCAGGAGCAGGAGCAGGAGCAGGAGCAGGAGCAGGGAGGGGAAAGCAATGCTTGACGTATCGCATGTGAGTCATCACTATGCCGGTGGTGGACGGCTATGGCGCAAAGCGGCTGTGCCGGTGTTGCATGACATTTCCTTTACGCTGGAGCCGGGCGTGTGCCTGGGCTTGCTCGGTGTGAGCGGTACAGGCAAAAGCACACTTGGCAAAATCATTCTTGGCTTACAGCGACCGACCGCAGGACGGGTTTGTTTTGCCGGACATGATTGTTATACGAGTGATCGACGATCATTGCACAGTATCCGGCGCGAGGTGCAGGCGGTTTTTCAGGATTGTTATTCGGCGGTAAATCCGCTCATGACCGCCGGGCAGATTATCGGCGAGCCGCTGCGTAATTATGAGCGTCTGAGTCCGCTGGAGCAGAAACGACGTGTCGCTGAACTGCTGGAGCAGGTAGGCTTGCAAGCAAGCGATGTGGACAAGCGTCCGGCAGCATTTAGCGGCGGACAGCTGCAACGGATCAATATCGCCCGTGCCATTGCACTGCGTCCCAAGCTGATCGTGCTCGATGAAGCGATCAGCAGTCTGGATATGGTGAACCAGACGCAGATTCTGTCCCTGCTTGCTCAATTACGTGCGGATTATGGCATGTCGTATTTATTTATTACGCATCATGTACAGGCTGCGCTCACGATCAGTGATCGGATTATAGTTATGGATGCCGGACAGATCGTGTACACGGCTAATTCACCACAGGCATTGATGAAGTCACAGCATCCGCTAGTACAGCAGCTCATTGCCGCACGTTTGCCCGAGCATCCGAGTCGGCGTCTCGATTGGAGCAGTAGCTCTTTATAAGTGGATTAGTCGCATTGTTTAGCTAAACCACTCAGATACATAATTTAGCTAAATAACCTAGCTAAATCATGTAACTGCATGGTGCCTTCGTATGATGCATGTACTCTATAAGATGACGATATAAAACAAATGGGTAACCATGAAACAATAACTGAACAACAATGAATCCATAACAACTTCATAACGAATCAATAATAACTCCATAACAACTCCATAACGAATCCACAATTTAAGCAGTCGTTCTATTCCCTTATTGTCGGGCAAGAACGGCTGTTTTTTCGCATACGGATATTATTGCTCTCAAATACATATAAAGCGTTTTCTTAAAACTGGATTTGCGTTATATTAAATGTTGTTCCACATGCAGGATGTTATCATCAGGAGCTGAAGGGAAGGGCTTGTATGCGCAAGATGCTATGGATCTATATTACGCTGGTCGTAGCCTTGATCATTTATATCGTACAATATCAAGTACAGGAATCATCTTCTGCCTGGAGTGAGCAGGGAATGAAGGGAGATATGAACGAGAAATATATGATGATCACGTTTCAGTCCGGTATTGAATATTGGAAAAGTGGATTAAAGGGATTTGAAGATGCTGCCGAGGCGCTGGATGTATCGGTGGAGTATCAAGGCTCTACACGTTATGATGCACGCGAGCAGGCAATGATTTTGGAACAGGCGATTGCGAAAAAACCAGCTGGTATCGCGATCTCAGCGATTGATTCGCCACTGCTCGTGCAGGCGGTCAACAAAGCGGTTGATCAAGGCATTCCGGTGGTGATGTTCGATGCGGAAGCACCTGGCAGTCGTTCCTATTCATTCCTCGCTACCGATAATCAAAATGCGGGCAGTATCGCTGCTGAGCAGATGGCGACACGCATCGGTAAGAGCGGGCAGATTGCGATTATCACACTGGCTAATCAGCAAAATCATAAAGATCGTACCGCTGGTTTTGAGCAGCGTATTCGGCAAAGTTATCCCGAGATGAAGATCGTTGCCGTGAAAAATGATGAAGGGGATGCGGTACTGGCACAGCAGCAGACGAGTGAACTGCTCAAAGCGTATCCTAAGCTCAAAGGTATTTTCATTACCGAAGCAACCGGTGCCTACGGTGTCGGATCGGCGGTTGAACAATGGATGCAAGGTCAAGCACAGTCTACTGCATCAGGCGTAGGCAGTAATGCTGCCGCCGACTCCAACGCCAATGTCAGCGCAACGAATGAGCAAGCGGGTACGAATCAGTCAACTGGATCGGTGAATCAGGCGGCTCATTCGTCTGTAACTCAGCCTGTCACATCATCTGCTTCCACCAAGCCAGTCATTATTAGCTTTGATACGAATAAAGAAACACTCGATATGATTCAGAATGGTACGATCGATGCAACTATTGCGCAGGGCACATGGAATATGGGCTACTGGTCACTGCAATATTTATTTCATCTGCATCATGGATTAACCGTACCTGCACCCTCACTGAGTGGCATCGTCTCACCGGTGCCGGTCAGAGTCGATACAGGGGTCTCGGTTGTGACAAAAGATAATGTGAGCGATTATTATGCCAAATAAGCTAGGCATTATCGAACGAATGCGCCGCTGGCTACGTCAGGATTGGCGCCAGTATCATCCGCATCATCTACCGTTACGTGATCAGCTGATCGCTCTGTTTTTGCTCGTAGGCATTTTGCCATCGATTTTGCTTGGAGTGATGGTGAATTGGACATCTGATCGCATTATCGAAAAACAGGTGACCGACAATACGTTTCAGCTGATCGGTAAAGTAAATCAGACGCTGGATACGTATATGGAGCATATGCAAAGTATCACCTATCTGATCGGCTTTGATCCAACAGTAGAGCAGTTTATGTCTTCATCGTCTACGACGAATCCACGTAACTTGAGCGATGCTGAGCCGGAAGATGGAAAGGTAACCGAAGGATTGTCCGGTACATCGGTGTACCGGATTCGGCAGTTTTTGCAAGGGTTTACGACCGTGTATCCAGAAATAGCAGGGATGCTCGTCGTCAATCGTAATGGTGACTATATTAGCAATGAAATGTATGCCCGTAACGCCAATCGCAGTCTGACTGAGGAGCAATGGTATAAGGATGCGGCAGCCAAACAGGGCTTATTCACAATTGTTGGGCACCCGACTGGACGGAATGTGACCAGTCATACGAATTATTTGGACAGCGAAGTGATCTCGGTTGCACGTGCGCTCAATGATCCGCGTACCGGTAAAGTGACTGGCGTCGTGCTGATCGATCTGAAGCTGCGTGTCATTGCGGAGGCAGCTAAAGATGTACGGCTTGGAAAGACCGGTTATTTGATGGTGACCGATGCGGTTGGACAACCAATCTATGCGCCGAAAGGACCGCTGGAACAGGCTGTACCTGCACGTCTTGCCGCTTCACTGACTGGAGCGAAGCAGTCTGTATTTACCGGTGAGCTGGAAGGTCAGCAGGTGCAATTCGTATACACGACTTCTGATTATACAGGCTGGAAAACAGTCGGTGTGTTTCGCTTGAGCGAGTCGGTAGCGGAATCAAGGGCGATTCGCTTTTATGTCGTGATCTTTCTATTTATCGTCTGTTTTGTCGGGTTAACCGCATCGTATGGGCTATCCCAATCGATTTCGCGTCCGATCCATCGTCTGTCTGCGCTCATGCAAAAGGCAGAAGCTGGCGATATGAGCGCTCGTTATATGAATGATCGGCGAGATGAGGTCGGTATGCTCGGTCGTAGCTTTAACCGGATGATCAATGAAATTCGCAATCTGATGAAGCTAAATGTAAGGCAGGAGCGGCAAAAGCGTGCTGCTGAGTTGCGCAGTTTACAAGCCCATATACGACCGCATTTTCTGTACAATACGCTGGATACCATTCAATGGATGGCTCGTAAAAAGGGGGCTGATGATATATCCGAGCTGGTCGGTTCGCTGTCGCGTCTGTTCCGCATCGGACTTAGTGGAGGGAGCGATATGATCCGGCTTGCTGAGGAAGAAGAACATATTCGTAGTTATTTACAAATTCAGCAGACTCGTTATGCGAGCAAGCTTCATTATACGCTGGATATCGATGAATCGTTGCGTGAGGTATATGTGATCAAGCTGCTGTTACAGCCACTGGTGGAAAATGCGATCTATCACGGTATCCGTGCACGCCGTGGACCGGGTATGATTACAATTTCTGCTCATCAGCAGGACGATCTGCTCATATACACCGTTACCGATGATGGCGCAGGGATTACGGACGAACGGTTAGCAGAACTAGAAGCACAGTTACAGGAGCCGCTTGGTACACTGGAAAGTCGTGGGCCGGAGCCAGCAGGCAGCTATGGATTGCTGAATATTCAGGCGCGTATCCATCTTGCTTATGGCACGCGTTATGGACTGACACTGCGGCGTTTGCCAGAAGGAGGAACAGCGGTTATCGTCACGCAACCGCTACTGCGCCAGTTCCCAGCAGCGCTAATCCGTCAGGAGGAGGAACATCATGAATGAAGCATTGAAAGTTATGATTGCAGATGATGAGTTTATTATTCGCGAAGGCATTCGCTCATCGGTCGATTGGGATGCGCTCGGCATGGTCGTTGTAGCAGAGGCAGAAGATGGAGAAGAAGCGCTGGAGCTTGCGCTACAGCAGCCGGTGCATATTTTACTGGTAGATATGAATATGCCGTTTATGGATGGGATTACGCTGATCAAACGCATTCGTGAAGCACAGCCAGAATGCCGATTTGTGATCATTACCGGACATGATGAATTCAGCTATGCACAGGAAGCGATTCGATTAGGTGTCAAAGATTATATTTTGAAGCCTGTCGATCCGGCGCATCTGCGTAAGGTGCTGTCTCAGATTGCAACCGAGCTGACCGGAGACTGGCAGCAGGAGCGGTATTTGAAGCAGGCGACCGATCAGATTCAGCGTAATATTCCGTTACTGCGCGAGCAATTTTGTCTGGATTGGCTGCATGGGCGATTGTCACAGCAGGAGATTGCGCATCAGCTGCAATTTCTTGGATTTCCTTTGCAGCTTCCAGCCGCACTATTGCTGCTGCGCTGGTCTGGCATTGCAGACGGACGACCACCATTACAGGATAGCGATCGCCAGCTGTTGCAGTTTGCGATTGGCAATATCGCTGCCGAGCTGTTGCAGGATATTCCGCTTGCTGTCTGTCGGGATCGATCGGGCTTGATTGTACTCTGCCTGTGGCGTCAGCCTGAGCATGATCTGGCTGAACGCATTGTTGCTGCGGTGCGTGATTGTATTAGTTTGCATATTCAGGCGCATGTGCAGCCGGTCGAGCAGCCTATGCCTGTACAATATGGGGAACAGGAAGCAGTGGTAAAGGAAAACGGGCTTCTTGTAGCAGAAGTGGAAGCAGAAGTGGAAGTAGAAGTAGAAGTAGAAGTAGAAGTAGAAGTAGAAGTAGAAGTAGAAATAGAAGTGGAAAGTCAGCCGGATCAATCTGCATTGATAGGCGAGTCAGAAGCAGCTGTGACGGAAATAAATAGCGCATTGGAGCGATCAACGGCAGAGACTTCATATGAGCATAGGCAAGAACAAGCAATGGGGCTGGAAACGATCAGCACGGTATATAGCACAGCGAAGCGGATGCTGGACGGACAGCTGTCGCTGTCGCCGCTTGTGCGGCGAGCACGCTCGTATATTCAGGCGCATTATGCCGATCCGCAATTGACGCTGGAATCGTTAGCTGATCATTTGCAAGTATCGCCAACATATTTGAGCCGCACGATGAAACGCGAGCTGGGACAGTCGTTTATTCACCTGCTTGTGCATATGCGTATTCAGCAGGCGGCACATTTGCTCGCTGATGAGGATTGTACGATTTTGGAAGTGGCGGAACGGGTTGGTTATGAGTCGCAGCACTATTTTAGCACCGCCTTCAAAAAAGTAATGGGCGTAGCTCCGAATCGTTATCGCCGGGAAAAGGTTGCTCATTAGTGCATGTATTCAAATCGTGTTCAAAGAGTAGATTATATCAAACCGAAGTAAAAAAGGCATACAAGGTAGTGCTGAAATATTGAAAATATCGATAATATACAATTTTTTTGTTTTTTACTTGAATATATTAAAATACTTGAAAATTTTTATTTCATGTAATAATATTTGAGTATAGCATAAACTACTCCATGTACTGAAATGTATATAAAGTAATAAGTGTGAAAGGAATAAAACAATGCAGACAAACACTAAAATTAAATCTATAGAAACGAAAACAACAATTGGTCGTTCGGGGCAAACTACATTTCCAGCTAAAATTATGAAGGAATTAGGTTTAAAAGAAGGAGACCAACTTCGTTTTTCATTACATCCAGATGGTGTAATTACTGTCGAACCGGTTCAATTATTATCGGCGGAACAATTGTTTGGTATATTCGATCAATCTCAGGACCAGGATGGATTTGTATTGAACCTAGACAGTGCTCGAGAAGAACGTAGTGAGCAGATTTTAGCGAAGAATCATTTTGGAGGAGAATAGTTTGTCAAAAAAGAAGATTGAAATTTGGATTGATACAAACGTGATTATTTATGTGTTGAGAACAAATAAGGATTTCTCTCCTTCCGCTCGCGCACTGGTTCAAAAAGCAGGAGAAGGCATGTTTACACTGAAAATTTCGCCATTGATCATTAGTGAATGTGTATTTGTGTTAATGGGTAAACAGTTCAGCGTAAAGAAAGAAGAAATAAAGAATACATTAATTTCCTTTATTAATTTAAAAGGGATAGAGTGTGAAGAGAAAAAAGTTATTGAAGCAGCTTTAAAAAACTTTAGCCAAAAAGGAATTGATTTTACGGATGCTTATTTAGCTGCTCATGCCAAAGCAGTTACGCCTGCTAATATTGTGACCGTTAATATACGGGATGTTAAAAATCTTGATGTTTTTGCACAAACGCCAGCAGAAATTTTGCAAGAAATTGAAGAAGTAGTGATTGAAGAGAACTAAAACGTATGCGTAATGTATAGGCATGTAAGTCGCACTTAACTGCGAGCACGAAAGAAGCGGAGAAGTGATCTTGTTCGTAAACTGCAAAGGCGATGTTCAATGAAAAGTGTCGGTTGCACTGTCATTACTAGGCTATCCAACGACATGTAAATACTTTTTTATTACCCTACCGGAAAATTCCGAGTAGGGTTTTTGTTATGGACTGTCACAGCAATGGTAGGAGATGGTAACGCTGTGATGACGACGGTTAGTTGTTTTTGTTTTGTACTGTAACAGCAATGGTAGAAGATCGCGACGCTATAATGACGCGGGTGGTTGTTTTTGTTATGTGCTGTAACAGCAATTGTCCGTTTAAGAAGCTTTTTACACGCATATATCTATATTTTCATTCTCTTATCAACATTATCTATTAGACGCCGATTGGTAATTTCGATAACCTAATATACATCTATTAATTTAATAAACCCGATAGGAATTATAAGCTTTAGAGAAAGGGACTGTGTATGATCAATTATGTAGCTAAACGGTTGTTGATTGCATGCTGTACACTGCTGGTCATTTTGTTTATTTTGTTCGCGATGATGGAATGGATGCCAGGCACGCCATTCAATGATGATAAGTTAACTGCTCAGCAACTGGCCCAGCTTAACACCGCTTACGGATTGGATAAGCCAGTTCCCATCAAATTCGCCAACTATGTAACCCATGTACTACAAGGTGACTTTGGCGTGTCGTATGTAATTCAGAAAAATATGCCTATTACTAGCTTAATTCAGGATCGGTTACTAATCTCCTTCCAGATCGGTTTGCAGGCAATTACGCTTGGGATCGTGATCGGTCTTCTGCTCGGCATCATCTCAGCGCTACGTCACTCGACAATCTGGGATACGATTTCCTCGCTCGTATCGATGCTGGGGGCGAGCATTCCATCGTATGTGTTCGCGCTGGGACTGATGTATTTTTTCGCTTTCAAATTAGGCTGGTTTCCGGTGTTATTCTCGCAGCGGATGGCAGATTCATCCACCATTTTGCCGAGTATTGCCCTGGCGATGTTACCGATTGCCAAAGTGGCACGGTTTACACGTAATGAGATGATTGAAGCGTTGCAATCAGACTACATTCAGCTGGCATATTCAAAAGGGATGAACAGCTTTGTCATTATCGTTTTCCATGCGTTGCGTAACACGCTGATTCCGTTGCTGACAGTAATTGCACCGATGGTTGTGGGCATGATGATGGGCAGTATGGTCATTGAAAATATTTTCGCCATTCCAGGTATCGGTAATCTGTTTATTACGGCTATTCAGGTGAACGATTACAATGTTGCGATCTCGATTGCTTTTATTTATAGCATTCTGTTTATCGGCATGATGCTGCTGGTCGATGTGCTGTACGGTTTGATCGATCCACGTATTCGGCTAGCTGGAGGAGGGAAGACATGAATAAACACATTCAAGTATATGGAACGCCTACCGGTCAAAACGACAGCAAAGACAAAGCGTTCACATCAGCTCCTCCTACCGAGCAGGTTGCCGCTCCCGATGCACAGCAAATTGCTGCTCATCGTCAGACCAGCGGAGCGAAAGATGCAATAGAAACGACACAAACGACAGCTATATTACGAAAGACGAAGGAGGTACAACAGCGGTCGAATACTGTACGACATGTAGTCCATACCGATAAGAATGCTGCTTATAATCACGATTCCTATGCAGTGAATACTGCGCTTGCTGCTCCGTTTGAGCTAGCGCAGCGGCAGCCTGCTGCTGAATATGTGAACGAGGATTATCACAAGCCACGCTATGAAAGTATCCGCCGTCTACTGCAAAGCAAAAGCGGTCTGATCGGTGTCATCCTGTTAACCATCATCATGCTGTTAGCGCTGATCGGCCCGTTGATTAGTGGCTATGCACCCAATGCAGTCGATATGAACATGCAAAACTTGCCACCCCGACTGCCGGTGGTGGAACAACTTGGTTTCTGGAACGGACAGACGCGGGGGGAGAATCCGTATATTGAGCGAGGGCTACAACAGCAGTATCACTACTTTGGCACCGATACGCTCGGTCGTGATCTGTGGACACGCGTATGTACGGGTACACGCATTTCACTGTTTGTGGCGATGGTGGCAGTCTGTATCGATATTGTGATCGGGATTACATATGGCATGATTTCAGGCTATTTTGGCGGCAAGGTCGATCTGGTGATGCAGCGGATCATCGAGGTGATTGCGGGTATACCGAGTCTGGTCGTGATTACGCTGTTTATGATTATTCTTAAGCCAGGGCTGATTACGATCATTATCGCACTTATGATTACAAATTGGATCGGTATGAGCCGGATTGTACGGGCACAGGTATTGCGGTTGAAGCAGCAAGATTATGTACTGGCAGCCCGCACGCTGGGCGCTTCCGACGTTATGATTTTGCTGCGTGAAATTTTGCCGAATATGTACGGCACGATCATTATTATGGCGATGATGTCGATTCCTGAAGCGATCTTTATTGAATCGTTTCTGTCGTTTATCGGACTGGGCATTCCGGAGCCGACCGCTTCACTCGGTACATTGATCAGCACTGGATTTAAGTCGATGATGATTCATCCGTATATGGTCGCGATCCCTGTCGCCGTATTCGCATTGTTAATGATCAGCTTCAATCTGTTGGCTGACAGTTTGCGTGATGCGCTGGATTCCAAGTTGAAAATATGAAGCAAAGGAGGCGGATAGTATGACCGTAACCGTGCAACCTACCGACATGATCCAACCGCTAGAGACGGCAACCGAGCCTACACCTTTACTGTCGGTGAGTGGATTAAAACAATCATTTCGTTCCGGTGGGCAGATCGTGCAGGCTATCAATGGGATCGATTTACAAATTCGGCAGGGCGAAACATATGGACTGGTCGGTGAATCCGGTAGCGGCAAATCGACGATTGGACGATGCTTGATCCGTATTTATGACCCGGATGAGGGCAAGATCATGCTGGATGGTAGAGAGATTAGTGGCCCATTAACCCGGGAACACAGGCGATATATTGCCAGCCGGATGCAGATGATTTTCCAGGACCCGATGGCCAGTTTAAATCCGAAAAAAAGGGTGATCGACATCATCGGTCAGGGTCTGGATATTCATCGTACATATCGTTCGGCGTCGGAACGGCGGCAGCGCGTATATGAGGTGATGGATCGTGTCGGACTGGCACGCAGCTATGCGGATCGGTATCCGCATCAGTTCTCCGGCGGACAACGGCAGCGGATTGGAATTGCGCGGTCGCTCATTATGAATCCGAAGCTGCTCATTGCCGATGAAGCGATCAGTGCGCTCGATGTATCGATTCAAGCACAGATCGTCAATCTGCTCAAGCAACTACAGCAAGAGCTGCGTATGGCGTATTTGTTTATCGCTCATGATCTGGCGATAGTAAAACATATTTCCGACCGAATTGGTGTACTGCATCATGGTTATCTGGTAGAGACGGGCACGGTAGACGATATTTTCCAGCGGGCGGTGCATCCGTATACTCGCTCGCTGCTGTCAGCGATTCCAGTGCCTGATCCACGGATAGAAAAAAATCGGCACAGCTTTCACTATCAGGCGAGTGCAGCGGATTATGGTGATGCCGTAGAGCATCGTCTGGGCGAAGATCATAGGGTACTGGCTACGCCGGAGCAGCTGGCGCAATGGCAACAGGAGGTGAACGTAACACAAAGGTAAGGCTAAAGCAGTGTATCGACCATGCTCTGGAAATTGCGAATCAGCGGTGACCTAACACAAAGGTAAAGCTAAAAGTAAGCACAAATCGAGATTCAAGCGAGTGGATATGATGAACCCGATATAGCACAGCTATCATCCGACGATCCGAAAGGAGGAGCCAATGTGAGCGAACCAGTGATACACCATGATCAAACATCCGTTATCAATCGATTATCCGCTGTTGCACAATCTGGATTGTCCGATGCGCTAACCGGATCGTCCGATTCACAGCCGATCCTGTCCGTATCCAATCTGGCGGTCAGCTTTCGCACGGCGCGTGGTTTGCTGCGGGCGGTACGTGGCGTTGATTTTGAATTAAAGCGAGGAAGTACACTGGCGATTGTTGGAGAATCTGGTAGTGGCAAATCAGCGACAGCACGGACGATTATGGGGCTAGGCGGATCGCAGCAGCAGATCGATAGCGGACATATTTACTTTCATAATACCGATGCTGCTGACGATCAGCCGATTGATCTGCTTACATTAAGCAGGAAAAAATTGATTTCCGACATTTGCGGCCAGAAGATTGCAATGATCTTTCAGGACCCGATGAGTACGCTCAATCCGACGATGAGTATCGGGCGTCAGATTGTAGAAGCGATTCGCAAACATCAGCGGTTAAATCGCAAGGCGAGTCGTGAGCTGGCGCTTCAGTTGCTGGAAGAGGTCGGCATTCGACAGGCGGCGCATACATACAAGCAGTATCCGCATCAGTTGTCCGGCGGCATGCGTCAGCGGATCGTGATTGCGATCGCGCTTGCTTGCAATCCGCAGATTTTAATCTGTGACGAGCCGACGACAGCGCTGGATGTGACGATTCAGGCGCGTATATTGGAACTGATCGCCCGCATTCAGCGTGAGAAAAATCTGTCTGTCATTTACATTACGCATGACTTTGGTGTAGTCGCACGGGTGGCAGATGAGGTGGCGATTATGTATGCCGGACAGCTGGTAGAAAAGGGAACTGCCGACGATATTTTTTACCATCCGGTTCATCCGTATACCTGTGCACTGTTGTCCTGCGTCCCGGATGCTGGGATCGACTCGAATCATTTGTATTCGATTCCGGGCATTCCGCCCGATCTGGTGCAGCCGATTTCAGGCGATGCCTTTGCGCCGCGGAATGAATATGCGCTGAATATCGATTTTGAGCAGGAGCCGCCGGAATACCGGATTAGCGATACCCATACCGTTCGTTCATGGCTACTGCATGAAGAAGCACCAAAGCTGGATGTCCATCCGATTTTGGCACAGCGGCTGCGGCAGATGCAGGCACGTGTTATGGATACATCTACGCATCAACAAGTTTGATCCACTATACCGAATCAGAAAAGGAGACGAAATGATGAGCAAAAAAACGATGGTAGTACTGTTAACGCTAGCGCTAGTAGCGGGGGTGCTGAGCGCCTGCGGCAAAGGCTCTGAAAGCTCGAATGCCGCTTCGTCTACCGGCAGTCAGGATCTGATCGTAGCCAATACGGCGGATGTATCGACATTGGATTCCAATCTCGCCACATCGGCGGAAGATTTAAATGTGATCAACAAGCTGGTGGAAGGATTATATCGCCAAAGTGAGACAGGCGTAGAACTGGCAGCGGCAAGCGATGTGAAGATTAGCGACGACAAAAAAACGTACACTTTTACGATTCGTGACGAGAAGTGGTCGGACGGTACACCGGTCACAGCACATGACTTCGAATATGCCTGGAAACGACTGGCGAACCCGGACACGAAAGCAGAATATTCGTATATGCTGCTCGTAGCTGGTGTGAAAAATGCTGAGAATGTCCTGTATAACGGTGCTGCACTGGATACACTGGGCGTTAAAGCGACCGATGACAGGACGTTAGTCGTGCAGCTGGATCGGGTCGTGCCGTATTTTGATTCCTTGATTGCAGGTACATATTTTGCGCCGATTAATGAGAAATTCGCGACCGCCCAGGGCGATCAATACGGACTGTCTAAAGATCATGTACTGGCTAACGGACCGTTCGTTGTTTCCGACTGGACTGTTGGCGGCGATTCCGTTGTACTGTCCAAAAATACACAATACTGGGATCAGAGTAATATCAAGTTGAACACACTCACCTACAAAACCGTCAAAGATTCACAATCCGGCATTCTGGCTTATCAATCACAGCAGCTGGATTATGTGGAGATCAATGGGGAGGAAGGCGCAGCTTATAAAGATTCCAAAGATTATCATACGCATCTCGCCCGAATGCTGTATTATTTTCAACCGAATCTGAAAGTCAAACAACTGAACAATGTGAATCTGCGACTTGCGCTGGCACTGGCGTACGATAAAAATTCGATTGTCGATAATATTTTAAAAGACGGCTCCATCCCGGCGAATTTCCTGATCGTGGATACGCTTGCTTCTGGCGTAGCAGGCAAAACATTCCGTGATGCTGCCCAAACGACCTATCTGGAACCGGACAAAGCGAAAGCAGTTGAATATTTCAACAAAGCGAAAACCGAGCTGAAGCAGAATAAATTTACATTTGAGCTATTATATGATGATGACGATACGACGAAGCAAATTGCGCAATTTTATCAATCCGAAATTCAAAATACATTGCCCGGCATCACGATCAATCTGAAAGCCCAGCCGAAGAAAAACCGCGTCGCCCTCGCAGGTAAAGGCGACTTCCAGATCATTATCACCCGCTGGGGCGCTGACTATGATGATCCATCCACCTACTTTGATCTGTTCACCAAGCGTTCCGGTTATAACTTCGGTCACTGGGTGAATCCACAATACGACAAACTGGTAAACGGCGCCTCCCAGCAGTGGATCGCTTCGCCGGAGAAACGACTGGATGCGTATATTAAAGCGGAAAAAGTATTGCTCGACGATGCTGCCATTTTCCCGATCTATCAGGATGGGCGCTCCTATCTGCTTAATTCGCGGGTCAGTGTGAAATTCAGTCCAGAAGGCTCGGCATTGTGGAGAACGGCGACGATTAGTAATAAATAGGCGATGAACGATCGGATGTGGTAGTCGCCGTAGTCATAAAGCTGAAAACGGAAGTCGGTGAATCTGCGCAGCGCGGTGAGCCAGTAGAAAAACAGTACCAGCACACCATCAGCTATGGAAAATCACAAGGGTAGAGGGAGGGTTATACGTACACTCGATCTATATGTATGATGCGAATTAAAGCATCCTGTCATTCACAATGCCAGTGATGATGGTGTCGTACATATAGGCGAGTTGATCAGACTATGCGAAACGCCTGATCGAGAGCCGTTGAGTCGGAATGGGGACGCGTTTGATGGCAGTGTACTTGCCAATACTACGTTTTTTTGCTAAAGTGATGGTGTTTGATCCAATCAAATTCGTGCGCAAGTAACCCTAAATTATATATTGCGATACACTCGGAGGAGCCTGTCAACATAGGCTCCTCTTTGTCTTTTTTTCGAAATTTCGCCATATTTAGTCATTTTAGCGCTTTATAATTCGTTAGGGTGTATTTATGGGTACTATAAAATGAGGGACTTTGTTTTTCATAGCTGCGCGCGGTTTTATCGCACAGGTGACGTTTGACGTTGCTTGCTGACTAACCATCTGAATATGGGGGTGCTTAGGAGAGTGTCTGTACTGCATGCTGCCATTATGGCGCCATTTCTATTTGCTGCATTCGTTCCTGTCATTCGTAAACGGTTCAGGAATATACATACCGGCTGGTTCGTATTGATTTTACCAGTGGTGTTGTTCGGATTGCTTTTGACGTATTTGCCTGTTGTTCGTGAGACATCAGCGAACGTATCTACATTGCCGTGGATACCGTCGCTCGGTATACATTTTACCGTGTATATGGATGGGCTAGCGCTGTTGTTTGCGCTAATGATTACCGGGATCGGTGCGCTCGTCGTGCTGTATTCCATTTATTATCTTGACCCGGAGCAGGAAGCCATCCATCGATTTTATTTGTATTTGCTGCTGTTCATGGGCGCGATGCTCGGTATTGTACTATCGGATAATATGATCGTACTGTACACCTTTTGGGAGCTGACGAGTATATCGTCCTTCCTGTTAATCGCGTTCTGGTATGAACGGGATCGGTCACGCTATGGAGCACTCAAGTCGATGTTGATTACTGTGTTTGGCGGATTTGCCATGCTGGCAGGCTTTGTGTTGCTGCATAGTTTGACCGATACGTGGAGTATTCGCGAAACGATTTCGCTGCTGGGCAATATTAGCGATCATCCATTGTTCTTACTTGCAATGGTGCTCGTGCTGATCGGTGCATTTACCAAATCAGCTCAGTTTCCATTTCATATCTGGTTACCGGATGCGATGGAAGCACCGACGCCGGTCAGTGCATATTTGCACTCGGCAACGATGGTCAAAGCAGGCTTGTATCTGGTCGCTCGTTTTAGTCCGATTTTTGCCGGACAGGTGGAATGGTTCTGGATCGTATCGCTGGGCGGTATAATTACGATGTGTTATGGCTCAATTATGGCGGTACGACAAACCGACTTGAAGGCGCTGCTTGCGTATTCGACCGTATCACAGCTCGGTCTGATCATGTCACTACTCGGCGCTGGATCGGCGGCTGTGCATGTTGGAATAGGTGAGGAATCGCTGCTATATGCTGGGGCAACGACTGCGGCTATATTCCATTTGATCAACCATGCTACGTTTAAAGGCGCGCTGTTTATGGTCGCAGGGATTGTTGACCATGAGACCGGCACACGGGATATGCGTAAGCTGGGCGGAATTATGACGATGATGCCGATCACGTTCACGATCGCGTGTATTAGCGGCTTCTCGATGGCAGGTGTACCACCATTTAATGGCTACTTGAGCAAAGAGATGTTTTTGGAGGCGATGGTGGAGCTAACCCATGCGAACTTTTTCAGCCTCAGTACATGGGGGATTTTATTCCCAATCCTTGCGTTTCTCGGTAGTGTGTTCACGTTCGTTTACTGTATGATCTTTATTTTCAAAACATTTGGCGGACGCTATCAGCCAGACAAACTCGATGCGAAGCCACATGAACCAGCCTGGGGAATGCTGCTGCCGCCTGCGGTACTGGCGCTGCTCGTGATCGGATTTGGTTTTGTACCTAATGTGCTATCCAACAGTCTCATCGAACCTGCAATGAGAGCGATATTGCCGGGCATTGTGCCAGCAAGTGGACATTTTGATGTGCATATTTCGTTCTGGCATGGCTTTACGCCGGCACTCTGGATGACGATCGGTATTATTGTACTCGGTATATTGCTGTATAAACTATTGCCACGCTGGAAAGGCATCTATGGTCGCTACCCGGCTCGGCTGACGCTCAATCATTTGTATGATAGTCTGCTTCATTACAGTGAACGACTGTCCAAAGGCTTAACAACTCGTTATATGAGCGGATCGGTGCACCATTATTTAGTGTATATTTTCATCTTCTTTATCGGGTTGATTGGCGTCGGATTAATTCGCGCGCAGGGCATCTCGCTCAACACCGAAGGCTCGGCGCCGATTACGATCTATGAAGCGGTATTGTTGCTGCTACTCGTTGGGGCAGCAGTAGCGGTGCCACTTGCTCGTCAGCGTCTGATTGCGGTCATTATGACGGGTGCTGTTGGCTACATTATTACGATGTTCTTTGTCTTGTTCCGCGCACCTGATCTTGCGCTCACCCAGATGATTGTAGAAACCGTATCAGTTGTGCTATTCCTGCTCTGTTTCTACCATATGCCTGAATTGCGGCGTGAGGTGAGTACGAAGCGTTCGCGCTGGTTAAATGGCGTGATTGCGGTCGGTGTAGGTGTGGTGATGACATTTGTGGCGCTTGCCGCCAGTGGAAGCAGTAAGTTTGAAAGCATTTCGGGTTATTTTGTACAAAATAGTCATGATCTTGGCGGCGGCGACAATGTGGTTAACGTTATTCTGGTCGATTTCCGTGGCTTTGATACATTTCTTGAAATTACCGTGCTGGGCATTGCAGCACTTGGCATTTATGCGATGATTCAGTTGCAAATGAAAGTGCGTGATACGGGTGCACGCGTGTTATACGTGAAGCCGAAGCTGGAACCTGCGCCAAGTGTTCCGGTAGGACGTACACGTAAGGAAGCCCATACGATTTCCAAAAATATGAATTTGTTTAAAAGTAATGACGTCATTCTCGCTACAGGCACCAAAGTCATTGTGTTTGTCATTCTTACGTTTGCATTGTATTTGTTCTTCGCTGGACATAACAATCCAGGCGGTGGCTTTATCGGCGGTCTGATGGCAGCTTCGGCATTGGTGCTGCTGGCCCTCTCCTTCAATGTAGAGCTAGCGCGGCGCGTCATTCCGATCGATTATCGCGATCTGATCGCCACCGGGCTTGGCATTGCGTATATAACGGGCATTGGCTCTTTCCTGTTCGGTGTTCCTTTCCTCAGTCATACGTTTGCTTATGTGGAGCTGCCACTGCTCGGTAAAACCGAGCTGGCGACGGCGATGATCTTCGATCTGGGCGTGTTCCTGACAGTAATTGGCGTGACGATGACGATTATTTTGCAAATAGGGGAGGATCGATAATATGGAAATATGGATGTCGATTGCTGTAGGCATACTGTTTGCGGTAGCGGTATATTTGATTCTGTCACGCAGCTTATTGCGGATTATTCTCGGTACTTCGATTTTGACGCATGCTGTGCATATGCTGCTGATGACGATGTCGGGATTGAAAACGGGAGCGCCGCCACTATTAGGCGAAGAGTCCGGTTCATATGTCGATCCGTTGCCACAGGCGCTCATTTTGACTTCGATTGTGATTAACTTTGGAGTTACCGCCTTTTTCTTCGTACTGGCGTATCGCTCCTATCTACGTCTGAAAACGGATGATATGGAGGAGGTGAAGCGCAAAGGTGGCCAATAATGTATTGATTTTCCCGCTGCTTATTCCACTGCTTGCAGCGGTATTACAAATATTCGGACGCAGTCATATTCGCTTCCAGCGTATCGTTGGAGCGATCTCGATGCTGCTCTGTGTCGGTGTAGCGCTTGTGCTCGTCGGTGAGGTTCATGCAGGAGGGATTCAGTTACTACCTATGGGCGGTTGGATCGCTCCATATGGTATCGTGCTCGTTGCCGATATGTTTGCAGCGCTGCTCGTACTGACCAGCTCGATTCTCGGAACGGTTTGTTTATTTTATGCATTTGCCAGCATTGGGGAAGAACGAGAGCAACATCACTTTTATCCGTTTTTTCAATTTTTGCTGGTAGGGGTTAATGGATCGTTTTTGACGGGCGATTTGTTTAATCTGTTTGTCTGCTTTGAGGTGATGCTGATTTCATCCTATGCACTCGTTGTGCTGGGTGGAACGAAGCGTCAGTTACGGGAGACACTAAAATATATTTTGATCAATATCGTATCCTCGTCTCTGTTCGTCGCAACGATGGCCTATCTGTATGCGGCAACAGGTACGCTCAATATGGCGCATTTATCTGAACGTATTACAGAAGTCGGGCAAAATGGCATTTTGAGCGTCATTGCACTGATGTTATTGACGGTATTCAGCTTAAAGGCAGGATTATTCTTATTCTACTGGTTGCCAGGGCCATACACAGCGCCACCAACCGTCGTTACGGCGATCTTCGCCGCACTGCTGACCAAAGTAGGTCTGTATGCGATTATGCGTACATTCACATTGATCTTTTATCAGGATATAGGGTTTGTGTACACATTGATCGGCTGGCTCGGTATTGCAACGATGATTCTCGGTGTCGTTGGCGCGATTGCGTACCGTGAGGTGAATCGCATTCTGGCGTATAACGTAATCGCAGGTGTCGGTTTGATTGCTTTCGGCCTGGCAACAGCGAATCGTGCAGGACTGGAAGGTGCTATTTTTTATATGTTGCACGATATGATCATCAAGGCGCTGCTGTTCATGCTGGCAGGGGTGATGATCGGAGCTGCGGGCACAGCTCGCTTACAGCAGATGAGCGGTCTGATCAAGCGTATTCCGCTGACAGGCTGGATGTTCTTCGTCTCTGCACTCGCGCTGGCTGGCGTACCGCCGCTGAGCGGTTTCGTCGGTAAGCTACTGATTGTGCAGGGTGGATTTGAACGGGGCTGGTATACACTGACGATTCTAAGTCTGGTGACCAGTCTGGTGATGCTGTACTCGGTGATGCGTATTTTCATGCTCGGCTTCTGGGGCAAGGAGCGTCCTCTTGCGGATGATCAGCGACATGTGCCCGATGAAGTGTATCGGGAGTGGATTGCCGAAGCAGGTAATCCAAGCTTGCTATCGGATGCTAGCGAGAACGTGCTGGATCATCACTGGGGCACGTTCCGTCCCAAGCCGCTGATGGCATCGGCTTCCGTATTATTCGTGCTCGTGATTGTCATCGGACTCGGCGCAGGCTGGATTCAAACCTATATTGCTGACGCGGCATCGGTGCTAGTACAACCAGCCGTGTATGTGCAAGCTGTACTGGGGGGCGGTTAAGCGATGGGATTTCAAATTATATTGAATCTGGTCATTGCACTTGTATGGATGGCGCTCAATACGACATGGAACGGACTTAACTTTATGATCGGTTATCTGATCGGCTTGCTGCTTATCTTCGGATTAAAGCGATTTTTCCCACAGCCTTTTTACGGACGGAAGCTATGGGCGGCATTCAAGCTGATCTTGCTCTTTTTCTCCGAGCTGTTCAAATCAAGTATGGTTGTACTGCGATACATTATTAGTCCGAAGCTGGATATCAATCCCGGCATTTTGACGTATGAGACTGATCTGAACTCAGACTGGGAGCTGACGCTGCTGTCTACGCTCGTCTCGCTCACACCGGGTACGGTATTGATCGAAGTATCGCGTGAGCAGCATTTAGCTTATATCCATGCGATTGACATTAAGGATGAGGAAGAGCTGTCGCATAATATCCGCAATACATTCGAACGAGCGATCAAGGAGGTGACCCGGTAATGTCCATACTACAAATGGCAATGACGATCACACTCGTACTGCTATCACTGGCGATCGCAGGCTGTATGTACCGGGTACTCAAAGGGCCTTCGATGACCGACCGGATTACCGCGCTGGATACGATTGGTGTGAATCTGATCGCGATGATCGCCGTGCTATCGATGATGCTGGATACGCAGGCATTTCTGGAAGTCATGCTGCTGGTAGCCATTCTCGCTTTTATCGGAACGGTAGCCTTTGCCAAATATATCGAACGAGGGGTGGTGATCGAGCATGAATACGAGAGCGGAGACGACCGGGATGATGGGGATCATACAGACGATCGGTGAGCCGCTAATTGCGATTCTGATCGTAGCCGGGGCGGTACTCAGTGTACTGAGCGCATTCGGGATCATCCGTTTCCCCGACGTGTATTTACGTGCGCACGCAGCGACCAAAAGCGCTACGCTCGGCGTATTGTTCGTGCTCGTCGGCGCCTTCCTGTTCTTCTGGATTTATGATGGGTATCCGAGTATGCGCATCTTGCTGGCGATCCTGTTCGTGTTTGTGACGGCACCGATTGCAGGGCATTTGAACGCACGCGCGGCGTATCGTACCGGTGTGCCGCTGTGGAAGCTGGCGAAGGATGAGCTGAAGCCGGCACTTAAGGAGAAGGGGATTGATCGGGAGCAGGCGGAACGGGAGCCGTTGAATTGATGGATAACAGTCGTGTTTAGATGTTTAGTATGATGGGGAAATTGCGATGGGGATGAACTTGTAGATACACAGTAATTAGATATACGGTAATTAGATTCAGGGTAATTAGATCTATAGTAATTAGATCTATAGTAATTAGTTTCATCATAACGATATCACAATCCATCTGACGAATAGCCTGTAAATAAACCAAGTATAAAAGTCACTCTAACGATGGCTAGACTACCTTTAGCATTAGCAATAGATTAGGCAGCTGGATGCCGAATTGTATTTGTGGATGAAAGGGAGTTACCAGAGGAGTGACTTTTTGCTGTTTATGTTGATTATTTAGCGGAGTAGATTTTTGATGAAAGGGGAGAGCTAACGATACCAGATAGGATGTTAATCTATAATCTAGTTCGTTTTCCAAGTCCCTAACCACACATTGCCCGTCCGCACGTTATACACCGTCTGCTCCTCGCCACCATATTGCACAGTTTCGGTAGCGTACGCACGATCGATCAAACATTGCACTTCGGCTTCCGTTTGTACTCCTTTGGCTACATTGTGTTGCAACTCCTTACTCCAATACAGCTCTTCCTGGATACATAACTGCCAATCCAGTTGTTGCAGCTGCTCACCAAGTTTACCTGTCGAGGCAAATGGAAAAGGCTGACTTGTTGAAACGGGCTGAAAATGGTGATCATAAAAGTTCAGCCTGCTTCGATACGCCACTACAATTTGCGATAAAATAAAGTTCGGCTCATACAACCATATTTTCAAATAAAAAGGCTCCTGTTCCTGCTCCATACGTTTCTGCCAGTGGGCATACACGTCGATCATCTCACTCAACAACAAGCGCTGAAACCAGTGCGGTGGATTGATGGGAGCTATGGAGTAAAACGGATAAATCCATAGCTTCGCATAATCGAAATCTTCACTTCGCATCGTCTCTATATCCAGCTCGATCATCTGTTCTCGCCAGAGTTGAATACTTCGTTTGCGTCTTTTCCAACCGCGTATTTTCTTTGTTCGAGAACGATGTACAGTCTTCATAGTAAATCTCCTTCATTTATAAAATTGCCTATGTACCGACTATGTAGATCTACATTGGAGCTTGTGCCCCTAGCTGTCCATTGTGCTGCTAATTGTGTAACTATATGACGGGGCACCTACATTCATCATAAATCATCTACTGGATCAGCATCGTATTTTTTAACATTTGGTATGACGTTCTTATGAAAACGAACTGGACGAATCGCAAATTAATTGTTAACCTATTTTATAATATAAGGTTAACAATTGAAAGGAGAATCTAATTTATGAATTCATCTACCCTCACTACCAACTGGGAGCAGCTCGCCGATCTCGCGCTAAACGGACACCAGCTCACATATGAGCAAGCCTTATCCGTACTACAAGCCGATGACGATCAATTGCTGCCATTGCTTCAGGCTGCATTTCGAGTCCGCCGCCACTACTATGGTAAACGCGTTAAACTCAACATGATCATCAACGCCAAAAGCGGTCTTTGTCCCGAAGATTGTGGCTACTGCTCACAGTCGATCGTTTCGACTGCACCTGTGCAAAAGTATAGCTTGCTGGATAAAGAAACATTGCTTGCCGGAGCGTGTGAAGCGATGAATCGCCAGGCTGGTACCTATTGCATCGTTGCTTCTGGCAGACGTCCGAGCGGTCGTGAGCTGGAGCAGGTGATCGAGGCTGTACAAGAAATTCGCGCCACGATGCCACTCAAAATCTGCGCCTGTCTTGGTTTGTTAAACGATGAGCAGGCTTCTCAGCTCGCTACTGCCGGTGTCCATCGATACAATCACAATTTGAATACAAGCCGCGATCATTATGACAACATTACAACGACACATAGCTATGAACAGCGCGAGCAGACCGTAGAACATGTAAAACAGAGCGGCATGTCGCCATGTTCTGGTTTTATTGCGGGCATGGGTGAGACGGATGAGCAGCTTGTCAGGCTTGCTTTTGCGTTACGGAAACTGGATGCCGATTCGATTCCAGTCAATTTTCTCAATCCCATCGCAGGTACGCCGCTGGAACATCAGGGACGTACACCGGCGATGCGCGGATTGCGTATTGTTGCGTTGTTACGCCTGATCTGCCCTACAAAAGAAATCCGCGTTGCTGGTGGACGAGAGTTGAATTTGCGTACATTGCAGCCGCTAGCGCTGTATGCTGCCAATTCCATTTTTGTCGGCGATTATCTCACTACACCGGGACAGGAAGCGACGCTGGACTATCAGATGATTGAAGACCTGGGCTTTGAGATTGAGCAGAATGCGCTTGCTGGTGATGTACCACCAGTATCTGCTTGCACCTGAATAAAGGGCAGTATAGTTACAAATAAGAAGCAGTATATTTATAAAATAAGAAAAAGACCTCATCGTAGCATGTGGTCTTTTTTTCATGTCTAACTTGAAGATATATTGCTTCATTGTGCAAAACGTCAAGGTCTTGGCTTCCATACTCCATATCACATACTTTATATCGCACATTCCATACTTCCTATTTCATAATCACATTCGGTCAAGTGGAACCTGATTGCTTCATATTCTGCACCTGTACCCGCTCAGTCGTCTAATAGAGTAGCCAATTGGTCGGGCGTGTGATCACATCTCGCAGTCATCACAGTCAACGCGCATCTGGCGATGAAGCAACATAGTGGAGCAACATCGTAATTACAGGCAAGTCCATCTCATCCAGTGCATTGGACTGAAAACGATAATGATGGTTGCTAAGAATAAGCCGCTGTAACACCCCCATAATTGTCTGGAAAATAAGCGTACCGGCGCGATCAGGATCAAGCTCTGCAAACAACGAGCCGTCCGCGATACCTGCTTGTAACGGATGGAGCAGAAAGCCACTTTTTTGCCCATCATAAACGAATTGCTCATATCGCTGACGAAGCTCATCATTGATCGGCATGCCGTCATAATACAGATCAAATAACACGATAAAACGCAGCTCGTTGCCATGCTGGCGTGCATAATCGACCCAGCTATGCAAGATCGCTTTCAACCGCTCGTATCCAGTACGTTCTGGGCGATCGGCAGCGACAAGCCAGTCGGTCATATGGGTTAAAATACGCATTTGTACTTCAAACACCACTTCATTGATATCGTTAAAATGCTTATAAAATGTCACGCGGCTCATCCCGGCAAGCTTACAAATATCATTCACTCGAATATCGGGAAAATTGCGCTGCATAAATAGCTGTTGTCCTGCTCCGATCAGCTCCTCACGATGTTGACTGCGCACATGCTGGTGCCACGATTCCTGTTCATTCATCATAAACCTTCCTTTGGTAGCAGACGATTAAGACGTATGATCGTCCGTCGGTATTGGGTTACGCTTGGCTGTTGATGCAGACGTTTCGCGCACGAGCGCAAGCGTAGCGATAAGAATAATAGCACCCACAATATACGGAAGCTCGATATGTTTGTCAAACAACGTCCCTGCCACGACAGGTCCGATAATACTGCCGATGCTACCATACGTCGTATTCAGTCCAGCGACAAAGCCCTGCTCATCATCACCTGCATGATTGGCAAGCAGTGTATTCACCGTTGGCCGCAAAAAGGCATTAAACGCGAAAAACAATGCCGATACCGCTAGTAAATATGCTAGATTGACCGGAACTAGCATGAGCAGTAACGCTACAGCCGTAATAACGAGCGAGAGCCGAATCAGTCGGTATTCGCCCAGCCAGCGAATGACGCGATCTAGCGCCCAGATTTGTACGACAATCCCCACAATGGCACCTAGTGTGATAATGATCGCGATCTCGGAGGCGGTAAAGCCATACTTTTGCTCAACATAGAGGGAATAGACCGTTTCATACGTCATCAATCCAAAAGTCATCACCAGAATGAGCAGCAAATAGCGGAAATACGGACGATGGAACGATTGCCCCAGCTGGCGGATCATGGACGTCTGCGGTTTGTTGCTACCCTGGATGGCAGAGGTACGACGTTCCGGTGGCAACGTTTCTTTGAGCCATAGCGTCATGATCGTTGCGACCAGACCGAGCGCTGCGGCAACCAGATAGGGAACACGAATGCCATAGGTAGCGATCAAACCGCCCAGTCCGGGACCAAGCACCATGCCAAGATTCATCGCTGCGCTAAGATAACCCATCCCTTTGGCGCGTGTATGTGATGTGGTCACATCTGCTACATATGCGAGCACAGAAGGCACCATAATGCCCAGCCCAATCCCACCGATAAAGCGCGCGATATACAGGGCAGGCAGATTATACGATACAGCAAAGATATAATCGGAGATGACTGTTAAAAATAACCCTGCCAGAATCATCCGTTTGCGCCCGAAACGATCAGACATGCGTCCGCCAATCGGTGAAAAAATAAACTGTGCTGCACCAAACGCAGCTACTAGATATCCTGCCGCCGTTCCTGCTGCATCGAACTGCTGTAAATATTGCGGCAAAATCGGAATGACCATCCCCTGACCGAGCAGGGCAATAAATAAATTAAGCATTAAAATACCGAGCGGAAAGCCCCGCCCGGAACGAAGTACAGATGAATCTGTCATGGGTAAAAGCTCCTTTGGTGTGGAAGGTGTTGGAGATGAGGCGTAAGATCCTATGTGGTGCGTTTACTAAAATGATTCTACTAAAGCGTAATGATCATAGCATTTAGCTGTAGGAATCATTATTGATGTGCATGGATGATAAATAGAGTAGACATTCAACACGATTATAATCATTAACATAGTGTAAAGGATAACGATATGTAAATGATTATAGACAGTTTTTGATCAACCTGTAAACTTATTTATGATGAGCATCGTAAAAGAATAGTCAAAAGTACAGTTGGCAGGGAAATACGAATTTAATCGTGTATTGAAAAACGTGAGAAATACCTACGTCTTTTGAGGCGTGTACGTAAAAAATCGATATAAAAAAGAATCCGATTGTATCCAACACTAAAGGCTGAATACAATCGGATTTGTCTATACGTTGTTTAAAGCTTTTAGATATAAACGGTAAACGCGATATGAAATACTTTGATTGTCCATTTGAACAGAGTATCATTTTAGCTTATATAGCGTATCGTACAACCAATTATGTTACTGCATTTTAATGTGTAGTCTACCTGTCTCATTAATTTCTAGTATGAGCGTCTCTGTGTAAGCTCACTTATGAAATAGGTTCCTATACGCTTGCCGCATCAATCTATAGTTGATTTAAACGAGCGGTAACAATCCACGCTCCTGAAACACCTGCTTAGCTACCGTCATCGCATTGAGTACACGAGGGAATCCCGTATACGGCGAGCAGTGCATAATCGCTTCTACAATTTCCGCTGTCGTTAGACCCACATTAAGCGAAGCATTAACGTGTACATGAAGTTGCGCTTCACAGCCACCTTGCGTCGTTAGTGTGGCAAGCGTAACGAGCTGGCGTTGCCGACTATCCAGCGTCGGACGTGAATAAATGTCGCCAAATGCATACTCGATCACATACCGTCCCAGATCAGGTGCAATATCCTGAAGCGAAGCGATTACCCGCTCTCCTGCCTGTCCGTCTATTGTCTTCAATTTGTCCCATCCTCGATCATACCGACTTTGCTCATTGCCTGTAGCCTGCTGTGTGTGTTCAGTCATAGGGGTAAACCTCCTGCTCCAATAAAAGTGGTGAACATATTAAGGCATACATCGCCGTACCGCAAACTGTTTTATACGATGTGCTGATGACCATATGCCTTTCTGTATTCAGCATAAAGCTTAGAGTGCGCTCAAAGGCAAGCACAAACTTTAAAGCATGAATTAGAAGTTAGAAGTTTATTGAAATGTGCTAAGACCATTTTGCCGATCATTGAAGCTGAATCCATTTTGGCATGGGCATACGCTTTGCTAAGATCGACAATATGCTATAGTAAACGTATGGAAAACACACGATCGATACAGGAAATGACGGGGATGACTGGACTTAGTGCACATACGCTCCGCTATTATGAGCGAATTGGCTTGTTACGTGACGTGCAGCGCAATGAGCAGGGCTACCGCGTATATAGCGAACAGGATGTGAGCTGGGTACAATTTTTGCTGCGTTTACGTGATACAGGCATGCCGATTGCAGGCATGCAGCAATTTGCTGAGCTACGCAGTCAGGGCGATACGACCGCATCAGCACGCAGAGAAATGCTTGAGCAGCATCACTTACAGCTAGAACAACAGCTAGCGCAGTTGCACACACATCTTCATAATATTAGCGACAAGATCGAATATTATCGGGAGTTGGAGAAGAAGACGACCCTATTGTAGGGGGCGGCGTGAACAATGAGCAATTAACGCTAGTTGCGGTTTGAACGACGAATATGATCGATTACAGCTAGTTCACTTTCTAATCAATTTGCGCGTATGATCAATTGCAGCTAGTCCACTTTCTAATTGATTTAAGCGTATGATCGATTACAGCTAGTTCACTTTCTAATTAATTTACGCATAGGATCAATGATAACTAGCGCTCATTTCTACGTATATAATCGATCAAAAATGCGATGTTACACATCAAAGGAGCATCATTCATGAACAGCAAAGTAGTACAACATATTAGTGAGCTTGTTGGCGATACACCGGTCTTAAAATTAAACCGTGTGACCTCACCGGAATGGGCAGATGTATATGTGAAATTGGAATATTTTAACCCGAGCGGCAGTGTTAAAGACCGTGCGGCACTCAATCTGATCGTGCAGGCAGAGAAATCTGGCGAGCTACAGCCGGGCAGCACGATTATTGAGCCGACCAGTGGCAATACCGGCATCGGGCTGGCGATGAATGCCGCAGCACGCGGATACGGTGCGATTTTGATCATGCCGGACAATATGTCACAGGAACGCATTAGCATTTTAAAAGCGTATGGAGCACAGGTCGTGCTTACGCCTGCCGCTGAGAAAATGCCCGGCGCCATTCGCAAAGCCGAGCAGTTGCTGGACGAAATCCCGAACAGTTATATGCCGCGTCAATTCGATAATCCTGCGAATGCAGATGCACATCGGCATACGACAGCACTGGAGATTTTGGAACAGATGGAAGGGCAGCTGGATACATTTGTCGCTTCGGCAGGAACCGGCGGCACGATCACAGGTACAGGAGAGACGCTGCGCGATCATTTGCCCTATTTACGTATTGTCGTAGTGGAGCCAAAAGGCTCGCCTGTTTTATCCGGCGGTCAGCCCGGCCCACACAAGCTAGTCGGCACCAGTCCTGGCTTTGTGCCAGCGATTTTGAATACATCGATCTATAATGAGATTGTACAGGTTGCGGATGAGGATGCGTTGTCAATGATGAAAGAGCTAGCAATGCAGGAAGGCTTGCTGCTCGGCCCATCATCGGCGGCAACAGTATGGACAGCCGTGCAGGAAGCAAAGCGGCTTGGAGCAGGGAAAAAGGTACTCTGTATTGCGCCGGATAATGGGGAGCGGTACATGAGTATGGAGCTAATATAGAACGAATATAGAACAGATTCGGTAAAATATGTTGCTTTATTGCTTAGCCATTTCACAGCTACTCGATCATAGCAAGCCAGCTTTTCTATCCACTGCCTTGCGTAAGCAGCTGGACAGGAGAGCTGGCTTGAATTGGTTGATACGCGGTAGACAGATCGTTGCTGAACTTGTTATGCATCTGCTTCTCGGTAATGGCAGGGCGTGAAAACATCAGCTTGCCAGTTACGAAGGCGTGTCTTCAAGCTGCTTTATAACCGTTCGCTGAGGTTGGTTTGCTTCAGACTTCAATATAGTTGATTCCGTTCATTTACAAGGTAATTGGTTTGATTGCTCAAATGACGAGGTGGATAGTTTAAAGATATGCCCTGATGCAGACAGGACAGTATAGCAAAAAGGTATCATTGACTATTATATAGTTAACCAGTAAACTATAATTATTAACCGGTTAACTATAAAAAGGAGTTTACGCTATGAACCCAACGCAACAACAGGCATTTCAAGCGGTAGAGCAGCTATTGCTCAAGCGCGAAGACAATGTACAACGACAACAACAACTGGCTGAGCAAATGGCAGCCGAGATGGAAGCGCCTGCTCGCAAATGGACGATTACACAACTACACCTGTTGTCTATTTTGCACACACAGGGCGAAGTCAACAATATGCATCTGGCAGAGCAATTGCGCATTTCACGACCAGCCGTTACGAAAGCGACCGCCATATTGCTAAAGCACGAACTAATTCGCGAAGTGCGCCGACTGCATAATTTAAGAGAAGTGTATTATGCACTTACACCAGCAGGAGAGCAGCTTGCTACGATCCATGAACGATTGCATAATCGCTTATTGGAGCAGTATGAGCAACTGTTCAGTCAGTTTGACGAGGCGGAATTGACGACGATTATTCGCTTTTTGCATACATGGGCAGAGTATGTATAATCACTTTGAACTTTGAACTTGCGAGAATATAGCAGGTGAAAGGGCTACCGTCTCTGTACTTACTGTCTAGATGAATGGTACCGCCTAGCAGATTCGCAAACGGAGACGAGATTTGCAGATTCAGATCAGTAGCATCTGAATCTGCTGAGCAAAATGTAAGCCAACGCGCACGTCGTATGAAATGCAGCCCAGCTCACTTTTACACCGACATATTAACTGGAGGGTTAGACTATGACCAGACAACTAAGCAAATCCGAAGCACTGACTTTGTTAAATGCCATGTATCGTGATGTCGTTATCGGTATGGACGATACGTGTATTGATCGGTATTTTGTACCGGAATACGTACAGGTTACCGATGGTGTACGTAGCGATCTGGCACAATTCAAGCATCATATTCGTATGCTGCGACAGGAGGTACAATCTATACAAATTTCGCCATTTACCCATTATGTGTATGATGAGCCGTTACAAACGGCAACTTTACGCTATACAGTCGATGTGGCAAAGAAAGACCGCAAACGTGGACAGGTGGAGCTAATCGCTATTTTTGAGCTAGACGGCGACAAGATACGGCGTTGCTACGAGTTGTCCTGTCCGCTGGATCATCAGACTGAATTTAAGGAAATTGCCAGCTTGAGCTAAAGTTGGCGCTTGTTCAGAAGCTGATCGACTGCTTACAACATCTATACAATCATTTGTGTAAAATATATAGAATCTACAAAAGTTACACTATTGCGCCATTAAGAATGTTTGCCATCCGCGTCAGTCCACAAACGCCCACCATCATGCCACTGTCCATACATGCGATTAGCTTGTGTATGCTCGATCAATTTATTCAGTCGGCTGGCAAACAAATCAGGCTGGTGGCGCACACTTTGAATCGTGTCGATACGTATTCTTCGATACAACTCCGGAAAAGCTATAAAATGAGCATATCCATTTCCTTCACGCTGTAGTTGCTCCATAATCTCATCATCGATCGTGAAATGCTCAATGTCCATATCCGGCAATACATGTCGTCCAGCAGCAGTCATTAGCCCAAGCCGTTCCAGCCGGCGTACGCGCTCTTTATTCAGCTCTGTCCATGAGCTGTTACGCTTTCTCGGTGACATGCGCTGGGCAAGTACACCGTCTGGCGTTTTCTTTTTCATACCATCAATCCAGCCGAAGCAGAGTGCTTCCTCTACAGCATCCAGATAAAGGAGTACGTCATCTACTGATTTGATACTGACCGCAATCCAGCAAGAGGCGGTATCCTGATGATGTTGTTGTAGCCATTCGCGCCACGCTGCTCGTGAGGTGATTGGGAGAATAGGTTGTGTCGACATGCGGCTCCTTTCGCGATCTGAGTCCGAGTCGTATCGTTCGAAAACAGATCGCTGCTAGTTAGATGTTGAATTAGCTTGAGCATCGAAATCACAAACGTTAGACGCTACGCAAGCACGTTTTTTCCTATTGTTTAGTATCCATAGTTCATGACGGATTACAATCAGATGATCTAACCGAATCAAGCGAGCCAGATGGGGATGGTTCCGACTGCTGATACAGATACAAAATATAGTCGTTCATCACCGATGGATAGCCTAGCTGCCGCAACATCGTCGTCATATTCCCCCGATGATAGGTGCCATGATTCACGACCTGTAATACCATTTCTTCCAGCGCTAGTTCACGTACACCAGCGTAAGGGTTGTTCAGCATCATAGTTTGCGTCAGATCAGCTTGTTCGATCCACTCTGTATACTGCTGCTTTTGCTCCTCAAAGCGAGCGCTACATTGGGATAAATCCCACTCGCTCCCTAATGGGAGTAGCGGCATGCTCTGCTCCAATGCTGCGGACATGTCTGTGCCAGTAAGTACCAAATACCACATATGGTCGACTACATACATATGCCCGAGCGTAGCTGAAAGGGTCGGGTACGAACTTAGCGTCTCCTCATGAAATACGGACGCAGGCAGTTCCTGTAAACGGGTCAGCATCGTCTCGTTTGCCCAGTGATGATAACGTAGCATGTTGCGAGTTGTGTTGTTCATGAATTAGCACTCCTTCGGATATGTAATGTACATCATGATTGACAAACCGAGTATAACAAAGCAAGTATGACAACAGTCTGTCATACTTCCGCAGGGTAGGGGCGTTTTTTTTGGGAATATTTAAGTAGGGTCATTTTCATAACTACTTAGCATTTGACGAAGTTTGTGGTGCAGCATAGTGCGTACTTCTGGTGGATGAAGCACTTCTGCATGCGTACCAAAACTGAGCAGCGTACCGTACAGCCATTTGGACTGTGCTGGATGCTGCAACGTGATGACGAGACGAATAGTCATGCTTCCATCCTCATGGAATTGCCGTTTTGCATGCTGAAATTGATCCAGTGCATTAGCTAGCGCTTCGTTGCTGACCCGAATAACGATCTCTGTATAGATATCAGAACGTAGTCGCTCCGATGGTGAGGCAGATGGGGGTTGTTGTTCGTTCCCAGTGGTATATGATGTAGCTACTTGCGCTCGTTTGCTAAAATGCTGGTTCCGTAGCACCGTATCCAGCATGCGTGACAATCGAAATTCGCGCATACTCTGTCGCGATCGACAATAACCGGCCACATACCATGCCCCATATTTAAAATAAATCCGATCTGGCTCCAGTTCGCGAGCAGTACGCGTATTGCTCGCATTAATGTAATGGAAATGTACAACATACTGCTCAGCAATCGCCTGCCGAAGTAGCTGTAACAATGTCACATCTGTATGATACGATTGAAAATTAATGTCCAATCGTGGAAGCTGCTGCACATGCTCGATACTTTGCAGCCGTTCAATCGTTTCCTGTACGACAGTATCGTCGAACATCGTGGACAGACTGTGCAGCACGGTAATGAGCGAAGCGACATCATGCGAACCGAGCAGGCTTTTATCGAGCTTATAGCCGTCCATCAGCCCATAACCGCCCTGACTTCCCTGATGCGATACGACCGGAAATCCAGCGGCACCAATCGTGTCCATATCGCGATAAATCGTGCGCGGTGACACACCGTATTCCTCTGCCAGCTTAGTCGCAGATAGCACATTATGATTGAGCAGTTTATAAATGATGGAGATGAGACGTTCTAGCTTCATGGGAAAGTCCTCCATTTGTATCATCATTGTAGGGTAGGCATGATCAAGTTGATTGTACAGGGTGAAACTGTTGTTTTAAAAAGAACAGTAATCGCATGTTTATATACACTATTTTGCGATATGACGAGATACTCATGTTCAAAAAAATGATGTTGTCAGTTGTATTATGCTATTTAATCATCGAATCTGTAATGGGATTCACTATATTTGCTTTGTTTCCTCCATCTATAAAACTAACTTCATTGGCAGCGGATCGACTGGAAGGTAGCTCGGAATTTAGCGAATATGTCAGAGCAGACGCTCAGCGTGTTATGGACAGTAATTATTACGTGCTCCAAGCGTATTCCAAACCTATCGACTATTCAAACTATAAAATTGTCCATCTTTCGTTGGATATCCAAAATCATACATGGATTCGAAGTATGCGTAATGTTCAGGTAACGTTTAAACCTGCGCCATCGGATGCGAGCGATTATTTGTATTATACGAATGAAGCAGTGCTTATTAATATTGATCGACGATCTTATAGTGAATATGGATTGTCGATTGCGATGAACAATGAAGCTTATTCACAATGGATGGAGAAGAAGTTATCGGGTACGTTTACGTTAAGCTGGGGACATGGTCATCGAAAAGAGTTTAAGTTGGATCATATGTAATCTCAATAGGTTATGAAGAATGATAGTCATCATGAACACATATATAGGCACCCTTTTAAAATAGCCATTAACGAGCTACAGGTATACTCGCTAACGGCTATTTTTGCTACATATCATTCCAGTCACGTGCAGGTCATTTTAACACACCACATAGAAGCACAGAAAATATACTCTACTAAACTTAAGTCCGATTTTTATAAAAAAGGTCAAATAAACGCAAAGACACCACTTCCATCCCAATGCTATCCTAATTTACGAAAGCGTTACCAAAACATCTCAAACGGCAAAACAGAAGCTACACACATCCTACCCTACAGCATCAACGAGCTTCTGCCAACGCCTCCTATCCATTCCCAAAACATGCTGCTTGCAGCATATTCACGAAAGGAGCATCCGTAATGAAAAGGGGACTTATCCTGCTGCTAATCGCTGCGATGATGATCACCCTCAGTGCCTGCAATCTGGCGGAAAGCAGTGCAGGTAGCAGAGAGAAAGGCTATGTTGGCATCGCCATGCCGACCAAATCATCGGCACGCTGGGTAGCAGACGGAAATAATATGGTTCAGCTGTTTCAGTCCAAAGGCTACAAAACCGATCTCCAATATGCCGAGGATGTCGTCGAAAACCAGATTTCCCAGATTGAGAATATGATCACCAAGCAGGTCGACGTAATCGTCGTCGCTGCGATCGACGGCAACACATTAACTGACGTGATCGGCAAAGCGCATGCACAGGGCATTCAGGTCATCTCATATGACCGCCTAATTATGAACACACCTTACTTAAGCTACTATGCGACCTTCGATAACTTCAAGGTCGGCGTACTGCAAGCATCGTACATTGAGAAGCGTCTCGGACTCGACAAAGGCAAAGGCCCGTTCAACATCGAACTATTCGGCGGCTCGCCAGATGATAACAACGCCTATTTCTTCTTTAACGGTGCAATGTCTGTACTGCAACCTTACATCGATTCCGGCAAACTCGTCGTCCGCAGTAAGCAGACTACGATGGCACAGATTGCCACCTTGCGCTGGGACGGCTCACTCGCTCAGTCAAGGATGGATAATTTACTCAGTGCCTACTATGGCAGCGACAAACTAGACGCCGTGCTTTCACCATATGACGGCATCAGCATCGGGATCATCTCGTCCTTGAAAGGCGTAGGCTACGGCTCTGCCGACAAGCCCCTACCGATCATCACCGGACAGGATGCCGAACTCGCATCGATCAAATCGATCGTAGCCGGTGAACAAACGCAGACGATTTTCAAAGATACACGCAAACTCGCCGAAAAAACAGTCGGCATGGTCGATAGCATCCTGCAAGGCAAAAAAGCCGAAGTAAACGACACCAAAACGTACAACAACAACGTCATGGTTGTCCCAGCCTACTTGCTCGACCCAGTATCCGTCGACAAAGAAAACGTCAAAGAACAAATCATCGGCAGCAACTACTATACCGAACAAGAAGTATACGGCAACAACGCACCAGCAAAATAAAGAGAAGAGAGAACAACGCGCTTTAGATGATGCCTGTAACCAGGTAGCACAAGTCGAAAGCTCACTCACACTTTCACTGGTAAAAAGAACGCTATTCTTTTCCAATACATGACCTATGTCTCGCACATCCAAGCCCGTAACAGACATATCCTGGCTAATATGTTGACCATGCAAAATTTCAACTTTGATCATGTACTGGCATGTCTCTATCGTTCAGAGCTTGAGGCCAATTTAAAATTAATCTCGGTCAGAGTAGCAGATACAATTCACACAATATACAAGATTTCAAAAATGCTGAAACTCCTAAAATTTTTGAAGTCTCTAAAGTCTCTAAAGTCTCTAAAGTCTCTAAAGTCTCTAAAGTCTCTAAAGTCTCTAAAGTCTCTAAAGTCTCTAAAACATCAAAGTCTATAAATCTTTAATTTTTCAAACTTTAAAATTGATAAGTCTTTAAAATCTCAAATCTCTAAATCTCTAAATCCTTTGAACTTCCCTGCCCCCGCGCAGAAAACGGCATGGATGCCTTTGCACAGAGCGGAGGGAAGGGAATGGGGAAAAGGGCGACTTTGGAGCACCGAGAATCTACATTCACTCCTAATCCGTAGATTCTCGGTGCTCCACCCTAGCCCGTTCCCCATCCCTTCCCGAAGCGGTCCCGTGCAACCCGCACCCCCTGCCACCCATTTCAAGCCAATGAAAGGAGATTGATTGCACCATGCGCGACAACATCATTTTGGAAATGAAAGGCATCACCAAAACATTTCCCGGCGTCAAAGCACTGGAAAACGTAAATCTGAAAGTACGCAAAGGCGAAATCCATGCCCTCTGCGGCGAAAATGGCGCTGGTAAATCAACGCTCATGAAAGTGCTAAGCGGCGTATACGGCTATGGCAGCTATGACGGCGACATCATTTTTGAAGGCCAAACCTGCCAGTTTCGCAACATTAAAGACAGCGAAGAACTCGGGATCGTCATCATTCACCAGGAGCTAGCGCTGATTCCCTATCTGTCCATTGCCGAAAATATTTTCCTCGGTAACGAACGCAAAAAAGGCGGCGTGATCGACTGGAACGAAACGATGCAGCGCACTCGTGAACTACTGGATAAAGTCGGTCTCAGCGAACCGCCGGGCACACTGGTGACCAACATCGGTGTCGGCAAACAGCAACTGGTCGAGATCGCCAAAGCATTTTCCAAACGGGTGAAACTGCTTATCCTTGATGAGCCGACAGCCGCACTGAATGAAGACGACAGCGAGAACCTGCTGGAGCTGCTGCTCGGTTTTAAAAGTCAGGGCATCTCCTGTATTATCATCTCGCATAAATTGAATGAAATCGCCAAAGTCGCCGATTCGGTCACCATTTTGCGTGACGGACAGACGATTGAGACGCTGGATATGAAAAAGGATGCGGTAACCGAAGATCGCATCATTAGCGGTATGGTCGGTCGCGACCTGACCCACCGTTACCCGCAGCGTACACCGCGTATCGGTGACGTGACGCTGGAAATTCGCGATTGGAACGTGTATCACGAACAACATGCTGATCGCAAAATGATCCACAACGCTAACCTGAACGTGCGCCGCGGCGAAATCGTTGGCATTGCTGGACTGATGGGTTCTGGACGTACCGAACTGGCGATGAGCATCTTCGGTCGTTCCTATGGCAAAAACATTTCCGGCACCATCATCAAAGACGGCAAAGAAATCCGCAACAACAATGTCACACAGGCGATCGACAATGGCTTCGCCTATGTGACGGAAGATCGCAAGCATTACGGCCTTGTACTGATGGACGATATTAAACGCAATATTTCCCTGACCGGACTGGAACGCTTATCACGCGGCACCGTCGTTAACGAACATGAAGAAGTGCTCGTCGCCGAAGATATGCGCAAACGAATGAAAATCAAAACACCTAGCATTCTGCAAAAAACAGGCAATCTGAGCGGTGGTAACCAGCAGAAAGTCGTACTCGGCAAATGGATCTTCTCCAATCCCGACATCCTGATCCTCGACGAACCTACCCGAGGCATCGACGTCGGCGCCAAATACGAAATCTACACCATCATCAACCAGCTCGCCGATGAGGGCAAAAGCATCATCGTCATCTCATCCGAACTACCCGAAATCCTGGGCATCTGCGACCGCATCTACGTCATGAACGCCGGCCAAATCACCGGCGAAGTCACCCGCGAAGAAGCAACCCAGGAAAAATTAATGACCTACATGACCCGCGATAAAGCAAAAGTATAACGGGTTCAACTGTTTTCAGGTGACCCAAGCTTGTAAAATTCATACAACCGCAAAACGCGCAGCATCCAAACATTCAATAATTAAAGCGTCAAATCTCAATACAACGCACTTAAAACTAAACTTTAAAGGAAACTCTAAACCAAACTCTAAACCAAACTCTAAACCAAACTCATCAATTTAAACTCATCAACCCAAACGTAAACACTAAAACATAGCAGGACTTTTCAACCACCCATACACACCCAATGCCACACCCATGTTTGGAGGGGACTTGGTACTTCTTCGCTCGTACAAAGCGGAGGGAAGGGAATGGGGAAAAGGGCGACTTTGGAGCAGCGAGAATCTACACTCACTCTTAATCCGTAGATTCTCGGTGCTCCACCCGAGCCTGTTCCCCATCCCTTCCCGGAGCGCCTCTAACGCGCGAAGCCTCCAATCCCCCCCACCCAACACAACAATTGAAAGGAGCTACACCCATGTCCACATTAAGCAAGCCTGTCAAAGACAAAGACAAACAGGGCGGACTCAGCCGTCTGTTCAAAGGCAATATTCGCCAATATGGTATGATCATCGCCCTCATTTTCATCATGCTGCTATTCCAGGTTTTAACCGGAGGATTGTTGCTCAAACCGATCAACATTACCAACCTGATCCTGCAAAATAGCTACATTCTCGTGCTCGCGATCGGGATGGTACTCGTCATTATTACTGGACATATCGATCTGTCCGTCGGCTCTATCGCCGCCTTTGTCGGAGCGATCTCCGCGATCTTTATGGTTAACTGGCAAATGAACCCGGTGCTGGCAGTCATTCTATCGATCGTCATCGGTGGTCTGATCGGCGCATGGCAGGGCTTCTGGGTCGCCTATGTGCGTATTCCCGCCTTTATCGTTACACTAGCCGGGATGCTGCTGTTCCGCGGTTTGACTATGATCGTGCTGGAAGGGCAATCGATCTCGCCATTCCCGAACGGTTTCCAGAAGATCAGCTCTGGCTTTGTACCTGATTTTACAAATGCGGCAACGAATATCGTCGCGATTATCGCAGGTATCGCACTATCGGTACTGTACGTCTGGACCGAACTGCGCGGTCGTGCCGCCCAGCGCAAATACAATTTTGATACCGGTTCACAAGGACTGTTTATCGGTAAACTGGTGCTCGTAATTGCGATCATCAACCTGTTTACATTCGTACTGGCAAGTTATGCCGGCATTCCAACGATTCTGGTGCTGCTGTTCCTGCTCATCATCATCTATTCGTTTGTCATGAACCGCACGGTGATGGGTCGCCACGTCTACGCGATCGGTGGTAACGAAAAAGCAGCCGGACTGTCCGGTGTTAAAACGAAAAAAGTGACGTTCTGGGTATTCGTCAACATGGGCGTACTGGCGGCAGTTTCCGGCTTAATCTTCGCCGCTCGCCTGAACGCAGCAACGCCACGTGCAGGTACGAACTTCGAGCTGGACGCCATCGCAGCCTGCTTCATCGGCGGCGCATCCGCAGCCGGCGGTATCGGTACGGTATTCGGCGCAATTATCGGTGGTCTCGTTATGGGGGTATTGAACAATGGTATGTCTCTGATCGGACTCGGAATCGACTGGCAGCAGGGGATTAAAGGTCTAGTATTGCTGCTGGCGGTAGCGTTTGATATTTATAATAAGAATAAAGGTACGAGTTTGAAGTGATAGAAACTAGATCATACTACTTGCTATAATAAGAAATGGGTTCAAACTATTGATTCATTCTTTCTAAAAATGATTTCTGAAAAGAGTTATTCCCGGTTATTCGTATGACCGAGAATAGCTCTTTTTTTGATGGCATTACAAAGCAGTTATTCACAATAAAACTTTAATAGGTAGTGGTACTTCTTGCATAAGAATGTAGAGTGAAAAAGTTCCAAACAGATTCAGATTTCAGAGTATTGCGAGATCATAGCTTCTTACTAGATAAGGGCTGAAGGGGGATTCAAGTATTGTTTTGAGTGAAATCAGAGTATGGATTATAGAGGTTCGCGAAAAAGGGGATTCCATTAAGTTTCTGCCACAAAATTAGGATTTATGAGCACCCATTTTCAGTATTGTGATATACTACTGCAAAAGGAGGATGCACTATGGAAAAAGCAGAAAATCAAGCGCAACAAAAACAAGCCACACAAAAACAAACAGCACAAAAGAAAATGACATTAGCAGAAGCAATGGCACTTTCTAATCAAAAATACGGTGATGTGTATAGAAAGTTGGCTGACGCTTGAACAACTATAGTACACTTTCATACGACGATCTAATATGTTTACACGATAATATGTTAGAACAATACGGCGGTCTTCAGGGAATTAAAGATAGTAGTCGGTTACATTTTATTGCAGAGCAACCCTTTCAGGAGAGCTTTGGAGTAGAGCTGTACCCTGGACTATCCCTGAAGGCCGCTGTTTATTTAGTATCGATCGCTAGAGCGCATGCTTTTTTTGATGCGAACAAAAGAACAGCTGCATTTGCCTGTGATACATTCCTCTACCTGAATGGATACCATTTGTCGATGAGCAAAGATGAATATTACAATCTAGTATTAGACTCTGCCCAGGGGCATATGTCTTTTGAGGAGGTAGCAACTTTGATAGAGCGCTATCTGATACCGCTTCATACTTGACCTTGCTAGAATGAATTACACTTAATTAGAAATGGATTTTTATAAAGTGAAGTCTGATCCCATTAGTAAGAAGACATGAACTAGAACTAGCTACAAGATAGAATGAAATATAACGAAAAGTGTCGCTTGCAAATGACACCGTTCATAGATTGAGAACGTTGTTTGTAAGGCTGTAGTGGAAGTACTACCACAATCGTTTTTATGTATACAGAAGAATACTTAAAGTTTTAGTGGAAAGTCGTAACCTGCAAGGACGAAAAAGTGCAAACTCTAAGCTTACATAAAATCCTTAGGAGATTTGCGAAAAGGAGTGTTCTTCCCTTGACACAACTGGGCTGAAGAAGCCCACAGTCGCTCCTTACACAAGAGTATGGGAAAAACCGCATACCCATCTAGTTTAAACGAGAACTATATCTTGCTGTACTTACGAATATAGTAAAACAAATAGGGGGTGAATGAATGCGGAAATTTCTTTCTTCCCCATCTTTTGGAATCCCATTTATTGTCTTCTTATTGCTCTACACGCTTAATGTGAGGGTCAATGATCTTCCGATGGGAAGTATTATTCAAGCCTTTATAGCTGCCATCATTCTCGCCTTAATTTCTGCACTGATTGTAGGCGGAATTATTTACGGTGTAGCACATAGAGCTAATAGAAATAACAGACCTAGTTAAATAAAGGTTTCCACAGCTGCTTATTAAATGTTTAGAAAAGTAATCATAAAAATAAGGTGCTCCATACTAAATGGAGTGCTTTATTTTATATACATATGCTCAAATCGTTATACGTGCACATGATCTCATGACACGTACAAATCATTGATCCTCAAACGCATCCTATCATATGGTATCAATCCTTTATATCTTTTGTTTGTAGCTCACTTTCTTTCCTATTACGCATAGTAAACCCCAAACCCGAAAAATGAGACACCCAATACGAAAAATGAGACATTCACGTCTTCTCCACCCATCGATATAATTAAACCTATAATTGTAATCGCTTACATATAAAAGGGGGAGATAGGATGGAAACCGGGATGAAGACCGGGTCGGAGTCGCGTCCGCAGGAGAAGACGACAGCGGCTGGGCGGATGCGGCGCTGGTTTCGGCGGTTGTATACGCAGCGGCATCTACAAGTGATGGCGCTATTGGGCGTCGTCTGGATGCTGATCTTTAACTATATTCCAATGTACGGCATCGTGATTGCGTTCAAGGAATTTAACATCGTAGATAGCATCGGAGCGGCGCCGTGGGTAGGACTGGAACATTTTCGAGCCTTTATGGAAGATGAAAATTTAAGGGATGTGATCCGTAACACGCTTGGCATTAGCTTGATCAAACTGTTTATCGGGTTCCCGTTACCGATTCTATTCGCCCTATTCCTTAACGAAATTCGCTCTGTCCGCTTCAAAAAGTCAGTCCAAACGATCTCCTACTTACCTCATTTTCTGTCATGGGTTATTCTGGGCGGTATTTTGAGCACATGGCTTGCCGATGTCGGTGTGATCAACCAGATTTTGCTGGCACTGCATCTGATCGACCAGCCGATCTCTTACTTGGCAGAACCACAATATTTCTGGGCGATCGTCATCATTTCAGACATTTGGAAAGAACTCGGCTGGTCAGCGATCATTTATCTGGCAGCGATGGCGAGCGTATCACCGGAAATGTACGAAGCAGCGACGATCGATGGCGCTGGACGTTTTCAAAAAATGTGGTACATCACTTTACCTGGCATCCAGAGCACGATTGCGATCCTGTTCATTCTCGCAGTCAGCGGCGTGCTCAACTCTAATTTCGATCAGATTCTCGTGCTGCGCAATTCACTCAATGAAAGCGCCAGTAACGTGATCGATATCTATGTGTACCAGACCGGTCTATTATCCGGACGGTTTTCGTATTCGACAGCGATTGGTTTGATCAAGTCGGTGATCGCGTTAATTCTGCTCCTGATCGCGAATCAGGTGACCAAGCGATTGAATAATACGTCGTTGTTCTAGGCAATCAGTTAGGTGAAGATACAAGGGATTTGATGAAGAAGGTAAAGGCATATAGTGTAGGATCGCTTTATGGAAAAGTGATGTATCTGGTGATGTATCTCCAGTAATTTAAAATCGCTGACCTGCCTATAGAGTTGCCTATAGAAAGGTCGTTACAACTTGAGTTTGATCTTTAACCTCTGTTTTATTGACACCATGCTATGGAAAAGGTTTGCGATTAGCTCCTAACCTACACTACAAGAGATGCTCCAGCCAACCATTGCCGTGCTGATCGGACTGCTCGCTGGAGAGGTCAACATATACTTTTGCTACATGTAGCCCAAACTCAATACCGACCAATTGAAAGGAGTGCACCCGACAATGATCACTTCATCCCGCCGCACCCGCGGCGAAATTATATTCGATACATGCAATGCGATCTTTATGATCTTTATCTGCTTTATTACGTTATACCCGATCTGGTACGTGCTCGTGAACGCATTTAATGAAGGCACGGACGCGATGCGTGGCGGCATTTACTGGTGGCCGCGCCTGTTCAGTCTGGAGAGCTTCAAAGCGGTATTTCAGAGCGAAGGCATTATGCAGGCGATGTGGATTACCGTCGCTAAGACCATTATCGGCACCGTTATTCATGTGTTGTTTACCGCGATGGTCGCGTATGCGCTATCTCGCCGTGGTCTGATTGGCGGTAAACTGTACATCTGGATCGGTACGATCACGCTGTTTTTCAGCGGTGGCTTGATTCCGACGTTTCTGTTAATGAAGGATTTGCAGTTACTTGATAATTTCATGGTGTACATCATTCCAGCCATGTTTAGCTTTTTCGATCTGATCATTTTTATGACGTTCTTCCGCGAAATTCCGGATGGACTGGAAGAAGCGGCACGTATCGATGGAGCGAATGACTGGTCGATTTTCCTGCGTGTTGTACTGCCGGTATCGATGCCTGTGGTCGCTACGATTGGATTGTTCCATGGCGTGTATCAATGGAATGATTATTTTACTGGAATGATCTATATGAACGATACGTCCCTGCAACCGATCCAGACGTACCTGTATCGTGTCGTAGCAGAATCCAGCTCCAACCAGATGCTGGCAGCCGTGCCGGGCGGTATTACTCGTTCGGTCACATCGCAATCGATTAAGCTGGCGACAATGGTAGTGACGACGATGCCGATTGTGTTTGTCTATCCGTTCTTGCAAAAGTATTTTGTAAAAGGGATGATGATCGGCTCGATTAAGGGCTGATCCAGCACTTCGTTTTATGTTCCAACGATGAGAACAAGTGAAGCATGCGAGCCAGGGGATGTGCGCAAACTAAATGGTTTGTACTGGGGTAGATACCACTGCGGAAGGTTAAACGTATTCGAGCTTGCGTATACGCCGTAGCTATAACCTGTTTCAAATGAGTGAAGAGATCCATTATGGCATCTCCTTTTATTACTACAGGATAAAAATGTATAGAGTGTATTTTTCGACGATTCAACCTATAGAGCGAGAGAAGAAAGGAACAAAGGAAGACATGAAAAGCTCGAAAGCTCAAAAGCTCAAAAGCTCAAAAGCTCAAAAGCTCAAAAGCTCAAAAGCTCAAAAGCTCAAAAGCTCAAAAGCTCAAAAGCTCAAAAGCTCAAAAGCTCAAAAGCTCTTCCCTTAGACCAACCTTAACTTTGAAAGGGGTTCACATTCATGCACAATACCGAACGAAACATTCCCAAGCGCTCCGCAGCATCCTGGCGCAAGCCCGCGATTGCAGCGCTTATGGCAGGGCTGCTGGTGCTGACGACAGCGTGCTCTTATTTTGGCGGCGGCAGCAAGAGTGCCAGTGAGAATCAGACGCCAGTCAAGCAGGCATCGGCTAATGAGCCGGGCTGGAAGGCGGACACGTCGCCGATTACATTTGACTGGTACATGAACTTTTCCTGGTACACCGGCACCGATTGGGGCAAAGATATAACGAGCCAGTATGTAACGAAAAAGACCGGTGTCAACATCAATTTTATCGTACCGGCTGGGAATGAAAACGAGAAGCTCAATACGATGATCGCTTCGGGGAAACTGCCTGACTTTATTACGCTAGCATGGAGCGAGGATGCGGTAAAGAAGATGATGGAAGGGAAGCTGGTGCTGCCGCTGAACGAGCTGGCAGATCAGTATGATCCCTACTTTTTCAAAGTGACCGATCCGGCTAAGCTGGCATGGTATAAACAGCCGGACAATAATGTGTATGGCTATCCAAACGCTTCTTCCTCACCAGCCGATTTCAAAAAGTACGGCGAAAACTATATTTCCAACCAGGTATTCGTCGTGCGTAAAGATATGTACGAAGCGCTCGGCAAGCCGGACATGCGCACACCGGAAGGATTCCTGAAAGCGCTGGAAATGGCCAAACAGAAGTATCCGCAGGTGAATGGGCAGCCGCTCATCCCACTCGGTCTGCACGAATTTACCGAGAATGGGAACTACTCACTGGAAAGCTATTTGCAAAATTTTCTGGATGTACCGATGGAAAAGGATGGCAAGCTGTATGATCGCGCCACCGATCCAGAATATGTAAAATGGCTGAAAACATTGCGTCAGGCGAATCAGGAAGGGTTGCTCGCCAAAGATATCTTTATCGACAAACGTGCACAGATGGAGGAAAAGATCGCGCAGGGCCGCTATTTTGCGATGCTGTATCAACGCAGTGACTTTAGCGCACAGCAAAATGCACTGTATGCCAAAGACCCGAATTCCGTCTACATCGCCGTCGATGGTCCATCCAATGAGAAGCTAGACCCACCTGTACTGAGCGGTCCGGTCATCTCCGGTTGGACGCTGACGCTAATCTCCAAAAATGTGAAGGATAAAGCGCGGGCGATTCGTTTCCTGGAATACATCATTAGCGAAGAAGGCCAGCGCGATCTGTACATGGGCGAGCCGGGCGTAACGTATGATATGGTTAATGACAAACCGGTGTTCAAACCGGAAGTGTTGAAGCTGCTGAACAGCGACCGCTCTGCGTTTGATACCCAGTACGGGGCTTCTCATAAATATTGGATGGAGATGGATACGAACATCACTGACCAATGGAAGCCAGAGAGCGTCGAGCCATTCAAACAAATGGAAGACTGGACCAAAGGTAAAACGGTCAGTCGTTCTGAGTTTGACCAGCTCGATCCAACCGGTAACTCACCGGAAGGTATTATCAATACCAAGATCGAACAACTATGGGGCAAAACATTACCACAACTGCTGCTCGCCTCATCGGATAGCGAATTTGATCAGATTTTCCAAAACTACCTGACCAAACGCAATGGATACGGCTTTGATCAAGTTCAAGCGTATCGTCAGGCAGAGTATGAGAAAAATGTAGAAAAGCTGAAAAGCGTGCAACAATAATATCTAATATAAGCTTATAACGTACAAGAGCTGCACAATGAACTATTGCAGAACGAACTATTGCAGCGCAACTACCATCTAACGATACACAATCCCATCCAACGATGCAGCTTAAACAGCAACTACCGCCGACTCCAATTCTGGGGTGGCGGTAGTTGCTGTTTTGATTAATAGTTAACATAATGATTAGCGTACATTCTGCCATGACTACACTCATAAAGTAGCTCTAGTTACGAATTAAAAGACAATGTAGCAATTTGATCAACCTCATGCGAGGGGATCGGTCTAGTTTATAAGGGTATTCTTTCATGTGCTGGATGATCATTGATCCTACGTTATTTTATCCTATTATAAGCAGCATGACACAGAGAACGCTCCTTATTGTAAATGATCGATGTCCCGACACATCGGTAACTATATAGCTCTAAAAAGCTTTGTTAAAACACCCATGCTCACCCGTATGATCACGATTCATTTCCGCATCACTTCACACTCTCCGCTTCAATCAACCGCTGGAACAACTGAATATTCTCCGCAAAATCCGGCACATCCTGACGTGCTTCTGCCGCCTGTACCAGTTTCACGACCAGATCATTAAACGGCGTTGCAATGCCTGTACCTGCTGCATGCTGTGGCACGACACCATTAATATATTGAATTTCCGTCTTCCGCTGCTTCTCCAAATCTTGTAGCATACTCGCTTTGAGCAGGCGAGATGGTTCCATCATCGTGCGCAGTGTGTGTACACGTTCTGGGATATCATCGGAGCTATGCAGCTCCAGCGAAGCGATATCGAATCCGCCCATCGTTGCAAAATGGATGCCATTGGCATGTCCAACTTTGATCGTCTCATCGGCAATATGCACCGCGCTAACGATGCCTGTTTCATCATCCAGAATATGTCCGTATTCTCCATTCAGTGCTGCGGATAGTCCGCTAAAGGCATTGTTGATCAGCAGTTTGGACCATTTAGTGCCGACCAGATTGTCGGACACATGCGTACCGCCCACATGATCCAGCACGGTTTTGATCTGCTGAATCCGTTCGGTCATCGCGCCGTTCAGCTCGCCAATTTGGAAAGCGTATTTTTTAAACTGGGTATATGCTGTCGTTAGCTTGGATACACCGGGTTCCATAAACGTAGCGCCAAATTCGACCGAGCCGGCAATGACGCGATGCTCGCCTACGACAGCGGCAACACTTTGCTCTGGTATTCCATTTTGCAGAGAGCAGACGACGCTATCTTTATGCAGGAATGGCAACAGTTCTTCCAACACTGCTCCATTGTATAGCTGCTTGGTCAGTAGTAGCACCAGATCATAAGTGCCGGATTTCTGCTGCGGGGTGATCGCTTTGACAGGGGCTATAAAATCAGTCGTACCGACGACCTTAGCACCATGTTGATTCAGCGCTTCCACATGCTCCTGATACGTATCGATTAATTCGACATCCATACCGCCATCGCTCAAATAAGCGCCGACGATCGTTCCGAGTGAACCTGCTCCCAAAATTGCAATTCTCATGATGATTTCCTCCTTATGATGACCACGATTCTATGCCGTGTTGCTTCCATTCCATAGTGTGATTCTAAATCATTATCATGGCTCTAAATCGCTAGGATTGCTCTAAACCACTATTGCTGCTCCGAATATTTATTGCTGTTCTAAATAGTTATATACCGGTGTTGCCGGACGGAGTGTAAGATCGGTCAAAATATGCGAAGCCGATACGATCTCGCGTACAGGCAGATCGGCAAGCGGAGCAAGTGCATGCTCAAACAATTGCAGACGCGCGGGTCCAGACCATGCCCATTTGACGGTAATGTCGGTAATTTGTGTGCGTACTAGATCGCAAAGACGCAGATTGCCTTCATAATCGGTGGCCAGCTTGACCATGAAAGTCGGACGGCAAATTTCCTGTTTCGCCTGCTCTTTGTCCATTTCGAAATGTTTAAAGCCCATCGTTGCCGTTGCTACACGCAAACTGCCATAATCAAGTGTGCCGACCAGTGTGTCCGAATCGATATACAGCTTCGGTGCACCTAGTTTTTTTGGATAGGCGGTCAGTTCGCGTCCGCTGGCGATCGCCGGAAAATTGTCGACATACATCGAATGCACATAGTCGCCATCTTCACCGTTAAACTGAACCGGGATCACCTGACCTGCTTCGGTATACGCGCCTAAACCGGACACATCCGGCATCCACATCACTTCGAATTTGACGAGCGGGTCTTTGATTTCCAGTGGCTCCGGTACAGCGGCACGCAGTGCTTCCATATCGGTACGGTAAATAATATTCAAATATTCACGATTAACAAATTTATAAGTTGGAACTGGATAAGCGGGTGCAGTGAGTGGTGTGTTAAAATTTTGGAACGTATTATTAATATCGATCTTCATCTTTAAACCCTTCCTTTCACCAATCCGTATTGTGTCATAGCCGTTTGTTAATTGTTTGTGAATGAGTAGCAGTTGTGACCTATGCGTCATCAGCTGTATACTCTACGCGATGACATGATGCGCTATTCTGTATCCTCTTTATCTTCATCTTCACGATCGCGCTCTAGCTGTATACTATTTGTATATCTTTATTTTACGTCTTTATTTACATAGTTTCCAATACATCATAAAGTATATATACATTTACTGTAATAAATGAAAGGGGAGCTACCCATGGAATTACTCCAGCTTAAATACTTCCAAACGGTTGCCTATTTGGAACATATGTCTAATGCTGCCAAGCAGCTGCATATTGCTCAGCCGTCTTTAAGTCTAACGATTAAAAGGCTGGAAGATGAGCTAGGTACAGAGCTATTCCTTCGCAAAGGGCGCCATATTCAGCTCAGCGCTTCCGGTCACATTTTGCTCAAGCATGTCAATCGCATCTTTATCGAGCTGGAAAATGCAGAGCGTGAAATTCAGTCGCAGGAGCAATTGTTATCCAATACGATCAAAATTTCCATTTCCAATCCGCGTTTTCTGTCACGCTTGATTACGGAATATATTAGACTGCATCCTGATGCGAAAGTGCATCAAGGGATCAAAATGCGTAATGAAATCATATCCAGTCTGAAACAGGGAGATATCGAGCTAGGAATTGCCAGCCACCGTGCGGAGGACGAGGAGATCGAAAGCCATGTGCTGATCGATGAGGATATCGTGCTGGTGGTGCCTGTAAATCATCGGTATGCCAGTGAGCAGGAATTGTCATTGTCTGAAGTTGCACAGGAGCCATTTATTTCACTGGCGGACAATCAGGAATATAGCGAGTTTATCCGGGCAATGTGTGAGCGTGCTGGCTTTGTGCCGAATAGCGTGTTTGAAGTGGATTCGTATCTGCTGACCGAGATCATCGGTGTTAATCAGGGCATTGCGCTGCTGCCGATCTCCGTCTGTCGGCAATTTAAGCTGCACTATATTCGCATTGCAGGTGAATCGCCGACCTACTCGGTGAGTCTGTTCTGGTTGAAAAATAAATGGTTATCCTCATCCGCACAACGGTTGCGTGATTTTATTATCGATTACTATAAAAAGCATCACCAAATGTTTAAGCTTTCCTAAAAAAATGCGATCCAATTGCGATCCAATTGCGATACAATAGAATTGGAAATGTAAGCGTTTATATTTAGTTGGATATCATGGAAAGGAAGACGTGCATGTGGATCGATGGCAAAACAGAGTACGTGATGTATTCCGACGACTGAACCGATTACCGCTGCAAAGTCGGCTTATTGCTGCCTACATTATCGTGATTTTATTACCGACCGTAGCGGTGTCCTATTATTCGTATCAGCAGATCAATACGACCTATATACAGGACACACGTCTGAAAAGTATAGACACGCTGCACAATGAGAAGCAGACCATCTTAACTCAGCTGGAGACGATGGAACGAGCCGCACAGCTTGCCGTATCCGATAAGGCAGTGATCCAGTATTTGACGGAAAATCAGGATAAGCCGACCGCCGAATTGATCGAGTTTAATGAAAATTCGTATGCGCGTCTTGCCCAGATTCAGATTAATAATCCGTCTATTTTGCATCTGCGTCTGTATAGCAATAGTCCGAAAACGTATGAAATCTGGCCGATTATTTTGCATGAAAGCCGGATCACCGATGCGCCGTGGTATAACCAGGTGCACGGATTGGGTGATCGGGAAGCATGGTATATGCAGCGGAGCGATCTGGCACTGGATCGGAGCGATAGCAGTCGCCCATTGGAACCTGATCCGCCCAAGCTATCTTTGCTTCGTGAATTGGAACTTCCGAAAGGATATCATGCAGGTGTGATTCAGATCGATATGCGGCTGGCTGATCTAGCTCCACAAACATTTGGCAAAAGTCAGGAAGATAGCTCACGCTTGTTACTGCTTGATGGAGGGGATGGCCATGTCGCGCCTCCTATAGAGACCGACCGTTATACCCGGCTAGCGCAACGACTGCTGGCTGATCCTGCTGCGCAGTCAGGCGAGCTGTCCGCACAATATCGAGCGGACGGACAATCATATCTGTTGACAAGTATGCCGATTGAGCGTCTTGGGGCGCAGCTTGTACAGGTCGTATCGCTGGAGAAAATGCTTCAGGATACCGGACGCGCGCGTAATCTGATCATTGTCGCAACTATCGCTTTTATCGTACTCGTCTCGCTCATTACGTATGTAGCCAATTCGCTTATTTTGAAAAATTTGCGTAAATTAACGCAGGCGATGAAGCAGATGCGCAGGGGCGAGCTTCCGCCGATGGTGCAGGTGGATGGCGGTGAGATCGGCGAGCTTGCGTATCATTTTAACCGGATGAGCGGCACGATTAATGAATTGATCGCGCAGGCGGTGCGCAAGCAGGCATTAATGAAGGAAGCCGAGCTGCGTACATTGTACAGTCAGATCGATGCTCATTTTCTGTATAACACGCTGGAAAATATTAAAATGCTGGCGGAGATCGAGGATCAGCGCCAAATTTCTGATGCCCTTACTTCACTGGGCGGAATGATGCGTTATAACTTCAAATGGGGCGGCGAGTATGTCACACTCGGTCAGGAGCTGCGACATATCCGCAACTATATTGAAGTGATGAATATTCGCTTTGATGAACCGGTACAGCTACAGCTGGACATTTCACCTGCGTATCAGGAGCTAGAGCTACTCAAAATGTCGTTACAGCCGATTATAGAAAATGCGTTCAAGCATGGCTGGACGGAAGAACAGGGAGAGCGCCAGTTGCGTATTCGTGCCATCGATGAAGGCGAACGAAGCGTGCGGATTGTTGTACAGGATAACGGGCAAGGCATCCCACCTGAGCGGATAGTCAGATTGAACGAGCGATTACAGCAAGCGTCAGCTGCCGAATTGTCCGAGCGGTCTGAACGTCCAGATTCGATGTCGGTTCCTTCTTCATCCAGAGCGGAAACAAGCGGCTACGGACTGCTGAATGTACAGCAGCGTATCCAGCTGTTTTTTGGCAATGAATACGGATTACAGGTGCAAAGTAGCGCAGGTGAAGGAACCGAAGTATCGCTTCGTCTGCCCAAAATTATAGTTGCAGGAGGAGACATCCGGCATGAGACAACTACTAATTATTGATGATGAGAAAAATATCCGGCATGGACTTCAAGTGATGATTGAGCGTCAATTTCCAGAGCGATATGCCATTCGTTGTGCAAAACATGGTCAGGAAGGACTATGTAAACTGCGTGAGCAACCAGCCGATATGATCATTACCGATATTCGTATGCCGGTGCTGGATGGCATGGCGATGTTGGAGCAATTACGTGCGAGCAATGAATTGATCCAGCAACCGGAAGTGATCGTATTAAGCGGTCATGACGATTTTGAATATGCAAAGGCGGCGATCCGTTATCAGGTGCGGGAATATTTACTCAAGCCGATTCGGCGGGATGATCTATTCACTGCGCTGGACAATCTGGAAAAAGAGCTTCTGCGCAAGGAATCACTGTCGCGCCGTCTGGAAGATGCCGATCATTATCGGCGCCAGTGGCAGGAGGAACAGCTATCACGCTGGCTGGAAGCGCCAGCGGATGAAGCCAGACACCAGCTTACCGATTGTACATGGCTGGAGTTGCCAAAACCGTATCTGGTTTGTGTCTGGAATTGCGTGACAGCAGATGGACATCCGGTGTCTGTGCAGGAACTGGATCTGCTGCTACGTCAGCTTGCCGATCATACGCAGTCTGGATATGAGCTGCAATTGCTGGATCGGGAAGGGCGGCGCATCTGGATCATTTCTCAGGAGCAGCTAGGTCTACTGCAAGCACTGGCACAATCGGCGGCTCGTCGTGAAGTGTCCGGTTTGTGGGCAGGTGTGAGCAGTACAATGATCGAGCACAATGAACTACAAATAGCGTATGAGCAAGCATGTCGGGCGCTGGCATACGGTTTCTTTTGTCCCGGTATGTATCTGGTACATGAGCCACAGCTGCATGAGGTTGAGGTTTCGCAGTCGCAGCTGGAAGAAGATGTACGCAGATTAGGTAATCTGCTCGGTACAGGGCGCAGCAGCGAGATTAGCGGCATGGTGCATCATCTGTTCCGATTATCGGGCGCAGGAATGCGCAGCTTGGAGGAAGTGCAGCGCACCGTGCGGCTCATTAATGACAATGTGCTGGATGAAGTATTTCGTCATTTTGGCGAAGCATCGATTGAGGTGCTGCGTCTGTATCGGCGTGTGTGCAGTTTGGAGCATTATCGTTATTTTCACGATTACTGCCGTGATCTGGAACGGTTGCTGCTCAGTCTGGACGACTATATCGGGCAACTTCGGCTCGTCCATAGTGAACACCATCGTTTAAAAGAAGCGGTAGCGTATTTGCACAGTCATTATGCACGTCCGCTTAATATGGCAACGGTGAGCAATCATGTATCGCTGAATTATTCGTATTTTAGCGAGGCATTTAAGGCGTACACAGGCGAAAGTTTTGTCGTTTATTTAAAAAAGCTACGTATTGAGCGTGCCAAACAATTGCTGGCAGAGCCGCATCATCGTCTGAGCGAAATTGGTGAGCAGGTCGGTTTTGAAAGCAGTCGACACTTCTCACGGGTGTTTCGCGAACTGGAAGGGATTACACCACAGGAATACCGTTCACAGTTGGAATTGCGTTCAGGCATGCTGTAAAACAATTGTGTATCATTTCGCCCGTTCTCCGTTTGCAAACGAGATCATTTGAAGTAAAATAGTTGGGTAGCCAAATGAAATTGCATAGGATCGATGAATGGAAATCTTGGCATTTAACTATATACTGGAGGGCTTTTGGTGCTGAAAGGTGCAAAATTTGGAATACGCACTAAAATTGTAGCCGGGTATATCGTGATCATTGTCTGTCTGGGTATTGTTCTGACGATGATGTCAGGGCGTATGAACCAGCTGGAACAGGAAAGTCGATACATCAATGATCATGATCTGGAAGTTCATAACTTGACCAATATGCTGGAAAAGCATGTGTTGGATATGGAAACCGGGCAACGCGGTTTTGTCCTCACCGGTGAAGAGAGCTATCTGGAACCTTATAATCAAGCCGTCTCCCAATGGGAGAGCGACTATAACGAGCTGTATGCACTGGTTAGTGGTAATGAGCTACAGCAGAACAATTTGCAAACGATTCGCACAGGGATCGCCAGTTGGATTAAGGAAGCGGGAACGCCTGCGATTACGATGAAGCAGCGCGGAGAAGATGCAGCCCTTAAAAGCTTTTTTGCCAGTGATCCCGGCAAGCAGCAGATTGATCAACTGCGTCAGGAGATGGATGCATTCCGCAATAGTGAGAAGGCGCTGACGACCACTCGTATCGAAGCAGCTGCGCAAAGTAATGAGCGTATGCTGGCGATGATGATCGGCGTGTGGATTTTGCTCGCGGTAATCTCGATTGCGACTGCTTTGCTCATTGCACGTCAGATTGTCGGTACGATTCGTGATGTGAGTGATACGCTACTCGGCATTGCTACCGGCGGTAATTTACGTACACGGATTGATGTAACGTCTCGCGACGAGGTTGGCGAGCTGGGCGAGGCGGCGAATCAGTTACTTGATCATGTACAGTATGAGAACTGGGTGAAAGATCAGATCGCTCAGGCGGCAACACGTTTTCAAGAAGCAACCGACGTAGATAGCCTGGCAGCGGTATTGTTGACCAAAGGGAACAAATGGTTTGGTACGCCATACGGTGTCGTATATCGTAGAACGGCAGAAGGTGATTGGCTCAAATCGGCTTCCTTTGCCGCTTCGGATGCCGATGCAGAGCTAGGTTCTGCGCGATTGCAACAGGGCGAAGGATTGACCGGACAGGCGATCATCGAGCGTCGCATACTGCAATTGCACCCGTTGTCAGACGAGTATGTACGCACGATCAGTTCTGGTCTGGGACATACGGGATTGAAGGCAATGGTTGCTGCCCCGATCATTTTTGAAGGTCGCGTTATTGCTGTCGTTGAATTTGCACTACTGGAACCGATGACAGACAAGCAAAAGCATCTGTTGCAGCAATTAATTGATATTTTTGCAGTGACGATGCATTCGGTCATGACTCGCATGGAAGTGGAACAGCTGTATCGTGAATCGCAAGCGATGAATCATGAGCTACAGGTACAATCCGAGGAGCTGCAAGTCCAATCCGAGGAATTACAGGCGCAGACGGAAGAATTGCAAATGCAAACCGAAGAGCTGCAAATGCTAAACGAGCGTTTGGAGCAGGGCAAGATGGCAGCCGAAAGCACAGCAATCGAGCTGGACAAATATGCGCAGCAACTACAGGTTAGCTCGCGGTACAAATCAGAATTTCTGGCGAATATGTCGCATGAATTGCGTACACCGCTCAATAGTATGCTGATTCTATCTCAGATTTTGTCGGAGAACGGTAATGGCAATTTGACAGCCAAGGAGCAGGAATATGCGTCCATTATTCATTCCTCCGGTAAAGATTTGCTGAATCTGATCAATGATATTCTTGATCTGTCCAAAGTCGAAGCTGGGAAAATGCAGATCGAGATTAACCCGATCAGCATAGAAGCGATGCTAGAGCAGATGGAGCGCAGCTTCCGCGAGACCGCAGCCCAGCGTGAATTGTTCTTCAAAGTGGAAGTGGAAGAAAACGTGCCTGAGCTGGTCTATTCGGATGAGATGCGTATTCAGCAAGTGCTTCGTAATTTGCTATCCAATGCCTTCAAATTCACGCAGACGGGTGGCGTCACATTACAGGTACAAAAGGTCAATCGGGTGCAAACGAGCAGCTATGAAAGCTCGCAGCCGATGCTGGCGTTTAGCGTAAGTGATACAGGGATCGGTATCTCGGCAGAGAATCGCGAAGTGATCTTCGAGGCATTCCGTCAGGCAGATGGAGCGACCGCACGGAAATATGGCGGTACTGGTCTTGGTCTGTCGATCTCGTCACAGCTGGCGAATCTGCTAGGCGGTACGATCCATCTGGAAAGTAAATATGGAGAAGGCAGCATCTTCACCTTCTATATTCCATGTATGGTTACAGACCCGCATTCCGAGCATGCCATCTTTGAGATGAATGAACCACTGCATCTGAATCGAACGGTGTTTATGGAAGAAGGAACGGTATCTTCGGCGGATAGTTATGAATATATGAATTCCTCTGAACAAGGAGCATTCACGCCATCCTCGTCCAGAGAACGTTCATCCTTTGCGGCTTTCGGTCAGGAAGCCGCTGCGGAGCAGGCGTTATCGGTGCAACCGGGCGGAACGGATATTTTGAATGGCAGAAAGATTCTGATCGTAGATGACGATATTCGTAATGTGTATGCACTGACGAGCATGCTGGAACGTTACAATATGAACATCGTAATCTCGCAAAATGGACGCGATGCACTGGAAATTTTGCATATGGATCAACATATCGATCTGATTTTGATGGATATTATGATGCCTGAACTGGATGGCTACGAAACGATGAAAACGGTGCGTAATCTGTACGGGTATAGCGATGTACCGATTATCGTGTTAACTGCCAAAGCGATGAAGGAAGATCGCGAGAAGAGTATTCAGGCAGGTGCAACCGACTATATGAGCAAGCCGCTGCATATGCAAGATGTGCTACAGCGTATACGCTACTGGATGCACCAGCAAGTTGAACGCTCCTCGGTTCGCTAAGGAGCGAACTCACGACTTTACGTTTATCACCATAGGATTCAGATGAACTGGATCACGATGCTTAGACAAAGCCAGAATCTCCCGCTTGTAAGGCGAGATTCTGGTTTTTTCTGTGTTTATTAATGATTAAGTTGCAAATTAATTAACTTGCGTATTTAACTAGGTCTAAATACCCTTGTTGGATAGGATATTAGATAGTAACTTTTTACTATAATAATAGAGCATAAACTGTCGTTTGATGTCATTACTTGTGTGCAGTCCGAGGAGTATGCAGCAAGATTCAAAGCAGTGTACTGTTCACTTCGTTAGAAAGGAAGATCAGCAATGAATATCAGTTCAAGCTCTAGCTATACGTTTAGTAGTAACCAGTCGATGTATACGGGTAACAACGGTAACGATTCGGATCCTTCAGACCGTTCTAAAACAGAACAAGACCGTGACAATCCGCAACTGCAAGCGGAAAAAGCGAAAGAACAAAAGCTTAAAGATCAGAAGCTCAAGGATCAGAAGCAAAATGATCAATTTGCAGAAGAGCAAAAGCTACAAAAGAAGCAAGAGTACAAAAAGGAAGACAAGGACAAAGAAGTACGGCAAAAAGATTTGAATACGCTGTTTGAGAAACAAAAGGAACAACAGCAAGGTAGCGACAAAACTACGCATGATATCTTATTGGAGAGCGTGTATAATCAGATCGGTGAAAGCTCCCAGCTGGTGATTACGAAAGAGAATTCCACAGAAGCGATCAAAAATTTGATCAATCGCGGTTTTCAGGTTAGCGCAGATGAGGAACGGATGATGATTTCTTCTAAGGTGCATCAGCTCAAGCTCGAAATTGGCAAGGACTCGTATATGCGATACGTACAGTCCCAACAAGATCGATGGTCCAAAGTCGATTCGAATGTTAACGAATTTTCATCTGTTCTGAATGGCAAGTAGTTGAATGAGCACGCATTTGACGTTCTTCGCTGAATCAAGCATAGATACAAGTCAAATCGTCACAATATTAGCTTGATGTGAGTTGTGATACAAAAGATTGTGTAATGTGGATAGCCCAGCATGAATACACTGCTACATATGCAGTAAACACAATGTATTGCTGTTAACACATAACGTTTATACAAACGGTACACATCTGAAAAAGTCTGTTTCCGATTATCGGAGATAGGCTTTTTTTGCGCATTCAGGCATAGAGCAGATGACCACGATCAAAAAGCTATACACAAAGTTCATCTAATAACGAGAAAACACATATAAATATAAAATGGATAAAATTACCTCTAATAGTATAATAGTCCCTTGTTTGATAACTGGATAAATAGTAAATTATAACCAATAATCATTTGGTATATTATTCCTTAAATGTATGATTAATATGATGAGTAATAAATACCTCGTTCTGTTTACTTCTCTGTCGTCTAGTTCAACAGCCTGATCATTCACCACGTGAGGAGCGAGCCGCGATGAATATCACAGCAACGACTTATCAGACCCCTTCCAAGGCGTACACATCCTATCCAATAGGTGCAAGTCGGTCGCAGGAAAAGTCAGATTCTAACTCTGTAACTTCGATCTCTGGCAATCCATCAGATAACCAGAGTCCAGCGGAGAAAAAGATCACCGATAACAAAAAGTATAAGCAGGAAATGCTCGATAAAGAGCAGCGCGAACAGGATTTGAACAAACTGTATGAGCGTCAGCAAAAGCGATCCGATGCTGTAAGTGAGCAAATGCAGCAGACATTGAACGGGCATGGTTTTTTCCAAATTGGGCAGCGTCAAGGGATTGCTTTGACCAAAGAAAACTTCGATGAGACGGTACGGGGTTTTATGCAAAAGGGCTTTCAAGTGGAACGTAACGAGCAGCAGATGACGGTATCGTCCAAACTTCATCAATTGAAATTAGAGATGAGCAAGCAATCATATGACAAATATGTAGAGATGACTTACGGTAAAAAATTAGCAGAGCAAATGGGTGTTGGTCAACCAGCCGATACAGCTAAAGCCAACCCTACAGTCATTTATAAAGTGCCGACGAACCAGACAGCTAACGGAACACAGACAGCAGCAGTGAAAACTCCAGTAAGTGTCGGTTCAACAGCAGCACCGACGACAGGCACAGAATTTCATTCAACAACATCAACAACACAGCCTGCTAGCGGAACAGGTAGTACACCTGCTAGTCCGATGCCCGGAACAACAAGCACAATGACGACTGGCGATGCTAGTGTAGTCACGCCGATACCAGGCACGGTGACATCCACGACTGCACCAGCAGACATGAACACTTCGCCTGCACCAGCATCAGGCAGTCCAGTCGCTGCGACTCCAACGACGTCGACCGGCTCTTCGACTTCTACAACAGGAAGTCCAACATCAGCTCCAGCGCCGACAACAACGCCGGCAACGAGTAGTACAGCTAGCTCTGCATCAGGCGATACGAATGTAGCCGTGCCAGTACCGAGCACTACTACTATACCGACAGCTACAGCGACAAATGGTTCGTCAACGATTAGTAGCTCAGCAACCGTAACACCGACAGGTTCAACCAGCACGTCAACTTCGACAGGAAGTCCAACACCAGTTACAACGACTACAACTGCACCTGCGACAACGACTGCTTCAGGTACAGGGACGACTACAGCTAGCCCAACACCAACTGTAACTACGAGCACATCGACGACTAGCGGTACGTCCACATCAACGACCGGTAGCACGGTATCGACAGCAGGTACAACGGCAACACCTGTAACGACAGCACCAACGGGTAGTACGACAGCTTCGACAACGACATCATCGACTGGCAGTACGGTAACAACAGGTAGCGCTACAACACCGACGAGCACTACATCGACTGTAAGCGCACCAGCACCAGTGACTACAACATCGAATACAACGGCTACTGCACCAGCAACGACAACAACAGGCAACACTACGACGAGCACTACAGTGCCAGCAAGTACAACGACAACATCAAGTACGACCAGTACGACAACACCAACAAGTACAACGCCAAGCACGTCAACAACATCGACAAGTACAGGAACGACCAATACCGGTACAGCCACCACAACACCAACGACTACTAATGTAATCGAAACGGTTGTAACAGGCTTGAACAAAACCGTAAATGGCGTATTACGCAAATAATGAAATAAAGCCTGCTTTTCTCGCTTCCCTGTAAGAATGATTGTTCTACAGGAGGGGATACGAGAAAAGCAGGCTTTTTGTTGGTTATAAACGGAATTATAGTATTGAAACGGTTGGTTATAAATAAAATTATGGTATCGAAACGGTATCGATTTCTAGTAGAGTGGCAGCATCAGCTTTTTTGGTCAGAGGCGAAAGACGAATGAATATATTGTATCATTCGCAGTCGCCATCTATGTTAACAGTCTGACTCCAGGCTAACATTCTATATTTATGAGAGCAGTCTGTATCTATGCAGCCTGTATCTATGGAGTAGACGATAGGCTATCGATTCTATTTATGCCTCTGCCGCTGTCCCAGCACTATGACGTGCATGATGATATAGCTCGGCATAAATACCGCCCTGTGCTAGTAATTTCGCATGTGTACCTTGCTCAGCAATTTGACCATGTTCCATCACGAGAATACGATCTGCATGCATAATGGTCGACAAACGATGGGCGATGACGATCGTCGTGCGCCCATGTGAAACGGTTTGTAGCGCTTGTTGTACAAGCTGTTCGGTATGCGAATCCAGATTGGCGGTCGCTTCATCCAAAATGAGCACTTTAGGCTGGAATACGACAATGCGCGCGAAGGAGATTAATTGCCGTTCGCCTGCCGACAGGCCGCTGCCGCGCTCTGACAACAATGTGTCATACTGCTGTGGCAGTCGTGCGATCATCTCATGTGCACCGACAAAGCGGCAGGCTTCGATCACCTGCTCACGGCTAATATCAGTCTGGAACATACGCACATTATCGATAATCGAACCGGAGAACAGAAATGGCTCCTGCTGAATCAAGCCGACAATTCGGTGTAGCTGTTGCTGTGGGATATGGCGCAGATCGATATCATCGATCATCACCGAGCCTTCCCATACGTCATAAAAGCGATTGAGCAGCGAAATCAATGTACTTTTCCCTGCCCCTGTCGTGCCGACAACACCGATCATTTCACCCGGACGAATATGCAGATCCAGTTCAACCAGTACCGGTTGATCACGATCATAGCCAAATGTAATGCGGTTAAAATCAACTTTACCACGTACTTGCTCCGGTTGAAGCGACTTCATCTGCTCCGGTGCGGGATCAGCGATGTCTGGCTTCAATCGCAAAATGCGCCAGATGCGATCCATCGATACGATAGTCGACTGAAACGTATTCCATTGCATCGTAATCTGGTTAATCGGCTGAAAAAATTGACGGATATAGCTAATAAATGCGTATAGCACGCCGACTTCCATTTGCCGATTAAACACAGCGACACCACCCAGCCATACCATAAGCACAAGCGCGATATTACCGAGCACATCGAATGTGCGGTTGAACAGGACGTTCGATTTGAGTTGCTGCACATTCGCTTCCCAGTAATCGCTGTTAAATTCGGTAAAGCGTCGAGTCTGTTCCTTTTCCTGATGAAAAATCTGGATTAATGCCATGCCTGATAAGTTTTCTGCGGTAAAAGCGACCAGTCGAGACAGCCGGCTACGAGCGAGCTGATACACCTGGCGCAATCGCTTGCGAAACAGAATCGCCAGCGTTGCGATAATCGGTAAAGTTAGCATCGAATACCACGCAAGTGTCGCATCAAGCCGGAACATAAAATAAATAATAAATACGAGCATCATGCCATCGCGAATCAGACTGAGCAGCACCTGGGTGAAAAACTGGCTAATCGTCTCTGTATCGCTTGAGACATTTGTTACCAGACCACCACTGCTGGAGCGATCGAAAAAGCTCATCGACAGTTTAGAGATGTGCGCGAACAAATCTTTACGAATGCTAGCTACAATATGCTGTCCGGCATATTGCAGTAAATTGCTCTGTACATAGGTAAAGATCAAGCTGATCACCGCCAGCCCCAGATAGATCAGCGCCATGCCGATCAGAAAGGATAAACCGCTATGGCCAACCGCAATATGATCGTCAATGACGATACTGACCAGATACGGTTGTAACAGATCAGCCGCAATCGCCAGCATCGTCGTAAAAAACAAACCGATAAAAGCGAGTTTGTGCGGACGTGCATATTGCATAATCGCCCGCAATGCTTCATAGCGCGAAGGCGAAGCAGTGGGGGGCGCAGCGGGCTTGTTAGCGTTGGGCATCTCCTTATTGCTTGGATCGGATGAATTGGGAGTGGAAGCAGGCTGTTGATCATGTGAACGATGTTTGCTTGATTGTGCAGCGGAATCGGTCGACAGCGTTGGCGATGATTTGGTCTGTTTGTCATTGCTGTGAGACTCATTCATAGTACAAACCTTCTTCCTGTAGCTGGTACATGGATGCATAGATGCCCCGTTGTTCCAACAATTGCTGGTGCGTACCTTGTTCCACAATCCGACCTTCATCCAGTACGATAATTCGGTCTGCCTGCTTCACAGCGCTGATCCGGTGCGAAATAATGAGCGTGGTACGCTGTTTGCGTTCCTGTACCAGATTAGCGAGAATACCGGTTTCAGTGACCGCATCGACCGCACTCATACTGTCATCGAGAATGAGAATGGGTCCTGTTTTCGCAAGTCCACGCGCAAGACTGGTACGTTGTCGCTGTCCACCGGAAAGGGTGACACCACGTTCACCGAGTCGTGTATCGAATTTGTCGGGAAACCGCACAATCGGTTCGTAGATCATCGCCTGACGCGCGTGATTTTCGACTTTTTCCAGTGGAATGCTGCGATCGCTAAAGGCGATATTATCGCGAATCGTCGTGCTGAACAGAAAGCCGTCCTGGGGCACATAGGCGATTCGCGAGCGCAGACTGTTGATCGAGATATCCCGTACATCCGTGCCGCCCAGCCATACGGTGCCTGTGGGTGGATCATAGATGCGCAGCAGCAGCTTGACGAGTGTCGTTTTACCACTGCCGGTTTTGCCGACGATCCCGAGCGTTTGTCCGCTGGCAATATGCAGATGGATGTCTTTTAACGCGGGACGCTCACTGCCTGGATACGTAAATGAAAGTCCGCTAAGCTTCAGATCTGGCGATGCGGCTAGCGGTTGTGCCTGCTCGCTATCCTGAATATCCGGCTGTTCGCCGAGCAGACGATTGACCCGATCCAGCGAAGCACCGGAACGTTGCATCATATTGATCACGTTACCAATTTGCTGTAATGGACCGGACATGATACGCAGGTAAAGAGTTAACGCGATAAAATTACCGATCGTAATCTCACCCTGTACTGCCAGATAACCGCCATACAGCAGCGAGATGACGAGTGACAGCGCACCGAGAAAGGGCACTGCCGCCTGAAATAAGGACGACATACGCACCAGATGCAATTGATTGTCCTTGATCTGATCGACTGTACTGCCAAAGCGCTCGCGTGCTGTCGGCTCAATCGCAAACGTCTTTGTGACCCGAATACCGCGCAATTGCTCTTCTGCCGAATCCGTCATGACCGCCAGCGACTCCTGCACACTCATCGACCGTTTGCGAATCCGAGGACCAAAATAAACGACGAGAAAAGGAATCGCGATCATCGGAATGATACAGACGACGATCAGATGCAGTGGAATGTGACTGAGCAGCATCATGACGACACAGGAGAGGAATAGAAATACCGCATTGGTCGTCATAGTGACACCGTTAGAGATGGATTCACGAACAGAGTTTACATCATTCGTCATCGAACTGAGCAGCTTGCCCGTTCCCTGTCTTGAAAAATAATGCTCACTGAGCGTGGAAAATTTGCGGAACAGACTTTGCCGCATCGCGAATTCGAATTTACGTCCGAGCCGCATGACGGAGAACTGCCCTGCACCGAACAACACATTGTAGGCAATTCCAATGGCCGCCAAAATCAGACTGTAGCGCACGATCATATCGTAGCGGATACCGCCAGCCAGCAACGCATCGGTGAATTGCCCGAGCACGCGCGGCAAAGCAGCCTGTGCGATATTGGAGGCGATGATCAGAGCGACAGCGAGCAAATAATAGTACCAGTGCTCCCGCACATAGTCCGTCAAAATGCTTCGGTCCTTTGTCATGGACGTTCCTTCCTTCTTTTCGCAGCTGAATTAGTTGCTTCATTACACTATTATTGTTTTAACCAGAAATGGAGTGACTCTTTCACTGTTATTATAGCGTTGTTATGTCAGAATATACATTTTAGGATGGGACGAAGTGTCTCAGTTTAGCAGAAGATGGAGAGAGGAAGGGAGGAATGCGCCATTAGAGGAAGAAGCTAGAGCGGGACAAGTTGTAGAAAGGGAAGAAAATGAAGAGAGTGAAGAAAGTTTATTTTTTTAGCCGCATTTATGTATACATAGCGATAATGGCAGATGATCTATTAGTCCAAGCAGGATCTTTATATACAGAGGAGTACAACAAAGAGTACAGCAATGAATTTTATAAAATATTAAATGAAGTAAACGAAGTAGGCTACAAACCGAATCAGCTAACGATCGATCTAACACGCACAGGAAGAAGCTAGGAAGAAGCTCAAAATTCCGAATATGGAACGGGCAGATTGGAGTGGAATGCTACATCTGTACGATTTAGAGTCGCTAAAATATCAGCTACGAAGGTCAGACAGTTTGTTATGTTTTGGGAGAAAGATAAAAATGAGAACAATCAGGCATTTTCCTATGAGAAGACGACGGATTTGTTAGTAATTAATATGTTTGCTGCCCATTATAAGTTTCGATAATTTGTTTTCGCGAAAACGATTTAAATGTAGTTTTTCAACGATTGATCTGTGTCGGTATGCTCGTTCGATCAGTCCATGTGAAAACAGAACTTTCGATAGTAAAAAAGTTCTGTTTTCATATAGATACTTGTCATACAGATACTTCTCATATAGATACTTTTTATATGGATAGTTTTTGTGTTAGATATAGGTTTACACTGGATCGGCAGGTGAAGCTTATTCCCAATAAAGTTAAATAAAATTAAATACAATCAAATAAAATAAAGTCCATACATATAAGGCAGCGGTACCGCCTGGAACGCTTCATTTGGCTCAGGCAGTACATCCGAGTGAGGATCAAATAACAGCGAACACAGCTCGGCATCGTCCGCCAGTGTATAGTCGCCAGCCGGTGTGTGTAGGATATAGTTACCTGCCTCACCGAGTGCGATACGCACGGGAGCACCCTCGTTTAAATAATCAAGCCGTCCAGTCTGCGCAACGAGCGCACCGCCGTTTACGATCATAACGGTGCCGCCATTGCGTATCGTTGTCGACGAAGCACCGGTCGTCTCTGCTGCGGCTACTAGATCGCGATCCTGCCACGGAATCGTGACCGTAAGGGTTGTAAGATCGAACCGACGAATCGCTTCCAGCCATAGCTGACGCACGGCATCAACGTTGCCTCCGTATTCAATCACTGAGCCAGCACGTTCGATCGCAGGCGGTTTAGATTGCGATTTATCGTTATACGAAGCATGCGGAATCGACAAAATGACAACACCAGCAATGCCGTTCGATGTAGCAGCGACCAGTACCTTTTGTTGCTGTTGATTCACATGTGCCATCGCTTCGGCGCCAAGCATCTGCTGCATTTCGCCAATGCTCATTTCCACATGGGCTGTTGAACGCTGAAGCTGCGCATGTACTGCCAACAGATCACGCGGCTCCAGTTCTCGCAATTCCAACCATTCGGATGGTTCAATAGCTGCAAGTTGCTCTGTTAATTCAAATTGATAAGCACGTCCGAAAAATTGGCTGCCTGCTCGGGTGTACAGCGAGCGATCGCCGGAGATGAACATCAGCGAAGCTCCTGCTTCAATTGCATGTTGCCGACATCGTTCCAATAACTGTCCAGCCAGTCGTTGTCCGCGATAATCCGGATGTGTACAGACCGCTCCGATCGAAAATGCACTGATCTGCTCTGAACCCGATGTGATCACGACAGGCACCAACCCCATAAAGGATACAAGTTTGCCTGCATCATCGAACGCCCCATACGAATGAACGATGCCCGGACGAAACAAAGTAGGAAAGGCGGTGCCCATATATTGTTCCCCTGTTTCGCAAAAAATATAATTAGCTAGCTCTGCCGCCATCGGCAGCTCGTCGATATGTACTCTGCGAATGTTCACCATTGTGTGTCCTCCTGAAAGATAGCTATGCTGTGTCGGATATTTTGCTGCGATACGTCGCATACATGCCGCACATATGTTGTACACATGCGGCACATAGTATAGTAACTTAAATATTAAAGCGCTATAACTTTGATGTACAGTTTTAGCATACATGAAATAGGCTGAAATTACGATGCGGTATAAATGGAATTGTTTTTATTTGGCTAGTTTTTTTATTGGATTAGTTTTTATATTTAGCTAGATGCCATAGAATTGCTTGTACATGCTCGGTTATGACTATATACATGTCATATCTTTTGTTTCACCATTCGATTACTACGCATCACCAAAAAACAGACCCTGCTCTAAACGGTATCCTGCAAGATGTCTTGTTTCGAAATATCCCTCTTGCTAGGGTACCGTTTATGATGCGCAGGTGTCTGTTTTTTGGTGGTCGTAATTGATGCTAGGATGTACAGGCAAACGCAAACTTTCTTCACGCAGTGAAGTGCTCTGTGCACATATACGAGTTTGCGTACACACTCAGTACGTTGATCCTGTTAAATTTTAACTTTGATTGTGTATTCGCATAGCTATACTTTAGGACTTGAAATGAGATTAATTTGAGTATTGAAGATGGTTTAAGTCTTGAAATATAAACTGTTCACCATACAATCAAAACTAATATTTAATCTGGTCAAAGTACTAGTAATCGATTTGCGTAAACTAATTATAATTTCTTTGTAGCTTTGTAGCTTTGTAGCTTTGTAGCTTTGTAGCTTTGTAGCTTTGTAGCTTTGTAGCCTTGTTAGCCTTGTTAGCCTTATAGCTCTGTAGCCCTCTAGCTACAGTAGCGAGCATTCCGGCTGCCACGGACGAACCGTCACGGGCGTAAACTTGAAGCCCGGCATTTTACAAAAAGGGTCCAGTTCGGGCGGTGTCGCTTCATTTACATTTTGCTTGCCGCCCCAGTGCATCGGTACGAATAAAGTGTCCATCCGAATTTGCTCGCTCAAGCGACAGCGCACGATCAGCCGACCTTGTGCAGATTCGATCTCTGCCCATTGACCTTCCTTCAGCCGATAGCGTTTTGCGGTCACAGGGTGAATTTCAACGAAGTTTTGTAGTTCGCGTGCGGCAAGTGCTGGACTGCGACGTGTTTGCACGCCGGTGAGATAATGGGACAGTACGCGCCCGTTCGTTAGCATGAGCGGACGTGAGGCAGATGGCTGTTCACGCACATAGCGGTGCGGGAGAGAAGTGAACAGCGCTTTTCCATCCGGATGCGCGAATTGTTGCTGGAACATCGTTGGCGTGCCGGCATGTGCTTCATCCGGACAGGGCCAGTAGATGCCTTCCTCATGGCGTAAACGATCATACGTCATGCCGGAATAGTCGGCCAGACCGCCACGACTGGCTAGACGCAGCTCGTTAAAAATTTCCTCGGACGAATCGAAGTTAAAATAATCTCCTCTGCCTAGTCGATCTGCGATGGCATGTAAAATCGACCAGTCCTGCCTTGCTTCACCAGGTGATTTCATCACCGCTTCACGCAGCAATACGCGACCTTCCAAATTTGTCAGTGTGCCTGTATTTTCAAGGAAAGAGGCGACAGGCAGTACGATATCCGCCATGCGTGCGGTTTCGGATAGAAACAGATCGGCAACGACGAGCAAATCCAGTCCTTCCAGCGCACGGCGCACGAGCGGAATATTCGGATTAGAGACGACTGGATTCGATCCCATCACGAATAGCATGCGCAGCTCACCCTGATCGGCAAGCTCCAGCATTTCATAAGCAGATACGCCTTTGCTTGGAATAGCAGCTGGCTCTACGCCCCATACGGAAGCAACATAGGCGCGGTCGGCATCATTTTCAATCGAGCGGTAGCCGGGTAATTGATCGGCTTTTTGCCCGTGTTCACGTCCGCCCTGACCGTTCGCCTGTCCGGTTACAGCGCCATAGCCACAGCCAGGACGACCGATTTTGCCAGTTGCCAGCACAAGGTTGAGCAAATAGCGCACCGCCAGATGACCGTCCGTTTGCTGTTCGATGCCGCGTGCGGTCAAAATCATACCCGTTTCCGCGGTGCCATACCATTCGGCTGCTTGTTTGATCTGTGTCATTGGAATGCCGCATAGCTGCGCCGTTTGTTCTGGCTCGATATCAGCTAGCAAATCAGCCAGCTCATCATAACCATTCGTGTGCTGAGCAATAAAGGCAGCATCAGTCCAGCCATTATCGATGATCAGCTTCAGCAGCGTGAGTGCCAGCAGTGCATCCGTGCCGGGCTTGAGCTGAAGGTGGAGATCGGCAATCGCTGCCGTTGCGGTCTGCCGCGGGTCCATTACAATGATACGTGCCCCTCTGGCACGTGCTTCATGAAAATAAGGAAGTAGTGTCGGCTGACATTCCGCAATATTCGTCCCAGCCAGAATAATGCATCCAGCAAGCGGAATATCCTGCAAACGGAAAGTGAGTCCACGATCCACGCCGAACACTTTCGTGCCAGCGGAAGCTGCTGCGGACATACAAAAGCGTCCATTATAGTCGATGTAGCGTGTGCCGATACCGATACGAGCAAATTTGCCAAGCAAATACGCGGTTTCATTCGTAAGTGAGCCGCCACCGTAGATGCCGATGGTATCCGGCCCATGTTGCTGCATCGCTTCACGAAAACGCGCTGTCATCAGATCAAGCGCTTCGTCCCAGCTCGCTCGCACCAGTTTGCCGTCACGACGGATTAGCGGATAGAGCAGGCGATCGCCATTTATCGCATGTTGATGTGCATTCATCCCTTTGATACATAACCGTCCCTGAGAGGCGGCATTAGGAAACCCTTCCGCTTGCCAATCTTGCATAACGATCGCTGTTGCCGCCGCACCCGTTTGCAGGGGAGTGGTGTAGGAAGACGATGGCTGTGGTGGATGAAGGGTGATTTTACATTGTACGCTGCAAAATGGACATTGAGTTTGCATCGGGATCGACTCCTTTCATAACAGATGTGCCGGCAGCAGGCTCGTACAGGCTATGCAGCACATGCTCGCGTACATGCAGCAGTCCAATGCGCTCCAGCCATTCATACATCGCTTCGCCATAATAGGCGGTGCTGACATAATAATGAAGACAGGCATCTAGCAACGATAGCACATCAGACCAGTGTTCCATTTCTCCGATTAGTTGACCGGTCTGCAACGGCTGTACATAACCGCCTGCGTATAACTCCCAGCCATCTGGTGAAGGCAGGATGCCGAGATCAGCCAGTCGAATCGTTGCTTCCGCAGTGATACCTGTCGCTTCCGTAACGATATGGAGTGGATGAGGTAGCAGATGCTGCTGCCAATCGGTGTTCATCGATGCCAACCATTCAGCCGTTACATTAACGGTAGGGGTGTTCAAGTAACGATGGGAGGAAGTCAGCGGCGTATTTTCGATGATGGATGTTGCCGTATTTGTTAAAGGTGAAGCGTCCGTGTATAGCATAGACGCTACATGGGCATAATGATGAATGGCGCTCAGACATAGCTCACAGCCAGTCGGATCGGATGCACAATCTGATGTTGTGGTAGGATCAGATGCGGCAGTGAGTGTTGAGTGCAGCATCTGAATGGCGGATAAAGGTATACGAGCGTAGACCTGCTGGTCATTAGGTTTGCCTGTGAACATTCCAGTTGGGTTGAATGCAGGCTGCTTATCGCTGGACGGGCTGGATTCTAGTAAGCGATAGCTAGTACTGAACTTTGTGTCATGACCGGATGACGATGACCCGTTAGCCTCTGCGAAAATTTGCTTCCAGTGCGGTGTATCGGTTAGTGTTAGCACCTGTTCTCGTAGTTCTGCATGGGTATAAGGAAGACAGTCGCACACCGTAACCGCCGCAGGCTTCGTTTGCGCTTCGGTAGATCGTCCGCTGAAAGCTTCCTGCTCACAAGCAACACTACAACGAGTGAGTGCCTCGACGGTAGGGCGACAGCCACCGCAGGAGCCGGAAGCACGAGTATACTCTTTTACCTCATCGGCAGTTTGCAAATCATGCTGACGGATGACATCCAAAATCTGTTGCTTGCTAACCGCATTGCAAGCACAAATGATGGATGTGGGAGCGAGAGCGATCGCTGCTGCTTCGGCAGGATCATGCGTTTGTCCAACTGGAGAAAAAGCTTGCTCACGCTCCAGCCATTCTGCTGTCGATCGACCCTGTTTGATCATATCGACCAGCGCTGTGCCTTCAGCCGTATTACCGTACAAAACAGCGCCGTTGATGCGTCCGTGTGTGGCTGTAATTTTACGATACGTGCGAGCGACGCCGTCATATTGCTGTACAAGTGTCTCACTATGGGGAGACTGGATATCGCCGATAGAAAATACTTGTACACCGGAGATTTTGAGCTGGGAATAGGGGAGTGAGCCAGCGTAGGCAGTAGCAGGCTGTTCGCACAGATGAGCGGCCAAAATTTTAGCTTGCTCATACAGTGGAGCGACCAATCCGTAGCTAATGCCGCGATGTTCAGCGCATTCGCCTACAGCATACACATCCGGTACGCTGGTGCGCATCCAGTCATCGACGATAATGGCGCGATTGGTCGCCAGTCCGCTATGCTGAGCGAGCCGAATGTTAGGACGAATGCCGACCGCCATAACGATCAAGTCGGCAGCCAGCCGTTCACCATTGGCGAATCGCAACCCTTGCGCGCGATGTGCACCGGTCACGCGAACAGTCTGGCGATTCAAGGCAAAGCGCATTCCCTGTTCTTCCAGTTCACGGCGCAACAATGTAGCGGACATTTCATCCAGCTGGCGATTCATTAGATACGGTGCATTATGCACGACATGCGTTTCCATGCCAAGTTGAAGCAGTCCGCGTGCCGCTTCCAGCCCCAGCAGACCACCGCCCAGCACAACCGCTTTGCGATAACGCTCGGCATAGGCAGTCATTTGCTCGCAGTCATCCAGCGTGCGGAAGGCAATTACGCCTTTTTTATCCGAACCTGGAAGCGGCGGAATATAAGGCACCGATCCGGTTGCTACGATCAGGACGTCATAGCCAACTTCCAGACCGGATGCAGTACGAACGGTACGACGAGCGGAATCGATCAATGTGACCATTTCGCCCATATATAGCTGGATATCATGCTGTTCATACCATGAGAGCGAATGCAGTACGATATCGTCAAACGCACGCTCTCCATGCAGCACTTCGGATAGCAAAATGCGGTTATAATTCGGACGCTTTTCAGCTCCAAATACCGTAATCTCATATCGCTCCGGCGCCATCCGTATGATCTCCTCCACACAGCGCATGCCTGCCATACCATTACCAATCACAACTAAACGGGCAGTCATAAGGCAAACCTCCTTTATCCAATCGGCTATTGAACCGAATCTCTATCTATCGTGTGTAAGTGCATAGGCTATATCAAAAAAGCCCCTTTTCCAGAGCCGTAGTCTACGCAGGTGCGCATAGCATACCGATGGAAAAAGGGCGTCATTGCCGCATGGATCGTCACACACATCATTGTGTGCACGAAATCTACATTAACAGTAACGGATTGAATGTTTGATGTCAATAATATTAACGTAAAATTTAAATATAAGCTGATATTGAGCTTTTCGTGTTAGGAAATCGAACTCTTATGTAAGTGATGGTTATCGAAAGTAGTCATAGCAGGTTGTTCTTTTATCGTAAACTGCCATGACTACTGGGAAAAAGAATAACATGAACATTTCTTGTAACCGTGACGATTTATAATGCTAAACTTTGATACACATACACATACACATACACATACACATACACATACACATACACATACACATACACATACACATACACCTACACCTACACCTACACCTACACCTACACCTACACCTACACCTACATCTCTAATGACTTTGCCAGCTTGTCAGCACAGCTACCTAAAGCTCACGGAATACCCTACCCAGTCACCATCGTTAGAAGCAAGCCGCCGACCGCTCCTGTGACGACAACGATCCACGGTGACAGCTTCCAATACACCAGCATACTGAACAAAATAGCTGCCATTGCAAAATCGATCGGCTTAAAGATCGAGCTAGTCCAGATCGGATCATACCAGGCAGCGATCAACATCCCGACTACGGCTGCATTCACGCCCATAAATGCTCCTTGAATCGCGATATTGCGGCGTAAATCATTCCAAAAAGGCAATGCACCGAGCACAAGCAGAAAGGCAGGCAGGAAAACCGCTACCGTTGCCATCATTCCGCCAGCCCAGCCCTCCATCACCGTACCGAGATAGGCGGCAAATGTAAAAAGAGGACCGGGAACTGCCTGTGTAGCTCCATAGCCGGCAAGAAAAGCTTGCGCACTCAGCTGCCCATTCGGTACAAATTCACGCTCCAGTAGCGGTAATACAACATGTCCACCACCAAATACAAGCGAGCCTGCACGGTAAAAGCTGTCCACCATCGCTACCCAGTGCAGCGAAGTCAACTCTCGTAATACAGGCAATCCAGCAAGCAAAGCGAAGAACACTAGCAGACAGATCGCTCCTGTTTGACGTGATACAGGGAACTGGACATTTGGCCGGTCTTCCATTGTTTCGCGTGTTTCGCGCTGCCTGTAGAGCCTATAACCGATCAAGCCAGCAACTACGATAATGACCAGCTGTGAATACGCGGTTTGCCATAATAATGTGCCGACCATAGCGAGCAAAGCGATCGTTTTACGTTTTAGATCAGGGGTGAGTTTTTGCGCCATACTAACAATAGCTTGAGCAACGATAGCAACAGCAACGAGCTTCAATCCATGAAGCCAACCCGCGCCGTCTACCGACATATGCTGCACAATCAAGGCGAATATGATCAGCGCTATAACCGAAGGCAACGTAAATCCAAGAAACGAAATAATCCCACCCAGCACACCACCACGTATTACGCCAATACCAATGCCTACCTGACTGCTTGCAGGTCCCGGCAAAAACTGACATAGCGCCACCAGATCGGCATAGTGCTGCTCATTCAGCCATTTTCGACGACGTACATATTCCTCATGAAAATACCCCAGATGCGCAATTGGCCCGCCAAATGACGTTAGCCCAAGCCGGGTAGACACAAGGGCTATTTCTAACAAACGTTTCATATGTCCGTGCTCATTGTTTGGTATAGATGTATTCATACGTTTCATCCAGTAACTCCTTTACTATGTATTGCATACAGATCTGCACACGCTAAAATAAACATAAATCCTTATAAATCAAGCTCATTTCCCACCGATCATAGCACATACTGTACGCAGCGACAGACCATTTACAAAATCTTTACAAAACCTATACAGACTGCATACATAATGCGGGCTGCAAGCAGCACACCGTCGTTTATTCGCATTTTAAAAAACGATCATCCAAGACGAATAAAATGTACGAAAGGAGTCATCGTTTATGAAAATATATCGCCTGCTTGCTATTACAATGATGCTGCTAAATCGCAAACGTATTAGCGCCAGGGAGCTGTCAGAACGGTTTGAGATTTCGCTTCGCACCGTATACCGCGATGTGGAAACGATTACGCAGGCAGGTATTCCGATTTTGTCCCATGCTGGCGCGAATGGCGGCTATGAAATTATGGATCAATATCGATTGGACAGGCAGTTTCTGTCACTTGAGGAGCTACAGTCTATTATGATCGGACTCAAAGGAGTTTCCGTCGGTGTTGGCGAGCAGGAAATTGGAGTGCTGCTGGACAAGGTGGGCGCGCTCATAGCCAAGTCAGAGCACAATATGCTCACCGAGCTGAATAATCAGTTGATCATTGATCCGAACCCGTGGTGTAGCACTACAGATAAAGATAAACTTCACTCCATTCGTAATGCCACTCGTCAGCGGCAATTGCTACGCTTTGTCTATACAGATTCATACAGTAACGTGTCCACGCGCACCGTAGAGCCGATGACCATCGTGATGAAAGGTTTTAGCTGGTATTTGCATGCCTTTTGTTTGCTGAGGCAGGAGTATCGTATCTTTCGTCTATCCCGTATGAAAGAACTGGACGTGTTACCCGCGTTATTTACACGGCGACCGGAGCCAGTCCTTACACTCGGGTATGAACAGCACAATAAAACCTCATCCCCTTACGTCAGGCTGGTTTTACAGCTACAGCCGGATGCCCGTGCACAGGCAGAAGATTATTTTGGTGCTGAGCAGATCGTTACCCAGTCGGATGGCACTCTGCTTATTACATCGCAACAACCGGAAGGAGTATGGCTATATCATATGTTGCTCAGTTACGGGCCGAGTCTACGTATTGTAGCGCCTATTCGTATTGCCGATATCGTCAAACAAAAAGCCCGGCAAATCGTAGAATTGTATACCGAAAAACACTGACACACAGTTGTCAGTGGAGATCGTCTACAATGGGGTTACTACTCGCCGATAGAGGGCGTGATCCCAGAGGAGGCCGATTATGTTTACAACAATTCAAGCTTTTGCAGACGAATGGAGCAGTATGTCCAGCACTACACAGCATGTACTGGATACACTAACCGATGATTCGTTAGATCAGGGAAGGGAGTCTAACGTCCGACCACTGGGACAGATCGCATGGCATATCACCACCACGATTCATGAAATGGTTTCGCGTACCGGACTGCAATTTGCTGCACCCGAAGGTGGGGAAAAAGCACCATCCTCGGCAGCACAAATTGCCGATGCGTATCGATCGGTATCGCATGCGATGCTGGAAGCGATTCAGCATCAATGGACCGATGCCAATCTTACTCAAATGAGTCATATGTATGGTGAACAATGGGCAAATGGACTCACCCTGCGCGCTGTCATCGTACATGAAATCCATCATCGAGGACAAATGTCCATACTGATGCGTCAGGCTGGATTGCGTGTACCGAGCATCTATGGGCCAACACGAGAAGATTGGATGGAACAGGGCTTGCAGCCGGCATTGTAGCAATGAACAGCTACATGAAGGTGAGGCATACATCGATGAACACCTCCGCCAATACTGCTCATATCATGATTGAAGGCTTTACACCGTATGCTGGTAATCATTGCGAGACGACTGCGATCGGTAATTTATTACAACATACTGGCATTCATTTATCTGAGCCGATGCTATTCGGATTGGGACAGGGACTTGGATTTATTTATTGGGATTCGAAAGCGATGGCGTTCCCTTTTATCGGAGGACGCAGTAAACCGGATACCGTCATCACGAACCTTGCCGAAGGGCTTGGATTGATCATCCATGTGCAAGAAACGTCATCGATTTCTAAAGCATGGCAACACGTACAGACGCAGCTTGAACGCGGAATACCCGTCGCACTCAAATTAGATGCGTATGACCTGGATTACTTTACCAACAAAGTCCATTTTGCTGGTCACTATGCGGTTATTTACGGTTTTGACAATGACTATGCTTATATGGCAGACACGAAGCAACAGGGTGGCTCCGTACAAACGAGACGCACCAGCTTATCTGCGGCCAGAAGTGCGAAAGGGTTAATGAGTTCGCGCAATCGTTCGGTTACACTTGAGCCGATCGATCCGTTACCACCGCTTGCGCCAGTGATTCGTCAGGCACTAAAGAGTAATGCCCATACGTATTTGAACGCGCCCATACGTAATATCGGTAACAACGGCATAATCAAAATGAGTAAAGCTATTTTAACGTGGCCTGCTCGCACTACCGATATAGAAGGTCACTTCGGTCTGACTGCTATGCTGATGGAGCGAGCAGGAACAGGAGGAGCTTTATTTCGGAATTTGTACCGCGATTTTCTACGAGAATGTATCGACCTGTTAGCCGATCGTCAAATCGAACAAGCGTATCAGTTATTTGTACAGATCGCTCCACTGTGGATTGCTGTTTCCACAGCGATCGAACAGGCAGGCCAAACAGCGGATGAACAATATTTACGCCAGGCATCTGCGCTATTAATCGAAATTGCGGACAAAGAACGCACTGCAATGGAATTATTACTGTAAATGGCTTCAGCCATAACTATACGTATAGGCTCTTCTTCTATACTCATCTTCGATTCAAAAAGGCAGCGATGCTTCCTACACAGTATAGGATTCATCGCTGCCCTGTATACGTTATGCTATTTTTAATCTAATGTGTTCTCATCCATCGTTCAGTTCAGCTACTCCGCTTAGTCACTTAGTTTATTCATTTACTTTACCCACTCCGTTCAGCCACTCCGTTTAGCATCACTCCAACCTTTACCCCAGCTTGCGCGAAGTCAATTTCGCCTGCGTAAACAGCAGCAAGTAATCATGGCCGCCTGCTTTGGAATCCGTTCCGGACATATTAAAGCCGCCAAATGGATGCGCGCCTACAAGTGCGCCTGTGCATTTACGATTGATATACATATTACCGCAGTGCATTATCTCCAGCGCTTCAGTAATACGTTGTTCATCTTTGGAAAAGAAGGAGCCGGTCAGCCCGAACTCGGTATCATTATAAATGTCGATCGCTTCACGATAATCTGCCGCTGAACAGAGTGCCAGTACAGGGCCGAATATTTCTTCCTGCATAATACGTGCATCACGCTTTACGTCTGCGAATACCGTCGGCTGAATGTAGTAGCCATTCCCAGCTGCACGTTGTCCGCCAGTGAGCAGGCGCCCTTCGGATTGGCCGATTTCGATATAACTCATAATTTTGTCGCAGGAGGCTTGATCGATAACCGGTCCAATCGGATAGTTGTCCTGGGGCAGCCCGATCGATAGTTTGCCTGTCAGCTCGGCAACTTTACGCACTACTTCATCGTAGACGGATTGCACGATAATTGCGCGTGATCCAGCAGAGCATTTCTGACCCTGGAAGCCGAATGCCGATGCGACGATCGCTTGAGCGGCTGCATCCAGATCGGCTGTTTCATCCACAACGATACCGTCTTTGCCACCCATTTCCGCGACCAGTCGTTTAATCCAAATTTGACCCTTTGCCGTATCTGCGGACAGCTTGCTTATACGCAAACCGACCTCTTTGGAGCCGGTAAAGCTAATAAAACGTGTTTTTGGATGTGTAGTCAAGTAGTCGCCAACTTCCGCGCCACTACCCGGTACATAGTTGATCACACCCGGTGGCAATCCGATTTCCTCCATCAATTCTACAAACATATGCGCAATAACCGGTGTAGTTGAGGCTGGTTTGAGCAGTACCGTATTACCGGATACGATCGCAGCTGTTGTCATTCCGACACAGATCGCGAGTGGGAAGTTCCACGGTGGAATCACGATGCCGACACCAAGTGGAATGTAGGTCAGTTGGTTTTGCTCACCTGCAACCGGAGTGAGCGGCTGTGTTTCGTTAATACGAGCCAGACGCAGCATTTCACGTGCATAGAACTCCATAAAATCAATAGCCTCGGCGGTATCCGCATCTGCTTCCGCATAGTTTTTACCAGCTTCCATAATCATCATCGCAGAGAAATCATGCTTGCGTTCGCGCATCAGTGCAGCCGCTTTGAACAGATAGTCAGCCCGTTCGGAAGCAGGCACCTTTTTCCATTGTTCAAATGTGTTCAGTGCGGTTTGCATCGCTTGCTCGGCAAGTGGTTGATTCGCTTTGCTTACCAGCCCGATCGTTTGCTCGGTTTGTCCCGGATTGATCGATGTGATCACCTCATCCGTAAATACGTGCTCTTTGCCGATATGAAGCGGAATTTTACGTCCCAATTGCTGCTTAATACGTTCCAGTGAAGCTTTCATCGCCTCACGATGGGCAGGCTGGCTAAAATCGGTAAATGGCTCATTAGCAAAAGGTTTAATATCGGTCATTTTATTCATCGTCAGTTCTCCTCTCAAATTAGAACAAGCGTTATCTAACTCCAATCGTCTAAACGTAAACTGACTCATCGACCGAAACTGTTCAATTCGATCGGCAAGTGAACAAAGCATGGACGAAAAATAAGAAACGGCAATTTTGCTAGACTGACAAGTATCAAATCGGTTGTAACACGACAAGCGCTCATGTAAAATGAATACAAAATAACATGAAGTGAGAGGTTGTCATGTTCAATAATGAACAGATTCAAATAGAGAAACAATGGACGCACTTACAGCCGGAACAAGACCGTGATGACCTGTTGCGATTGCTGGCATCCCAGCCAGCGGTATGGTTACAGCATGGGGCTGAACATTATGTGTTTACAGAAGCGGATCTGCGATTTTGGCGTCAATGGAATGGCGATCTGGCTGCTGGTGTGAGCTGTTTTGAGCCGTCGATCGTCATTCAACCGACAGGCTGGAGCGATTCTGCTTACGAGTATATGGTGCTACAGCATGTACCCCAGCCTATGAATCGTCCTGTTATCCTGGTGAACGAAGACGGCGTACCGCAGGGCTGGCTGACTGCGGATCGTCTAGCAGCTCAGCTTCTTCGTCAGAAGCAACGTGCTGAGCTATATCTGGATGCATTACTCGATACCGTGACCGATGCGGTAACCGCTGTCGATGGCAACGGAACGGTCATTTGCTGGAACGATACAGCGGCGCAAATGTACCATATTCCGCATGAGCGCATTATCGGTCGTACGATCGACGAATTGTTCGATCCAGAATCACTGATGCTGCTCCATGTGCTCGATAAAGGTCGCAAAGTGCGCAACATGTACCATCAGTCGTCGGAAGGCACCCATGTGCTGATCAACGCTTCACCGATTATGGATGCATCCGGTACGATTGTGGGCGGATTGGCTTCCGAGCAAGATATTACCCATCTTGTGAAGCTTAATCAGGAACTATCGACCGCCCAGGCAAACATTCATGAGACATTGCCGCGCGGTGATGATCCATTCACTTTGCTGGATGGACAAAGTCATAGCATTAGCAAAGTGGTACGTATCGGCAAAAAGGTCGCTGAGCTGAATACGCCTGTGCTGTTATATGGAGAGACAGGTTCTGGCAAAGAGCAACTGGCACGGGCGATTCATCTGGCTGGTAGCGGTGCGGAAGCGCCATTTTTAAGTGTAAACTGTGGTGCTATTCCGCCGGGCTTGCTGGATAGTGAACTGTTCGGCTTTATCGGTGGCACGTATTCCGGTCAGGATATTCAGGAAGCAGGCAAGTTGGAGCAGGCAGGAGAGGGTACGCTATTCCTGAATGAGATCGATCGCCTGACTCCTGAAATGCAAAACAAGCTCTGCCGTGCCCTGAAAACACGTGTATTCCGTCGGTATGGTGGGCAGGAAGAACTGCCGCTTCATTGCCGACTGATCGCCGCCAGCCGCCACGATCTGGAACAACGGGTCACCAGCGGACAGTTCAGCTCAGAGCTGTACTATGCGCTTGGCATCGTAACGATCGCTGTACCTCCGCTGCGTGAACGCAGAGAAGATATTGCGATACTCGTACACATGTATTTACGCGAATTTGCGATGCAATATCATCGACCGTTACCGAAGCCCACGCCAGATGTGATGCTCGCCTTTGCCCGTTACGATTGGCCCGGTAATGTCGCCGAATTGCGTGCAGTGATTGAGCGCTGCGTCATTTTGAGCGATGGCGACGAATTGAATCCTGAGCTGTTGCCGGACAATTTTCAAAAGCTGCTGCATTTCCCTTCTTCAGCGCCCGTTCATTTGCCCATTCACCCTCGTCAGAGCGAGCAGCCTGTAATTCAGCATCAAGGACTGAAAGCTCGCATTACGGATGAAGAAGAGAAGGCACGGATTGAAGAAGCGATTCGTAAGGCATCCGGCAACAAAAGTATCGCTGCCCGTATGCTCGGCATCTCGCGTGGTACGCTGTATAACAAGATGAGCAAGCACGGGATGAACTCGTAGAGTACAGATGCGATTGGCTAGCTGTGGTATTGTGCTACAGGAAGCACCATTGTGGATTCCCTTCGCTTATCGAAGACCATCATGTCATAGGTTTCATGAATCCAGTAATTCCATGCTAGCCTACTTCGTGCATATAGCTATTCATCTACGTAATGCGTAGTCATATATCATCGTCCAACAGTCTTCAGGTGGTTGCACGCTTCGGTACAGCTGCCTGTAATGAAGTGGATGATGAGTGGATGAGGTAACTATAGTATGCAATGGCGTTTTGTTCAGCCGTCTTTGCCCTGTGCAGTAAGCTTTTACATGGGGGAAAGATGGCTTTTTGTATGTTCAGCGAAATAGATTTTTCATCACGAACCAGACATTGGCAGGACGCTCTGCTAGACGGCGCATATTGTAGCCAAACCAGTCACGTCCGTAGGGGACGTACACACGTACTTTATAGCCTTCTTTAACGAGCCGCTTTTGCAAATCTTCGCAGATGCCGTACAGCATTTGAAATTCAAATTGCTCTAGCGGAATGCCGCGCTGCGCTACTTCTTGTTTGACAAACTGTACAATCTGTTCATCATGGGTAGCGATCGCTGTATAATTACCGTGCGTCAGATGCTGGAGAATGATTTTGCGGTAGTTGGCATCCACATCTTCTTTCGCTGGAAAAGCGACGGTAGCGGGTTCTTTGTACGCACCTTTAACGAGTCGTAAATTGGCGTGTAGCTCATTCAGATCATCCACATCCTGTGAAGTACGGAACAGGTACGCCTGTAGCACGATGCCTACATTGTCATATGACTTTCGCAACTCACGATACAGATCAAGTGCAGGCTGACAGTGCGAATAATCCTCCATATCGATACGAACGAAGTTGCCGTATTGCTGCGCTCGCCCGACAATTTGCCGCATATGATCCAGACAGAGCTGACGGTCAATATCCAGTCCAAGCGAGGTCAATTTCAGCGACAGATTCGATTTGACACCGCTCTCATAAATCGCATCCAGTGTAGCCAGACACATGTCCAACGACTCCTGTGCTTCCTCCCGTGTTGAAATAAATTCCCCCAGATGATCCAACGTGGCGAGCCGTCCATCCACATTCAACTGCCGCACCGCCTGCACCGCTTCATTAATCGTGACCCCTGCCACAAACCGCTTCGCTCCAAACCGCAGCCCATACTTCTTCGCCATCCGATTCGCCGACGGATTTTTCGCCAGGGATTGAAACAGATTCCGAAGCACCGCTTCCATAATATCCCTCTTTTCATAAAAGCTGTTGAATTCAACTTTATTCTAGCCAAATGATCATAAAATGTACACAAAAATGTTCAAAATAATACGAATTTTGTGGGGGAATTTATTCATTAGTGGAATTTTGTTCAATATTGGACATTATAATGAGTGGTATATGCTATTATGTAGCTGTTTTGGTGAAGAGGGACACCACTCCGTGAAGGAATAAGGGGACAGGCTCCCGTCTCGCACAGGAATCTACGGAGTAGAAGAAAATGTAGATTCCCGTGCTCAAAAGTCGCCTTTACCCCTTATTTCCTTCCCTCCGTTCTGTGCTTGTTGCATCGTTGACAGCAATAATTGCATGCTGGATGTGTAACCGTGCTCAATATGTGACCAGGGGATTTTAATACAAAGACCAAATTCGAATAGACCTGAATAACATGTAGAGCTTGTGAAGAAATAATATATTTTAAAGAACTAGAGCAAGCTCGTAGTTGTAGCCGTTTGGAATTTTTGAAATGACGATTAGGCAAAGAGGGGCAGATACGTAATAACATTCATAATAAAGTGCGAACCCCAAGCTCACATAAAATCCCTGGGAGGTTCGCGCTCCTTGCTACATAAGGGATTTGAGAGTTTTTGTTGTATTTTATGCTTGCTTCCAGTACCCTGAAAAAGAGGTTCGCGATTTTGAACTGTTTTTCCCTTGATATGAAAGGGCTGAAAAGGTATGCAGTCACTCTCCGTGCGAGAGTGTGGATTGAAAGTTCCAAAATGACCCTACGTTGATGCCAAGGTTTAGTCACTCTCCGTGCGAGAGTGTGGATTGAAAGATCGGTAATGGTGTTATTATCATATGCCACATCCGGTCACTCTCCGTGCGAGAGTGTGGATTGAAAGTACATGGACCGCACCACGTTCGAGTACGATCTGTGTCACTCTCCGTGCGAGAGTGTGGATTGAAAGAAGAACAACCCAAGTGAAAGGAACAAGTGAAAGGAGAGTCACTCTCCGTGCGAGAGTGTGGATTGAAAGTGTATATTTGAAGCTATCTACAGTAAAGTCAGCATCGTCACTCTCCGTGCGAGAGTGTGGATTGAAAGTTTAACCCATCGAATAACGGCTTACCTAATGTACGGTCACTCTCCGTGCGAGAGTGTGGATTGAAAGTACGCAGCACTTTATCTATCGTAAACGAGTAAATTGTCACTCTCCGTGCGAGAGTGTGGATTGAAAGAGCGTAAATGTATGACACTTACCACGGTTAAAAAGTCACTCTCCGTGCGAGAGTGTGGATTGAAAGGCTACCGTACTTATGGTCTGTTTCTTCATCATCCGTCACTCTCCGTGCGAGAGTGTGGATTGAAAGGCTACCGTACTTATGGTCTGTTTCTTCATCATCCGTCACTCTCCGTGCGAGAGTGTGGATTGAAAGGCTACCGTACTTATGGTCTGTTTCTTCATCATCCGTCACTCTCCGTGCGAGAGTGTGGATTGAAAGGATTGTCAAACATGTCACAACCAAGAGCACCACGGGTCACTCTCCGTGCGAGAGTGTGGATTGAAAGTACGAAGGATTTGCTGAATTCTGCCGCGTACACATGTCACTCTCCGTGCGAGAGTGTGGATTGAAAGAGTCAATACTTAACGAATAATTAATGTTGACTTTGTCACTCTCCGTGCGAGAGTGTGGATTGAAAGATTTATAGATACTATCGCAATGGAGACGGGATCAACTTCGTCACTCTCCGTGCGAGAGTGTGGATTGAAAGGAATATGGAATACAGTAGAATAACAGAATGATTGTCACTCTCCGTGCGAGAGTGTGGATTGAAAGGATCTGCCAAGCTGTCACATTCCATGACTGGCTGTGTCACTCTCCGTGCGAGAGTGTGGATTGAAAGCGGTATGCGCTTCATAGGTACTGTTCATATCTGCGTCACTCTCCGTGCGAGAGTGTGGATTGAAAGATTGCTCCTAACAGCTCATTATTTTCAAAAACGTGTCACTCTCCGTGCGAGAGTGTGGATTGAAAGTGATTATTGATCAAATAGCTTTGATCCTTCTTTGTCACTCTCCGTGCGAGAGTGTGGATTGAAAGTGCCCATAGCCACGTGTTACACGCGATGGGGAATGGAGTCACTCTCCGTGCGAGAGTGTGGATTGAAAGTACTTGTGGATCACCAAAATCAACCTCAATTTGAGTCACTCTCCGTGCGAGAGTGTGGATTGAAAGTTCATCGGAAAACTCATATTCCTCTACAGTAAAACGATGTCACTCTCCGTGCGAGAGTGTGGATTGAAAGATCGTATTTAAATCTTGCTGAATATCGAATCCCTTTGTCACTCTCCGTGCGAGAGTGACCTTTTTTTGCATGTTCTAATAATCAACCTCACCTAAATTGAACATCTGTACAATAAAAGCCTGCACTATATTCGTATTCATACTTTGGTTGCGATCCGTGCAGAACGGAGGCAAGGAAATAAGGGGAAAGGACGACCTTTGAGCACGGGAATCTACATTCTCTCCTACTCCGTAGATTCCTGTGCGAGACCGGAGTCCGTCCCCTTATTCCTTGACGGAGTGGTGTATGCTCCAGCACATCCAGTCACACTTACACACCCACTTAATAAATGTTATATAAAATAACTCAATATGTAATATATTCATGAAAAAATATACAAAAGTCAGTATTTAAGCCATATCCAAACCACGAAATCGAATCACAAAAATTTATTTTCATAATTTTAAGTAAAATAAGTTGACACAATCCAAACTTATTTCTATAATTTGAATCAAATTCACTGTTCGGTGATTCATAAGCTAACATCAACAATCACAATGATGTGCTTGTTGCAGGCAAAGATGCCGCAATTTCGCTCTGGAGTCCAGGGTGAGTTGCGGCTTTTTTGTGGATTGTGGTCCATAAGTGCTTATGAATCATCGTAAAGACAAAGAGGGAGTGGAATGGATGGAGGCAAAAAGTTTTTGGAAGAGCGGGCATAAGCCTACGTTGTTCGGGTCGTTTTTGTATTTTGATATCAGCTTTATGATCTGGGGGATGATTGGGCCGCTGAGCGTGGTCATTGCACAGGATTATCCGATGGATCCGGTGCAGAAGGCACAGCTTGTCGCTTTGCCGGTATTGGGCGGTTCTATTCTGCGTCTGTTGCTTGGCTTCCTGTCCGATCATATTGGGCCAAAACGGACGGCGCAGATGGGGATGTTGTTCACCTTATTGCCGCTGTTGCTTGGCTGGCAGTGGGTGCAATCGCTCGATCAGCTGTATGTTGTTGCACTGCTGCTCGGTATTGCGGGTGCTTCATTTGCGGCTGCGTTGCCGCTGGCAAGTCAGTGGTATCCGAAGGAGCATCAAGGTTTGGCAATGGGCATTGCGGGTGCGGGTAACAGCGGAACGGTGCTGGCGACATTGTTTGCGAACCGGATCGCTCAGCATTTTGGTAGCTGGGAAATCGTGTTTGGTCTGGCGATGATTCCGATGATTATTGTGTTTATCTACTTTAGTATTTTTGCGAAAAATAGCCCGAATCGTCCGGCGCCGAAGACGATGACGCAATATGCATCGGTACTGAAGCAACGAGATACATGGGTGTTCTGTGCATTTTATTGTGTGACCTTTGGTGGTTTTGTAGGTCTGGCGAATTATTTGACGATTTTCTTTAATGCGCAATACGGTTTGTCGGCGGTGCATGCAGCGGATATCGCGACCATTTGTGTGATCGCGGGCAGCTTTTTCCGTCCAGTTGGTGGCTATCTGGCTGATAAAATTGGTGGTACACGTATGTTGATGTATTTATACGGCGGAGCTGGCGCTATGCTGATCTGCGTATCATTTTTGCCACCGCTTGCGATTGTCGTCTCCTTATTGTTCGTCGGTATGATGTGTCTCGGTGCAGGCAATGGATCGGTGTTCCAGCTAGTGCCGCAACGTTTCTCCAATGAGATCGGTCTCGTGACAGGAATTGTCGGCGCGGCAGGTGGATTGGGTGGCTATGCGCTTCCGATGATTCTCGGTAATCTGTACAAATCGACAGGCTCGTATACATCCGGTTTTATCGTACTGGGCATTGTCGCTTTCTGTGCACTCGGTTTGCTGGCGGTTATGCAAAGCAAATGGCGTGGTAGCTGGCTGAAGCAGACGACCGCTCCATTGAGTGAGTCGGCTTAATTTTCATCTATACACATCAAAAGCAGATGGCTCTCACTTGGATCAAGTGGATCATCTGCTTTTTGTGTTGGATGCCAGGGCGTGTCCGTAAACTATTTTTGCTAGGATAGACATCTCTCTGGCAAGCAATAAGAGTATACGTGCCGGTCTCGGACAAGAGTCTATGGAGTGGAAGCAAGGAGTACGTTGTCAATTCCTGCGTTCAAAGCTCGTTCGTACCTCTTATTTCCTGCCTCTATCCTGTGCTACATCCATCTATCCGCATTTGCATTGGAGTAGGTGAACATACTGGCACATGCACATCAAAGCTCATCGTTTAAGCAACATTTTATAGTTTAAGCAACGCTTTATAGTTTGAGTCACACGTTACGGCACGAAGGGAATAAGGAGAAAGGATGAACCACAATGTACCCTACTAATATTCGCCTAATATTTACGATTCGCTAACTCCCTCGCAGCTAATTCCTGTGTGAAAATATCTTCCGGTGTGATCATTCGTTTGGGCAATGTGCGACCAGCCATAATCTCTTTTGCTGCCTGCATCACCAGTGGGCCAAGAAGCGGATTGCATTCGACGACCGCATTAATATGTCCCTGTACCATCTGTTCAAATGCACGACGGGTGCCATCTACTGAAATGATAATGATGTCGCTCCCCGGCTTCAAGCCAACTTCCTGCATCGCTTCGATCGCTCCGATCGCCATATCGTCATTGTGGGCAAATAATACCTGGGGCCAATTTTTCCGGGGCTGGCGCAAAAATTCTTGCATCGCTTCTTTACCGCCACTCTGGGTGAAATTGCCTGGTTTCGATTGCGTAATTTGGAATCGTTTGTCCGATTCAATCATTTTTCGAAATCCTAAGCCTCGATTGACCGAAGGCGTGGAGCTGACCGTTCCTTGTAGTTCAGCGATACGAATCGTGCCTGCATGATGGCGCATGCGATCGATCATATATTTGGACGCTTTAACCCCTTCTTCATAAAAGTTAGAACCGATAAATGTCACATATAGCGAGCTATCGCTGATATGTAATGATCGATCGATAATAATGACCGGAATATCCGCAGCTTTCGCTTCTTTTAAAATCCCTTCCCAGCCCGTTTGAACGACCGGTGCAATCGCGATAATATCCACATCGCGACGAATAAAGGAGCGAATCGCTTCAAATTGCTTGTTCTGATCCTGCTCCGCATTCGTCATAATTAACGTAATATTCGCTTCTTTCGCCGCTTCTTTGATAGAGGCGGTATTTGCCTGCCGCCATGTACTTTCGGAGCCGAGCTGGGAAAAGCCGAGCACGATCGGCTTTGTCGTTGTCGAATGGATGGGCGACTCATAATCGGTGACGACAGACACTTCATCCGCTGACATCGTCGTTGGCTTCGATTCGCTGCTTCCCCCATCACAGCCAGATAAGAACAGCACCAGCAGCAAACACCAGTTCACCCATCTCATACAGAGCCTCCTTAATGATAGCGTTTTCAAAAAAAGGAAAATATATCTGGATGTTGGTTGTAAAATAGCCTTTGCCCAGAAAAACGTTCAAAATGAACATGACCAAATCCCAATTTAGAAAGTAACCTCTCTATTGATCGGTAGATTTGCCCTGACTTGCATTCGTTATAGATGTGTACCTGGTTTTGAGATGCAGATCGACGGGATGTTGCTTGTGTGTATTGTTTAGAAAATAAGGATGATCAAACATTAAATCGAATTAGCATCACAGGTAAAATACAAATGAACATAAAGTATTGGGAAACACGTTCATGTGTTTCCCAATGTAAGTGTAGTGTATGATTACTTCGTAGGTGTACCCTTTCCCAATACAAGTACAATCTACGATTGTTTCTGTGCCGAGCGCCTGGCGCTTAACATCCGTTGCAGCAAAATAAAGATGAACAGCAGCAGGCCAATCGCAATCTTCGTCCACCAGGAGCTTAATGTACCTTCAAAGCTAATGATCGTCTGAATAATGCCCTGAATCATAACGCCGAAGAACGTTCCGAGCAGGTAGCCTACGCCACCGGTTAACAATGTGCCCCCAATGACCACCGCAGCAATCGTATCCAGTTCAAACCCTACCGCATGCAGTCCGTAGCCTGACAGCATATAAAAGGTGAATACGACTCCGGCGAGCGCCGAACAGAATCCACTCAGAGTATAAACCAAAATTTTCGTGCGCGCTACAGGAAGTCCCATCAACAGCGATGACTGCTCATTACCGCCGAGTGCGTATACATTGCGACCGAAACGGGTATAGTGAGCAACATAGATGGCGATCACGACGACAATCAGCGCGATCACAGCGCTAATGGAGAGCGAGTTTCCGCCAGGCAAAGGGATTTTGGTCTGTGCCATCGCTGTATAAAACGGATGATCGATCGTGATCGTATCGATACTGATCACATAACAAAGACCTCTAGCCATAAACATACCTGCCAGTGTGACGATAAAAGGCTGAATTTTAAAATAGTGAATGATCGCGCCCATCACACTGCCAAAACATGCACCCATCATCAGTACGAGCGGAATAACGATAGCGGGTGACCATCCATGCTGCTGGACGAGACTGGCGGAAATCATCGTGGAAAGTGCAATCACAGAGCCAACAGACAGATCAATGCCACCTGATAAAATGACGAACGACATCCCGACAGCAGTAATGAACAGAAACGCATTATCGATCAGCAGATTCATCAGCACCTGAAATGAGAAAAACCCGGTATATCGAAATGACCCTACAGCGAACATGAGCACAAACAGCATGATCGTAACGACGATCGGAATGTATTTACGATTAAGATACACGACGGGCGACCTCCTTTTTCACTGAACCCTGTTTTTTCTGCCGACGATATCGGATGGACGAGCGGAATGTCTCGGATTGAATTAGACATACTGCCAGTACGACAAATGCTTTGACAACGAGCGTGATTTCTGGTGGAACGCCGATCATATAAATCGTTGTCGTTAGCGTTTGAATAATTAATGCGCCAATCACTGTACCGGCAAGATAAAAGCGACCCCCGTTCAACGAAGTTCCGCCGATCACGACCGCAAGAATCGCATCCAGCTCATACCAGAGGCCTGCGTTGTTGCCATCCGCGCTGGACACATTGGAACTGAGCAACAATCCAGCTACCCCTGCACACACACCGCAAAAGATATAGACCGAGAAAATGACCACTGTAGCTCGAATACCTGCCATTCGACTTGCCGTCGGATTACAGCCGACCGATTCGATAAACAAACCTAGCGATGTTTTACGTGTTAACACGAGCGCAATAATCAATGCCAGTGCCACGACGAAAATGGAAAATGGCAGTGTAGCCAATGAGCCGGAGCCGATATACGAATAGCTGCTGCTCGTTACCGTAATAATTTGTCCATCGGTTACAAGTTGCGCGATTCCGCGTCCAGCCACCATCAGAATGAGCGTCGCGATAATCGGTTGAATACCTGCCACCGATACGAGCAGACCGTTCCAGGCACCGAGAATAACGGATAGACCGACAGCGAGCAGAATCGAGAACGTAACCAATCCGAACGCATTTTGATCTGCCCCTTTGCTGATCGTCAGGCAGGCGATCGCTCCGGATATCGCCACAATCGAGCCGACCGAAAGGTCAATTCCTTTAGTCGCGACGACGAGTGTCATCCCGATGGCGACCAGCATAAGCGGAGCGCCAAAATTAAGAATATCGATCAGACTGCCGTACAAATGACCGTCATGCAGCGTAATCGAGAAGAAATCTGGCGAATACAGCAAGTTAAATAGCAGCAATGCAGCCAGTACGCATAGCGGCCAGAATAGATGATGCTTATACACTTTGCTCATATTGCTCAACCTCCTGCAATTGCCTGCATGATTTGCTGCTGGCTCATATTCGTATCGGTAAGCTCTGTCACTTTATGGCGATCACGCAAGATGGCGACCCGATCGCTTACCCGCAGCACTTCTTCTAGCTCAGAGGAAATGAACAGGAATGACATGCCCTGACGGGATAAAGAGAGCACAAGCTTCTGAATTTCTGCTTTGGCTCCAATGTCAATGCCCCGTGTCGGTTCATCCAAAATAAACAGTTGAGGGGAGGTGAGCAGCCAGCGAGCGAGCAGAACCTTTTGCTGATTGCCACCGCTTAAGTTTTTGATCAGATGCTCTGGATTCGGAGGATTGATATTTAACATGCGAATGTATTCATCCGCGTACTGTTCCTGCTGCTTGCGAGAGATGGTACGGAACATGCCCTGCTTCGCTTGCAAGGCGAGAATAATATTTTCCCGCACACTCAGATCGCCGATAATGCCTTCCGTTTTGCGATTTTCCGAGCAGAACGCAATCCGATGACTAATTGCTTCACGCGGCGTTTGTACACCTGATCCGCCATCGGCGAATTTTAATTTGCCGGAGTCCGCTTTATCGGCACCGAAGAACAGGCGCGCCGTTTCCGTGCGACCGGAGCCAAGCAACCCGGCTAATCCAACGACTTCGCCTCGATGAATCGCCAGATCGAACGGTTCGATCGCGCCTTTACGACCGAGTCCTGCTGCGGTTACCAGCACTTCATTTGCAGCGATTTCATGATCTTCCACGAGCTGTGGCAATTGTTCCAGCAAATTCAGCTCTTTGCCGATCATTTTGAGCACCAGATCCAGTCGCGGTAGATCTTTAGCCATATACTCGCCGATCAATTCACCATTTCGCAAAATCGTGACCCGCTCCGAGATTTCATACATCTGATCCAGAAAATGCGTGACAAATAAGATCGCCAGCCCTTCGGATTTTAATTTCTGAATGACACGAAATAGCTGCTGTACTTCGTTTTTGTCGAGACTGGAGGTTGGTTCATCAAGGATCAGCACTTTGGCTGAAATATTAAGCGCTCTGGCAATAGCGATGAGTTGCTGTACAGCCACCGAATACATAAATAGCGGCTCGGTCACATCGATCCGTAAATTCAAACGCTCACTCAGAATTTGCTCTGCACGTTTGTTCATTTCTTTCCATACAATACGCCCAAACCGTCTTGGTTCTCTGCCGATAAAAATATTTTCAGCTACCGTTAGGTTCGGACATAGATTCACTTCTTGATAGACCGTGCTGATGCCGGCAGCCTGCGACTCCAGCGGACTTTGCATCGAAACTTGTACATCGTCCATTTCTACAACGCCTTCATCGATGGAATAGACGCCGGTAAGCACTTTGATCAGTGTCGATTTGCCCGCGCCGTTTTCGCCCATCAGTGCATGAACTTCGCCCGGAAATAGGCGCAGACTTACGTTGGTTAGTGCGTTGACGCCTGGAAACCGTTTATGAATGTGCTTCATCTGAAGCACGGGCTTCTGCGTGTTCATTTCAGTATTCACTCCTCTGATTGAAGTTGAAAATCAAACACTCCGGCAGCGACCCAGGCGACCGGAGTGGCAAAATGGATAGTCGACGACCGATTAATACGCGCGATTCGGCAATGCTTCTTTCGCCTGTTCGGAAGTGAATGTCGTTTCTTCTGTGACGATTCGCGGCTCTACCGATTTGCCGTCAACGACATTTTTAACGATTTCCATCAATTGAGGTCCAAGCATCGGATTACACTCCACGATAAAATTGATTTTGCCTTCGCTGGCAGCTTGCATGCCATCTTTGACCGCATCGACAGAGATGATCTTAATATCCTGACCTGGTTTCAAACCTGCTGCTTCAATCGCTTGAATCGCTCCGAGCGCCATATCATCGTTGTGTGCATACAGCACATCGATATCTTTATTCGCTTTCAAGAACGCCTGCATCACTTCTTTACCTTTGGCACGTGTAAAATCGCCTGTTTGTGAAGCGATCACTTTCAGATGCGGATTCGCGGCAATCACTTCGGCAAAGCCTGCCATCCGATCATTGGCTGGTGCGGAACCGGTTGTGCCTTGCAGTTCGACAATGTTCACATCTTCTTTTGTATCTTTATATTGTTCGGACAGCCATTTACCGGCTTTGCGACCTTCTTCTACAAAGTCAGAACCGAGGAATGTCACATACAGCGATGTATCTTTGGAATCGACAGCACGGTCAGTCAGCACGACCGGAATGCCAGCGTCTTTAGCTTCTTTAAGTACGGTATCCCAGCCGGATTCGACAACTGGAGAGAAGGCGATCACATCTACTTTTTGCTGGATAAAGGAACGAATCGCTTTAATTTGATTTTCTTGCTTTTGCTGTGCATCGGAAAATTTCAAATTATAGCCTGCTTCTTTGGCGGAATCTTGGATCGATTTGGTGTTTGCGCTACGCCAGCCGCTTTCTGCCCCGACCTGTGAGAAGCCGAGTGTAATATTGTTGCCTGCTTTTGTTGCTGAACCATCGCTTGCAGTACCTGCCTGATTGTTTCCATTGTTGGCGCATGCGCCCAGTACCGTCATACACAGTGTCAGTGCCAGAACCGCTCCCATTTTGCCGAACTTTTTCATATTCCTTATTCCTCCCCTTTATCGTGTACCATCGTTTGGTGATGAGTTAATTATAAAGCGCTTTCAAAAAGATAAGATATTGACGCATTTGGTCATTTATTTTAATTTTTTTGGTTTTTCACATTTTGGATGAAGGGTAGTGCCTAGTTAGCGGTAAAAGGTGTATAATTTTAGTTAAAAGGTGTAATTTTTTGATAGCGCTTTCTTTTTGCTTGACAAGTAGGCTTCGGTTTGTACATCTTACAGGTGGAACCCTATTTTAGATGATGAGGTGCGATGATCGATGAGGTTGATCCGTTTGATGTCTGCCAGCCTGAGGATAAAACTGCTTGTCCTGTTCACCGTATTAACGACCGTCCCATTAATTACGGTCGGGATTATCTCCTATCAAAAATCCTATGAATCGATTGCGGAATATAGCAAAGCGGCAAGCATGTTGCAGGCGGAAGAATTGAGCAGAAATATTAACAATCTGTTTGATGACACTGAGCGATTGCTGGAGCTGAGTAATAATCCGCAGGTCATTCATTTCCTCTTTTCCCAATCCGAAACGTATACAGAAGCGAAAGAGATTTTGCAAACATTTGCCCTTTATCGGGATACGTACAAGTACGAAGATGTGATGAATATTAGCTTTATTAATTTATACGGTAAAGGGATCAGCGAGCGAAAAGGTGTGTTCCAGTCTAATATTAACCCTCTGCGCAATCCTCATTTCCAGACACTAACCGAGCACCCGGATATCGTTCTGAGAATTCCACCATCGATGGCATCCGACTATGACCATGTTGATGGATTTACTTATCCCCAGGAAGAAGTTATTTCTATTATTGCGACTGTACAGCAGCGAATTACGCATGAAGTGATCGGGTTTATTATTATCGATTTGAACGCTTCATTCATCAAACAATTTGATGACCATATTCGGATTGGCAAGACCGGATTTTTTAGCGTCATTGATCAGTCCGGTCAGCCGATTTACAAGCTGTCAGACGATCAACAGAAGCTGGAAGAGCTGGCACTGGCAAGTTTACCTGCCGCCGAGCAAACGGGCGCGGACAGTTTTGTACTGTACCCACAGGGCAAGCCGTGGTTTGTCGTGTTCAGTTCTTCGCTCACGACCGGCTGGAAAATTGTCGGTCTTGCACCATTACAGGAAATTGTGTCGGAAGCCGATCGGATTCGGCAGCTTATTATTTTCAGTGTTATTTTGAGCATTTTATTTGTGATCATTATTTATTTCTTTCTCACGTACCGACTGACACAACCGATTCAGTTACTCAAACATAAGATGAGGCTTACCGCAGAAGGGTATCTGGAAGCCAAAGTTCAACCTGTTGGCAATGATGAAATTTCCGATCTCGGTCAGAGCTTTAATATTATGGTGGAGAAAATCAAACAACTGTTAAACCAGAGCATTTTGAAGCAGCAACTATTACAAAAAGCAGAGCTACGTACCTTACAGGCACAGATCAATCCGCATTTTTTATATAACACACTTGATTCGATTGTCTGGATGGCGGAAGCAGGGAAGGATGAGAGTGTAATCCAGCTTGTGAAAGCATTATCTCAATTTTTCCGACTTAGCTTGAACAAAGGCAGGGACTGGGTGACGATTCGCACTGAACTTGCTCATGCGCAAAGCTATCTCATCATTCAACAAATGAGATACCACGATATTTTGGAATACGACATCGACGTGGACGAAGAGCTGCAAGAATATCCGATTTTGAACATGACGTTGCAACCGTTGATCGAAAATGCCATCTACCACGGAATCAAAAACAAAAGAGGTAAAGGCACGATTACGATCAGCGGTTATGAGGAAAATGACGCTGTCGTCGTATTAACCGTTACGGATAATGGCGCAGGTATCACAACTGAACGACTTGTCGCTCTTCGACAGGAGCTGGATCATCCCCTACACGCAGAAGATTATGATTCGTATGAGGGAGGGTTCGGATTGTTGAATGTACATCAACGTTTGCGGCTATATTTTGGAGAAGAATATGGTGTGCAATTGAACAGTGTAGCAGGAGAGTGGACGGAAATTTCGATCCGTATTCCGAAGCATAGGAGGTCGCGTACATGAAAAAAATTATGTTGGTTGATGATGAAATTCTGATCCGTGAATCAATACGTGAGCGTGTGAACTGGGAAAAAGAAGGCTTCCACTATTGTGGCGACGCTGCCGATGGTGAGCTGGCATTACCGTTAATTGAACAGCATATGCCGGACATTCTGATTACCGATATTAAAATGCCTTTTATGGACGGGCTGGAGCTATGTTCTGTCGTTCGGGAGCGTTTTCCGCACATTAAAGTCATTATTCTTAGCGGACATGATGATTTTCATTATGCACAGACCGCTTTGCGACTCGGTGCAGCGGATTATTGTCTGAAGCCATTTAGCGCGGCGGATTTACTTCAACTTCTTCGTACCGTAAGCGATACAATCGATAGGGAGGAAAATGAGAAGAAAAGAGACACCTATACGGCCGAGAAGCTTTTTGCCGATCTGTGCGGCGGTCTGATCAGCACAGCGGCTGCGATCAAAGTAGCAGACCAGTTAAAACTACAATTAATGACGTCCTACTATGCCGTAGCGATCCTTACGTTATCGTCTACTGATCCGACCAAGCCGGAGCTTGATCCAGCTAGATGTACAGAGGCTGGACGCTGGATTCATGAGCAGCTTTGCGAACAGATCGATTATTTTATGTATAAACGAAGCCGTACCGAAACGGTATTGATTATCAAATGCCAGCAGTCGGAGGAACCATCGCTTCAGTTACAAGCACGAGTAAACGATCTACAGCTCCTTCTACACGCCCAATTCCAATGCGAATTGACCCTGTCTGTTGGCGGTGTGCAAGAAAGGCTGCAAGGCATTCATATCTCTTACCTGGAAGCAGAAGCCGACCATCTGGAACGAAGAATGTTGCGGCAAAATAAAGATGCTTTATTGCACACTTCTGCTGGTGGTTTCGATGAGAACGTACTGCTGGACAGAAATGAATTACTTGATTTTCTAAAGCTTGGTTGTTCCAGAGACGCTCCTGATTTTGTGCGTGCGTTTACGTCCAGACTGGATAATGTTAACTGGGATTCGCTGTATGCGTATTACTTAATGCATGATTTAACCGTGGAAATGATCGCTGCTGCGAAGCAATATTTCCAGAGAAATCATCCTACCGACGATGTGCTGCCAGCGCTGCAACAGCAGATCAAGCATATTAAAAGTCATGATGATTGTCAGCATTATTTGTTGTCTTTGCTAGATCAATTATGGACATGGCGGCAAGCAGGTACAGACAAGTACAGTGAGCTGATCCATGCCGCCAAACTTTACATTCGCCAGCACTATGAGGATGACCAGCTGTCTCTGTTTGATATTTCCAAGCAAATGGCTGTCAGCTCCAGTCATCTTAGTAAAATTTTCAGCCAGGAAACAGGGCAAACGATGACCGATTACTTAACGCTTATCCGCATCAACAAAGCGAAAGAACTGCTAAAGCTGACGCGCCATAAAACGTTCGAAATCGCTTTTCAAGTCGGCTACAAAGACCCGCATTATTTCTCTAATCTGTTTAAAAAAGTTACCGGTCTAACCCCTACCGAATACAGAAAACATAGCTTTGAACAACAGACGGAACAAGTGGGAAAAGGGAAGAAGCAACGATGAGTCGGATCATGCCACTTTTTCGTTTATATGCGCTGCTTATGATCCTGCTAGTAGCGAGTGGATGTGAAGGGAATACGGCCAGCAACATGATTCCTGATAGTACAAAGCAAACGAAAGAAACCGCGCCCCCTGCCACTACCGTTGCTCACGCTCCACTCGTGTTTGGTATTATTTATCCGACGGTGAATCCAACGTATGAAATCATTACCGAAAACCTGAAAACAGCCAGCGTAAATCATGCGGTTAAATTGATCGTTCAAGCGCCGGATGAAGCGAATCTGGAACAACAAATCCGCATCATGGAGATGATGATCAAGCAGGAGGTGGATGGTATTGCCATCGATCCGGTCGATTCTGCGGCACTTGTTGATGTGATCGACAAAGCGGTCGCCAAAGGCATTCCGGTCGTCTGCTTTGAATCGGACGCTCCAACCAGCAAACGAGTTGCTTTTATCGGTGCAGACAATTATGAAACCGGGGTAACCATCGGGAAGTCGGTCAGCAAGCTATTAGATGGTAAAGGGATGGTCATTGTAGAGTCAGGCATGCCGCATATGTTAGGGCTAAGCCAGAGATTAGACGGATTGAAGCAATATTTGAGTAGCCATACGACGATCGATATATTGGAGATTAGCAACAATGATGGCACAGAGGAAGATGCAACCGAGCAGTTAGAGCGGATGATTAGCGCTCATCCGCATTTTAGTGCATTGATCAATTTGGACCCGGTATCCAGCTCCAGTTCGATCCTTGTCTGGAAAGCGAAAGGCTTAAAGCAGTACAATATCGCGCTCGGTTTGACACCAGCGGTGCAAGAATCACTCGTGAACGGACAGATTACGCGGATCATCTCCCAGAATGAACAGCATTGGGGCGAATCGATTATGAACACATTGCTTGCGATCACAGACGGTCAGAAGGTGCCTCCTTTTGTAAATACGGGCATTACGGAAATCGGTGAATAGACGGTTTCATGTTCATGTGATTCATTACACGGTATACTGGATGAGTTCGTGCTGATGTCGGAATCGTTCGTCCTTTTTATATATCGCGTTATTTTATGTAAAATAGAGTAGAACGACACGATGACAGAGACCGCGTAAATCAACAGACACCAAAGGAGACTCACAATGAACTCATTTACACACATGCTTGAAAAATATGCCCGTCTGGTCGTCCAGATCGGAGTGAATATTCAGCCTGGACAGGTGCTGATCGTTAACGCACCGCTGGAAACGGCTGAACTGACACGTTTGATCGTTGCCGAAGCGTATGACGCAGGAGCTAAATATGTGATGGTCGATTGGGATGATGAAGCGATCACCCGTATTCGTTACGAGCATGCGGCAGACGATACGTTTGATTATTATCCGACATGGCATGCGGATATGATGGAGAAGTTCGCTGCCGAAGGCGGAGCGATTTTGCGTATTAAAGTCCCGAATCCAGAGCTGTTTAGCGGTATCGATTCGTGGAAAGTATCCAAGTCGGTAAAGGCAGCAGCGATCGCCAATGAAAAATACAGTGACTACACACGCAACAGCCGCATCAGCTGGGCGCTTGTTAAAGCACCGACTGTGGCATGGGCAAACAAAGTATACGCCGATCTGCCGGAAGAGCAGCGGATCACAGCGATGTGGGATGCGATCTTTATGATGAACCGTGTAAAACCGGACAATGATCCCGTAGCTGACTGGCATGAACATGTAGCACGTCTGCAAAAAGTACAGGAACGTCTGAACAGCAAACGTTATAAAAGCTTGCACTACCGCGCCCCAGGCACCGATCTGCGTGTGGAACTGCCGGCAGGGCATCTATGGAAAAGTGCGGGCGGTCCGAATGCGGAAGGTACATATTTTATCGCCAATATGCCGACCGAAGAAGTGTATTCGATGCCACATCGTACCGGTGTGAACGGTACGGTAACGAGTACGATGCCGCTGAATTTGAATGGACGGCTTGTAGAGGGCATTCAGCTGACATTTAGCGAAGGCAAAGTGACCGCTTATGATGCGGTATCCGGTTTGGAGCATCTGACCTCACTATTAGAAACGGATGAAGGCGCAATGTATCTGGGCGAAGTGGCGCTTGTACCGCATGATTCTCCGATCTCCAATCTGAATCGTATTTTCTACAATACCGGTATCGATGAGAATGCGTCGTGTCACTTTGCACTTGGTAGTGCGTACCCGACCAATCTGGACGGTGGCACCGAGATGAGCAAGGAGGAACTGCTACAACATGGCGCCAATGTGAGTCTGACGCACGTCGATTTTATGGTCGGTTCAGCAGAGCTGGATATTGATGGTGAGCTGCCGGATGGTACGCTGGAGCCGGTGTTCCGTAAAGGGAACTGGGCGTACTGAGCGGTAGATCAGCATGAGATGAGTAACACAGGTACGGACTATGAATGTTGGATAAGCTCATGACGAAGGAAACAGTGCAGCAAGCTGGATCGTACATTCAATAAGTTGTTGTTAGCTAGCGATGAAGTTAATTTTTACATTTGTATAAGATATGTATCCATGTCAGAATGCATCGCCAAACGTATATACGAGCAGTGCATTGGCTGTGTGCTCGTTGGGTACCAGGGGCGACGAAAACTGTTTTACTGGGGCATCAACCACTCCGAGAAAGAATAAGGGGACGGACTCCCGTCTCGCACAGGAATCTATCGATTAGGAGTATAGTGTAGATTCCCGTGCTGGGAAGAATAACGATAGTTTGCTTTCGCAAAAGTCATTTTTCATTGAACCACATGTTCATTGAACGATGTGTTAGAACATCGCTAACCCTGTAAGTCGTCCTTACCCTTATTTACTTCTCGCAGTGAAGCACAGCTTACACGTATACGAGTTGGCGTACATGCCCTAAATAAGAGTGGATATAAAGTATACCCTTATTATCGATATTAGCAAGAAGCTGCGATCTTCGGATACGCAGCTTCTTTTTTATGCTCACATTCCTCTACATAATAAATTTTTTTCGGCTGTTGTATGAAAAAGCTTGAAATAATTTGCGAAAAGAACTTCGTTTAAATGATACAGAATCAATAAAAACAGAAGCATAACTTCCTATATACAACCGTCTCTTTTTAATTAAAACCATTTATATCCATATAAGGTGATAAATAAATAATTTTTTCTTATTTTCTCGATAATTATGAAAATTATTTTTATAGAAAATAATAAAATTTTAATTCTCGCTGGACAGGTATCCGTGGCACAGAAACGAACTACTACACTGTGACGGAGTGCTGAGGACGATGTGAATCGTTAAATCGTTAAGTAATCCGCCTGTACATTTTGGCGCATAGCGCCGCGAAAGGGAAAGGGTGACTTCATTTATGAGCTACAAGGATGCAACACTTTCGCCGCAGGAGCGCGTTCAACACCTGCTGGCACAGATGACGACGGATGAGAAGATCGGGCAACTGGTACAGCCGTTTGGCTGGAAGATGTTTACGAAAAATGAAGATGGCAGCATCACACTAACCGAGGCGTTTCAGCAGGATGTACGTGAGGGACGGATTGGCGCGCTTTATGCGGCGCTTCGTGCTGATCCGTGGACAGAAGTGACACTGGAAACCGGGCTATCTCCGCGTGAAGGCGCGGAAGCTTTGAATACGATACAGCAATACACGATGGAGCATTCACGGCTCGGCATTCCGATAATGTTTGGCGAGGAATGTTCACATGGACATATGGCGATTGGCGCAACGGTGTATCCGGTGCCGCTACTGGCGGCAAGCACATGGAACCCGGAATTATATGAGCGTATGTGTGCAGCGGTAGCGCTGGAAACGCGCAGTCAGGGCGGCGTAGCCACGTATTCGCCTGTGCTGGATATCGTGCGCGACCCACGCTGGGGACGAACGGAAGAAACGTATGGCGAAGACCCGTATCTGGCAGCACAGCTGGCTGTATCAGCGGTACGTGGTTTGCAAGGCGAATCGCTGGCGGCGCCGGATCGTGTGATTGCTACACTGAAGCATTTTGCCGGATATGGTGCATCGGAGGGAGGACGCAATGGGGCACCGGTACATATGGGCTTGCGCGAGCTGCACGAGATTGATTTACTGCCGTTTCGCAAAGCAGTTGAAGCTGGAGCAGCTTCGGTCATGACTGCATATAACGAGATCGATGGCGTGCCGTGCACATCGAATGATTATTTGCTGGATGAGGTGCTACGCAAACAATGGGGCTTTGCTGGATTTGTGATTACGGATGCCAGTGCGATGAATATGCTGATGCAGGATCATGGGCATAATGTAGTCGAGACGGGAGAGCAGGCGACTGCCATTTCGCTATCAGCAGGGATTGATCTGGAAATGTCTGGCTATATGTTCAGCCGTTACTTATCTGCGGCATTGGAACAAGGTCTGGTTCATATGGAACAACTCGATCGGGCGGCAGGACGTGTGCTGGACATGAAATTCAAGCTCGGTTTATTTGATCGTCCATATGTCAATCCACAGATAGCAGAACAGGTCATTCATTCACAGGCACATATCGATCTGGCGCGCGAAGTAGCGCGTGAAGGTATGATTTTGCTGAAAAATGATGCTGAGCTATTACCGCTCCCTGCGACGGCATCCGGACGAATCGCTGTGATCGGTCCAAATGCGAATAAGCCATACAATCAGCTCGGCGATTACACCTCTCCCCAGCCTGCGGGCAAAATCGTCACGCCGCTGGAAGGCATTCGCGCACATCTAGCTGCTGCGGGTCAGGAAGAGCGCTTATTGTATGCACCGGGATGCCGCATCAAAGATGGCTCGCTGGAAGGTATTCCATATGCACTGGAAGTGGCGGCACAGGCAGATACGATCGTGCTCGTGCTGGGCGGATCAAGTGCACGCGATTTTGGCGAAGGTACGATCGATCTACGCACTGGACAATCGCTTGTGCATGAATCCGAAGAAAGCGATATGGAGAGCGGCGAGGGCATTGACCGCGTCGATCTGACACTGGCAGGCGCACAGCTTGAACTGTTCCGTCAATTACACGGACTGGGCAAACCGATCATCATCGTTTATATTAACGGTCGCCCTGTTGTTGAACGATATATCGATGAGCAGGCGGATGCGATTATTGAAGCATGGTATCCCGGCCAGGAGGGGGGACATGCATTAGCTGATATTTTGTTCGGAGATGTGAATCCGTCCGGTCGTCTTACGCTGTCCGTGCCGCGCCATGTCGGTCAATTGCCGATCTACTACAATGCGCGTGCAACACGAGGCAAACGCTATCTGGAAATGGATCTGACCCCTGCCTACCCATTTGGTTATGGACTAAGCTATACTCGTTTCCAATACAGCGAGCCTGTCATCGAACGAGCAACAATCGACATCGCCAGCATTGCCAAGCCAACAACTCCAGCCTATGCAGATACATTAACCGAGGTCAGCATACAGATTACCAATATCGGCCAACGAGCAGGACACGAAGTTGTCCAGCTCTACATCACCGACGTCGTCGCATCGACCACACGCCCTGCCAAACAGCTAAAAGGCTTTCATAAAATTCATCTACAACCCGGCGAAACCCAAACCGTCACATTTCCAATCACCGCCGAACACCTGGAAATGCTAGACCGTAATCTGGAACGTATGATAGAACCCGGCGAATTCCGCCTCCAACTTGGCAGCCACTCCGCAGAGGGGAAGACGATTTTGTTGACCGTGAAGGCATAGCTTTTAATTGTGTACAGCGCAGTGCCAGGATTTCCAAACAAGATGGCTACATCGTTGAGTGGGTCACTTTTGCATATTGCCTACATCCAAAGTGATAGAGTACAGCTTACTGCTCGATCCAGGTTAGCTATTTATTTTATTGATTTGAAGCATATAACTAAACTAGATCGAAAAAGCAACTTGATCATGTACACCAGTATTTAAAAATGTTTCGAGCCGCACAGAACGCAGGCAAGAAAATAAAGGAAAAGAACAACTTCTAGTGTTAGCGATCTTCTAACACGGGGTGCAATGAAAAAGCGATTTTTGCGAAGCAAACTATTTTACAGCTCTGAAAGCGCATATCACACATACCCTATCATATCTCACATATTGCGCCCCCAGCCCTGCTATAGCATAATGCCGTTAAGTTTACCGCTCGATCCAGGTCTTTATAGCGCCTGTCTGATCAGAGCATACATGTCATCCCATTGTCGTCACAGCACACTACGAATATACCTGATAGCAGGTACACAGGAGGCTCATTTCGTTATGCATCGGATGGAACGATTTCTTAAGCATCTCGCCAATGGACAGTGGTTGGAACAGGTGGAATTGGAACGATGGACGATAGAAGAAGTACGCTATGTGACTGCTGGACAGTATGAGTTATTGTCACCGCGCAAAATCAGTGACCGCACACTCCAAAATACACATGGCATCACGTATAGGCTAGAAACGGAAATTACCGTGCCAGCGGATTGGAAAGATAATCCGACCGCCCTTTTGTTTCATGCAGGTGGCGGAGAGGGACTGCTGAACATCAACGGTGAGCATTATCATGGACTGGACAAAAATCATACCTTTATTCCCCTACGTGTCAGCCATATCGGACAGCCGCTCCAGATCGAGATCGAGCTATATGATCCGATTCCAGAGCCGCGTGATCCGTTAAATGGACAGCCGGAGTTCGTCGCACCGCTGAGCGGTTTTATATCAAGCATCGTTCGGATCAATAAGGGACTACGGAGTCTTATGCACAGCATTCGTCTGCTTGTCGATGCGGCACAGCGCTTGCCAGAAGGCGAACGGCGCCGTCATGACATTTATGAGGCGTTGGAAGAATGTATGCGCACGGCATATGATTTACCCCAGGAATCATGGCAATTATCCAAGCCGTGGGAGCAGCTTCAGCAATTGCTACGTCAGCGTGTCGGTGCGTATGCGCCGGACGCAGAGACGAATGGACGCATGATCATGGTCGGACAATCACATATCGATCTGGCGTGGTTATGGCCTGTACGTGAGACGGTACGCAAAACGAGTCGTACCTTTTCTACGATGTGCACGTTATTAGAGCACTATCCTGAATTTATATACACCCAAAGTCAGCCGCAGCTATTCGCTTATGTGAAGGATCACTATCCTGAACTGTATGCCAAAATTAAGCAATATGTTGCCGCAGGACGCTGGGAGCTAGTCGGCGGCATGTGGATCGAGCCGGATCTGAATATTCCAAGCGGCGAATCACTAGCTCGTCAGCTATTGTATGGACAGCGCTTTTATCGGGAGGAGTTTCAGCAGACGTCCTCGATCGAATGGTTACCGGATACGTTCGGCTATGCCGCCTCATTGCCACAGCTGCTCAGACAGGCAGAGATCGATTATTTTATGACGACCAAGCTGAACTGGAATGATACCAATGTGTTTCCATATGATCTGTTTCAGTGGGTAGGGATCGATGGTACGCCCGTTCTGTCCTATTTGAATCATGGGGTGAACGAGTCGACGACGGTCAAAGATATCGACGAGCACTGGCAATCGTTTCGGCAAAAGGGAGTGCATCCCGAGCAAATGTTGCTGTACGGACATGGTGATGGTGGAGGCGGTGTGACCGAGCCGATGGTGGAATATGTACAACATGCTGAATGGATGATCGGTCAGCCGAAAGCAGAATTTGGAACGGCAAAGCAATTTTTTGAACATATTAGCCAGCAGGAGCCAGAGCTACCCGTCTGGCGAGGCGATCTGTATTTGGAACTGCATCGCGGTACGTATACGACGCAGGCATGGAACAAACGCTATAATCGCAAAGCCGAAATTTTGTACCGTGAAGCTGAAATATGGGAGCGACTTGCGATGCTGCGGCTGGGCGTGAGCAGTCTGGCTCCAGACGATACGGACGATCATGTGACTGAACCGAACGTAAAGAAGGACAGTACAGAAGCGCAAGCAATGAATAACGATCAACACCACCTGACAGATGGCGATTCTCGTCCAAATGAAAGCAAGTATGTCTCATCAGAGCAACCTTATTCCGTTTCCGGTCAGGCAGCAGCGCGTGATGCGGAGGCAGCGACTTACTCTGTCAGTCCGTTGCTGCTTCATCGTGCAGAGGGCGTAGATCAGCAACCGATTACACCAGCATTGTTCAAACAGGGCTGGCTTGGCATGATGCTAAATCAATTTCACGATATTGTGCCAGGTTCAGCGATCCATGAAGTGTATCGTACATCCGATGTGGAATATGAAGAGATTTTGCGTATCGGACAAGCCGCGCTCCATCAGGCTCTCGATGTATGGACACAGTCTATTTTGCAAAACGATATGAACGGCAAGCTAGCCGCGAGTTCGTTAAAGGATACAGAGATAGAAGCAGAGACGGAAGCAGTAACAGATACACACACGGGTATCCCTTATGTTGTATTCAACAGTCTTGGTTGGGAACGTGGAGACTGGATTGAAATTCGCGGTGGGGATGAGCTGCGCGGATTGACTGCCTTTGATGAACATGGACAAGCGCTACCTTGCGATATCGTTGTGCTGGAGCTTGCCGAGCCAGAGCTACCGCCTGTCGCAGCACCGTCTGCCCGTTTTAACGTGGCGCGGCCTAAACTGCCCGGACTCGTTCCGCTGCAACATGGATTATCATCACAAGGTGCATTATCGCAAAGTGCATCATCGTCATCATCGGATTCCGCTTCAGTAGGAGCACATATCTATCATGCTAATGGCAGTGCAAAACAGCCAACTCCATTAGAAAGAGTAGATCAATTACAACCAGTAGAGCAATCAGAACAATCAGAGCATCTACAGCAACCAGAACAATTAGCAGCACCGACTTCATCAGCAAATCAACAGCCGTCAGCTTCAAAGTTTGCCTTACGTATTCATATCCCATCGATTCCCGCCTTTGGGTATACGATCATCTGGCTGCGTGAAGCGGAGCAGATGCAAGTTAGCGCACCTATAGCGCAGGAATATGAGCACGAGGATGATGTGAGCAGTCCGGCAGATATTGTGCTCGGTGCGGAGGTTCCGGTCGTTTGGGAGACGCCATTTTATACGATTCGTTTTAATGAGCAGGGTGAAATAGCTTCGCTGTATGATAAGGAATTTGAACGTGAAGTGCTCAAGCCAGAACATGCCGGCAACGTATTTGGCTATTATCATGACCGTCCAACGTTGTGGGATGCGTGGGATATCGATCCACAGTTTGCTGCGCAGTCGGCAGGACGTGCTAATCTGCTCTTTTCTCAGGTAGTCATGCGTGGGGGGACAGGAGATATTTTGCGCTTTCGCTGGGAGGTAGGCGGTTCGACGATTACGCAGGACATATACCTGTACACTGCCCACCGCCGCATCGATTTCCGCACCACAGTAGACTGGCAGGAAAGCCATAAGCTGCTCAAAGTGAGCTTTCCGGTTGATCTGATCGCTGAACAGGCAACCTATGAAATTCCATTTGGCGCACTGGAGCGGACGATGAACAACAATACTTCATGGGAACGGGCGCAATTTGAAGTGTGTGGACATCGCTGGGCCGATGTGTCAGAAGGTGACTATGGAGTCAGTCTGCTGAATGATTGCAAATACGGCTATGACATCAAGGACGGTCATATGCGCTTATCGCTGCTGCGCGCACCCAAATGGCCGGATCATGCGGCAGATATCGGTCAGCATGAATTCACGTATTCGTTATTGCCACATGGCGGTAACTGGCGTGAAGCGCATATTGTGCGTGCAGCGGCTGAACTGAATCAGCAGGTGCCCGTGCGACTGCTTGCCCCGGTTCACACCAGTGAAAGCAATCAGGCTTCATCTTCTGCGACAAGTGTACATGCTCGTTCGCTTACATCGAGCAGCGACGATAAACGTAGTATACACAGTCAACATAACGACACGATGCACATTCAAACGGCTAAGGATGCAAATACAGCGAACATGGCAAATAAAGCAAGTATCGCCAACACCATGCAGGCAACTGGCATAGCAAACGCAAGTTCTTTCCAGTCGTCTACGGTTGCGAAACGGTCTACAACGATTCCTGCAGCGGTATCATTCGGACAGGATACTAGCGAATCGCATTCGAAGCCAGCAGGCGTTTCGTTGCTGTATTACAGCAGTCAGCATGTTGTATTGGATACGATCAAGCCTGCCGAAGATGGCGATGGTACGATTTTCCGTCTGTATGAATCATCCGGTAGCCGCAGTAAGGCGGTACTGACGATACCCGAAACCGCCCAGCATGAACACGGTCACTGGCTGCTGACCAATCTGCTGGAAGACGAACAGCAACGTCTGGAAACGCAGGATGGGCGACTGGAACTGACATTCAAACCGTATGAGATCAAAACGCTGAAATGGAAAGGCAGTGCATAAACAATGACTCAGAGTATGGCGAATATTACGATGACATCGTTTGAACTGCCGGATGCGGTCAAGGCGGTGCTGGAGGAAGCGAATCGCCGCCTTCAGAACCGTCCCAAACTGGCGCAGCAATTTCGCAATTGCTTTCCAAGCACGTTAGAAACGACGACCAAGCTGCTCGATGATGGAACGACGTTTGTGATCACCGGCGATATTCCAGCGCTATGGCTGCGTGATTCGGTCGAGCAATTGATGCATTATGTACCACTTTGCGGTGATGATCCGCAGTTGCAACGCATCATCGGCGGGTTAATCCGGCGGCATATGTTTTATGTATCGATTGATCCATATGCCAACGCATTTAATGAAACGGCGAATGACTGGCACTGGGACCCTGCCGATGAGACCGATATGGGCCCGTGGGTTTGGGAACGTAAATTCGAGCTGGATTCGCTCTGTTTTACGATCAGACTAGCGTATCATTACTGGAAAACAAGTGGAAATACGGATATTTTTGATAGCGGCTTTAAGCAAGGACTGCGCACGATCTATGAACTGTGGCGGACAGAGCAGCGTCATATGGAGGAATCACCGTACCGTTTTACCCGCCGCAATTGTCCAGCGATTGATACGATTCGCAATCGCGGTATGGGCATGCCGGTGAGCTATACCGGGATGATCTGGTCTGGTTTTCGTCCAAGTGATGATGCTTGCGAGCTGCATTACAATATTCCGGCTAATATGTTTGTTGTCGTCTGTCTGCGGCAGATGCAGGAGATGGTACGCTTCGTGTATCGGGATATGGCATTTGCCGAGGAACTGGCTGTGATGGAGGAAGAAGTGCAGCATGGGATTGAGCGATATGGTATGTATCGCCATCCTCAGCATGGACTTATTTATGCGTATGAGACAGACGGGTTAGGCAACTATTGTTTAATGGACGATGCGGGTACACCGAGTCTGTTATCGATGCCGTATCTCGGTTATTGTGCGTCGGATGATCCGATCTATTTGCGTACCCGTCAGTTTATTTTGAGTACGGAAAATCCGTTTTATTTTGAAGGCAAAGCAGCGAGTGGGATGGGAAGTCCACACACACCACCACAATACGTATGGCATATGGGCTTGTCGATGCAGGGCTTGACCGCATCCAGCGACGAGGAAATGTTGTCTATGATCGATACGCTGGAAGCGACCGATGCAGATACGGGTTACATGCATGAGGGCTTTCATGCGGATGATCCATATACGTTTACAAGGCCATGGTTTGCCTGGTCGAATAGTCTGTTCGCTAATCTTGTCTATCGAGCGCTACAAAAAGGGTTGCTGGACGCGGAATAGGATGCTGGATGAACGATATGTTGAATTAACGGAATCAACGGTACGCTAAATGTGTAACGGTATGCCAGATGATCAATGTAAGCTGGATGCATAATGGACACTGCACGCATGATGTTACACTGGACGCCTACAGATAGGTGCAAAGGTTCGCCTATTTGCATCTATTCCTCAATAGGCTATTGGATCGCCACCTATTTCCGAGCGAAAGAAACATATAGTCCATTATCCTTGTACAACAGTGATGAATGAATAAGAACAAGGAGGTCATACGATGAGCGAACAGCAGGTGCCAGACAAGGAGCAGCCACAGACCGACAAGCTGCTGGAAGTGCAAGATGGGGTTCACAATTACAGCAGTGAAGAATCATGGGTAAAGCCGGAAAATCCATATTTGCTAGAGCGCTTGGAATGGTTCAAAGATCAGAAGCTCGGACTCATGATGCACTGGGGACCTTACTCTCAGCTCGGTGTAGTCGAGTCATGGGCACTAAGCGATGACGATGGTGACTGGTCACGTGATGGTATCGACTGGCAATCCGATCCGCAGCAGCTCAAGCGTGAATACTTTAGCTTAAATCGTACCTTTAATCCGATTCGCTTTCAGCCGGACGTATGGGCAGAGCTGGCGAAGGAAGGCGGCTTTCGCTATTTGAACTTTACGACCAAGCATCATGACGGCTTCTGTATGTGGGATACGCATACGACCGATTATCGAATTACTGGCAGGGACACGCCTTTTCACCAGCATCGTTATGCAGATATTGTAGGTCATCTGTTTGAAGCATTCCGGCAGCAAGGGCTGGCGATCTCGGCTTACTTTTCCAAAGCAGACTGGCATACGCCATATTACTGGACAGATGGGATGGAGCGCGGCGATCATAGCTGGCGCGGACCGAGCTATGATCCACATCAATATCCGTGGCTGTGGGAGCAATTTGTACAGTTTACCCATGATCAGATCGAGGAATTATTAACCCGATACGGACGTGTGGACGTGCTCTGGCTAGATGCAGGCTGGGTTCGTCCGGGCAAAGGTGGTCAGGATATTCGACTCGGTGAAATTGTTGATCGGATGCGACAGCACCAGCCGTGGCTACTCGCTGCTGACCGTACCGTAGGCGGTGCGTACGAAAATATCGTCACACCTGAACAGACCGTACCAGAGCACGCGATGTCGATTCCTTGGGAAAGCTGTGTCACGATGGGCACCTCATTCTCCTTCCGTTATGAAGACGAATACAAATCAGTACGTGAACTTGTTCATCTGCTGCTGGAGATTGTATCTAAGGGCGGCAATCTGGCTTTAAATGTAGGCCCTCAACCTGACGGCCGATTACCTGCTGGAGCTATTGCACGTATTAAAGGGCTGGGCGCCTGGCTGAATACGTATGGTGAAGCCGTCTATGAAACACGTAGCTGCGAACCTGTGTATGCGGATCATTGGGCATTTACTAAACGCGCCGCAGAACAGCGCGTATATGCCAGCTACCTGTATGCCAGCGAACATACATCTGTACCGCTCGTACATCTAATCCCGTATCATGGCAAAGTACAATCGATTGATCTGTTAGGTGAAGCAGTGCTAAGTCATCTAACCTTCCGCACCACCGAGCAAGGACTTGAAGTAGAGCTACCAGCAGCCGTAACCGAAGCAGAAGCACCAATCGCGCATGTATTCCGTTTGTACACGAGCTAAATAGTGCAGTTTAAGAAGGGGAAGAGTCAGAGTAAAATTAAAAGTAAGGGTAAAAGTAATAGTGAGGGTAAGAGTAAAAGTAATAAACCAAAATAAGCACATCATCAAACGGAATCTGTAGCGATCATGTATATCCTATGCAAAGATCAGCTGTTCATGCGCGATCTATCTCCAATTCCAGCGCAAGCAGCGGCAGTAAGCTAACTATATATGCTCATTGGCATATGATCTGGAGCGGATAAACGATATTCAAATAGCCTGATCCCGCAGCGACTAGCCAGGCGCGGGATCAGGCTATTTTAGAGTGAAGAGTAGTAGACGCAATCGCTACTCATAAAAGGGTTTATCCTTACGAATCGGCATCATTATTTGCTTTTAGCTACGATCATATCAGCCAGCAAGCCCATCTGTCCTATAATCGATTCTGGATCATAATAGGAGAAGGTATCATAGGGCAGATCATACACCTGCCCCTTTTTCACAGCGGGCAGGTTTTTCCAGATCGAGCTGTTCAGGATCGTATTTTTCTGCGCTTCGGTCGTGCCATCGTTAAAGCAGATAAAGATATGATCGGCATTCGCATAGTCCGGCAGGCTTTCAAGCTGAATTTGTAAAATTTGCTTGCCGCTGTCGATCACTTCTTTTTTCACATTAGCCAGTGGTTTGAATTGCAGTCCATCGTATAATGCATATCCACCGCGTCCATAGTTGTCGCCAAGAATCGCAACGTCTTTTTCACGCACATTGATTAAGACTGCGGTTTCGCCAGGCTTTACAACATCTTTTATTTTGGCACGCGCAGCGGTAGCGGCTTCATCGTATTGCTTCAGCCATGCCTCCGCCTGTTGTTCGCGTCCGAGCAGCTTGCCAAACAGTGCAATTTCTTCTTTCGGATTTTTGTAGGCGGTATACGGAACATACAGTGTCGGTGCGATTTGGCTTAATTCATCATAGGCTTTCACATCAAAGTCATTAATTACGATCAGATCGGGATTGAGCGCAATCACCTTTTCCATCGATGTCGGTGCCCCTATGTCTTCAATGCCTTGCTCCTGTTCCTTCAGGAATGGACTGCCCATCCACCATTCTTTGTTGGCACCAACAGGCTTGAGACCGAGCGCGATCAATGTACCATGATAATAGGTAGATACGATGCGCTGTGGATGGGTAGGGATCGTAATCTGGCCTTTCGCCGTATCGATCGTGTGTGTAGCAGAAGCGTCTGTCGTTGCTTCACTTGATGATGTCGTCGCAGTTGAGCCGGATGATGCCGGAGTATTCTCTGTTCCACAGGCAGCGAGCAGCATGCATAGCACGACTATCAACGCTATCATACAGGCTGATTTGGAAAACAGCCGATTGTTCATATTCATTCCTCCAATTTGCTAATTGATAATGATTATCAAATAGAATCATATCAACCTCTTGCCGGAACGTCTATGGACAATGATGATCACTTGCTATCACAAATATGATGCCATGCTGTTCAACCATGCTTTAAGCTGTAATTGCTGAGATAGCGGGTCGAATCCGTAAAAGAGATGCCGATCCATAACATGTAGCTGTCCAGATTGAACAGCCGATAATTGCTGCCAGAATGAAGATGTCATCACCGAAGCTGCTGCCTGTCGCTCTGTTCCGTATGCGTTTCCGTTCTGATGCTCCATTGGATAATGAATCACGATCATATGATCAGCGGCATAATGATGTAATTGTTCTAATGGCACCTCTATATTCAGTCGCCCCGTATCGATCAGCTGTTGCTGTACGTGTGCAGGCGGCTCACAATGAAGCCCATCATAAATGAGCGGCCCGCCCATACTGCGCAGATTGCCATATACGTATACCTTTTCTGACACGATCTTGTAAATGCCCACTGTCTGGTGTCGCTCCAGCCAGCTCTGCATTTGCTGTTTTGCCTGCTGTAGCATCATATCCCATTGCTGTAACCAGTCCTGCGCCTGTTGCCTGCGTTGCACTCGCTCGGCTAGCCAGAGCCATTGTCGCCGCCAGTTATATTGCTCGATCTCCAATCGTTGTACCGGTGCATAAGTATGCAATTGTTCACTTTGCGGATCATCATGATAAGCAAATACAAGATCTGGCTGTCGCTCCTGTAGTAAACTAAGCGAAGGTGCAGGGAGTAGAGCAGCCACTCCATTCGTTGCATCTTTTGTCGTTGTGTGCGTGCCTGTTAATTCTGCATGACCACTCGACAGCGTCCAATCTGCCTGCTCTACAAGCTTTACCAGCTCGGGAAAATGGCGCAGTACCTCCATATCGATCTGCCCGGCAACAGGCACGATCCCCAGCTGCAATAGCATCGCAGTAAATGGCCTATTCCAGCTCACATATTGTTTGGGCGCGGTTACATACTGTCCGGGCGGCATGCCGAATCGCTGCCTGAATTTACGGCTAAAATAGTGTACATCACTATACCCACAACGCCGTGCAATCTCCTCCAAACTTGTCTGCGATAGTTGCAGCTCCAGCCGTGCCTGATGCAATCGCAACTGCGATACATAGTCACTAAATGAACAATTTTGACGGCTCCGAAACATACGTGAAAAGTGCTCCGGTGTCATACCCATTTTGCGTGCTAGCTCATCACGCCGTAAATCCTCGCGGAAATGAGTTTGCACATACTGAAGCATTTGCTGAAAGGACAATGGCTCATCACGCTTCGCTGCTGCTGTCTCCACGGCCAGCAGATGCAATAGCTCATAAAAGCAGCGATACATCGCCAGCAGCGCAACAGGCTGCTGAGCATCCGCTGCATCCATAGGATAGCTTTCCAGCTCTTTACACAATCGCAAAATCTCAGCGGGTGACTGAATAGGTAGTATGACCGCCGTACTTATCGATTCGCTCAGTATATTATCCATAGGCCCAAAAGCAGCCGCTGCTGAAGCAGTCTGGCGCAAAACGAGCCGATATACGACTAGCGGCTGCCCATCCATACTACCTATATGCACACCTGTCTGATGCGGGCAAAATAAGATCTGCTGCGATGTCATCAGTATAGGACGTCCATGAATCGTTACTTCCGCCTGACCATGATGTACAAAAAATAACGTATCCTCATCCGCTACAATCCATTCCTGCCCATTGATGGATTCGAAATGTAAACTCGTAAACGATACGGGAATCCAGATGGGGAGAGAAGCGGATAGAGTGGACGTGCTCGGTTTAGAAGTAGAAACAATATTTAAATTCGAAGTAGAGCTAAAGTTCAGACTAGAATTAGAATTTGAGCTGGAGCAGAAACTTGAATTTTTAGGTAAACTAGAGCTAGAAGTAGAAGTAGAAGTAGAAGTAGAAGTAGAAGTAGAAGCAGAAGCAGAAGTAGAAGCAGAAGCAGAACTAGAGATAGCACTAGAGCTGATACCAGTATCAGTACCAATACCAGCAATCGGATCAGCAGTAGCACTCGCCCGATTATACGCTCCCACATTTTCCTTACAATTATGATGATTGGTCATCTCACCATCTATCTGACCGCTACTGCGGCGATTGTTCGCAGCAATAGTAGCTTCGCCTTCATTGTCTATACTTGCTATACCTGCAACACCATCCTCAGCATCGCCAACGCGCTCTGCGCTACCTGCTATCGCATTATACTCCCCCTGCACAATTCGCTCGATACTCGCTTCATCTACATGTCCCTTGTTCAAGTGCTCACGGATTAGCATGATTTGCTGATCATCAAGCTTCCCTAGATAGCGGATCGTTCGATGACGTGTATGACCGTCCGTATCGCGATACGATTCCACCAGTCGATAATACGTATAGTTCCGACCAGCACGCTGCATAGATTGTTTTTTCAAAAACATACTATCCTTCACCCTTCCTAGCCACTTTCATTAAAGATTATATTATATCGTTAAGGACTACATCCTATTATTAAGGACTACATGAGCTGCTTCTATTGTGCCGCAAACATACACGAATGAACAGGGCAGCACTAAAACGGTAGCACGATATTTTGCCAAACGCATCGTTTGTGATACATTAATACACAGATAAAGTAGCGGCTCAAGGCACGCGAACAGGAATGAGGGGATTGATGAAAATGGCTGTAGATGAAAATTATCAGCGCAAGCTGGAGGACCAGAAGCGTTTATTCAAGCAGCTAGGCATCAAGTTTGATGCGCTTACGATTCATGAAAAGGATTTTCCGACCAAAATGCGTGGCTATTCACAGGAAGAAGTCGATTATTTCCTCGATGATGTCATTCAAGATTACGAGCGTTTTTACAAAATCATTACCGATCTGCTGGATAAATATAATGAGCTACAGCGCCGTCAGACGCATGAGAAAGAACGTGCTTCACTGGAGCGTGAACGTGCGGCAGCGGAACAGGAGCGTGCATTTGCTCGTGCCCGTGCGCTGGAAAATGGGGTAGACCGTGCAGTTGTTACTGAAGCGATCACCAGTCTGGAACGTACAATTGCTCAGATGAAGGCCCGTTTGGACGAGCAGCAACGCGGCGACCACCCTACCTATTAAATGATAAACGATCGCCATACAGCGTTGCTGCATCACTTAAGTGTAGTATGTTGAAAGCTGGCTATGCAGCAATCGCTTCATGCCGATGATGCAGATACACAAAAAGGACGACTCTCACTTCAATAATCTGAAGTAGAATCGTCCTTTTGTGATATTTTCGTATGTTATAGTCCAGCCGATCGCTAACGATGGCACAGATGACAGATCATCTACCACATCTACGATATAGCGATAACGAGTCACTGTAGTCCAGTACACATAACACTATAACTATCAATCGTATCGTCTTCCACATACGGCTGCACTTGCACTGTAGTCCAGTACACATAATACTATAACACTCGACAACGCTTCGTTTACCGCAACGAAAGTACATGTTGCAGCTTCAATGTATATTCTTCCAGCGCTGCATATCCTGTTAGAAAATCAAGCAAAGCACGGATCATGCCGGAACGTCGCTCCATACGTGTGATCTCTTCCTCAAGCGAGCCGAGCACCTGCCATAATTCCTCGCGTTCCTGTTCTTCTACCTCGATACCAGGAATTGCACGCTTGATAGCAATTAGCAGCTCATGGATAAGAATCCCTTGAAAAACCGGGCTTTTCTCAATGCGATCCGGTGACATTTCTACACTTGTCCAATCCCAGACCGGTTTATAATCCATCTGAATCATATTGTGGATCATCTGATCAACCAGCTTCGTTAACATGTCGCCTAATTCACGGGTTGGAATTTGTGGCCGAATACCAATGAGCGGCAAAAACATAAACTGCATCAACATTGCCCGCACCATAAAAATAATATCATACACAAAAGGGTCTACTTTGGATCCATAGATCCGATTCAGGCAGTCGGTGCACCACTGGTTCGTTTGATATTCGATGTGCAGGCAAGCATGCAATAGCTTCTCATTTTGCAAAATGCTTTTGTCATGAAGCGAAACCATAATGGAATGAATTTTGCTTTCCAGTACGCTGTTGAGCTGTAGATCGATAAAGCTGGCAAGTCGTTTCTCTGGTGGTTGATCAGTTGCGGCATACAGTCGTTCAATCGTTTCGCTAATGGTTCGTCCGTGCTCTTTCACCGTTGCAATGAGCACATCTTCTTTACTTTGGAAAAACTTATAAAACGAAGCTTTTGCCATGCCACTTTCTTTAGCAATCTCATCAACTGAGGTTGCGGTATATCCTTTTTCAGAGAAAAGCCGAACCGCCGCTTCAATAATATCCTGTTCCTTTGTTTTCAAGGGCGCTTCCTCCTGGCTTTCTACGATATCGATGTCCATCCGAATCGCATGCTGTCTAGCTTGCATTTGGTGATGAAAATGGAGCAAACGGACAATATTCTGTCCGTTTGCTCGCTAACTGATACGTTACTCCGTATTATGCATGCTGTCTATCACAGATGCAATCCGCGACTGAAAAAAGCGGCTACGTGGAGCACGATCGATTATTTAATTACAGTTTGGGAGCAGCATTCAGCTTGTCCAGTCGTCTTTGTTTACGTTCGATTTTGCGTACCTGACGTTTTTCTTTCCAGCGTGCGACAACCATGTACAGCGATGGCACGACGAATAGGGTCAGGATAGTCGAGAAGATCAGACCGAAAATAATGACAACGCCGAGTGGACGGAACAGCAACTCGCCAATCGTTGCAATCGGGATCATACCCACAATCGCAGTTAGCGATGTGAGCAGGATCGGACGGAAGCGAGCCGAAGCGGCCTGAATGACAGCTTCTTTCAATTCCATGCCTTCATGACGCGCATCTTCGATAAATTCGATCAATACGATACCGTTCCGCACGACGATACCTGCCAGCGCGATAATCCCCATCACGGACATAAAGCCGATCGGTGTACGGGTGAGGAATAGACCGAGAATACCACCTGCTGCTGCCAGATAGACCGTAGTCATAATGATCAACGGAATCGAAAGCGAGTAGAACTGAATCACGATCAGAATAAAGATCAGGAAGACAGCGACAACGAACAGTTTACCCAGATCGCCGAACGTATCTGCTTGGTCGGACGTTTCGCCACCAATCTCATACGTATAACCTTCCGGGAAATTCATCTGTTGCAGTTTCGGCGTAATATCCTGCATCACTTCTGTAGCGGTACGACCCGTCACATCGGCTTCGATCGTATTTACACGCTGTAAGTTATAGCGATTGATCTGTTGAATCGTAAAGGTCGGTTTGAGTTCAACTAACTGTGATAGCGGAATCTGTGTTCCTGCCGAGTTCGTCACATTGACCTGTTGTAGCAGTGTAGTCGGACTCACCGTTTGTGAGCCTTTCATATACAGCTTCATATCAACGAGATCTTTGCCATTATCGAAGTTACCAACGTTCATGCCGCTACCCATCATCAGGAGCGTTTGCGTCAGGTTCGAATAGGTGACTTTATAACGATCCATCGCCTGTTTATTCACAACAAAGTCGAGTGCATAGTTATCAATCCCCATGCTATCGCTAATGCCGTATGTTCCTGGTGTATCGCCAATGATCTGTTTGATCTGGTTCGACAGGGAACGGATTTCTTCGATATCGTCACCGAGTATACGAATAGATACCGCTTTACCAACCGATACCCCGACAGCCGTACCGCTTACTGTCGTCTGGATACCTGGATAGTCTTTATCAATTTGATCTGCCCAGCGATCGGTCGTTTGTTTCACATTCATACCATGCTGACCGGTAATGAGAATCTGTCCGACACTGGAACCACTGCCGGATAATACGCTCAGGTTGGTGAACAATTGTGGTGCAGCACCACCGGAAGCGTAAGCCATATTTTCCACTTCCGGTTGTTTTTTCAGCCATTCGGCGATGCCGTGTACAACCTTATCGGTTTCTTCCAGTGATGTACCGGAAGGCATACGCACATTAACGGTAATTTGTGGATCTTCCGAAGTTGGGAACAGCTCGATCGGTGTGAATGCTGCCAGTCCATACGCAAATGTACTCACGATCAGACCGATCAAAGCAATCAATAACGGACGCTTTAACACTTTGGGCATCAGGCGATGCGCATAGCCGTTGCTTACCGCTTGAATTTGTCTGCCAAGCAGACCTGCCGGACGATCTTTGCGGCGACGTCCACGCTCGATCTGACGATTTTCATACCATTCACGGAAGATAGGAATGATCGTCAGGGACATGATCATGGAAGCGAGCATACAGAGCGAGATAATCGTCGGAATCGGACGAATAAATGCGCCCATATCGCCTTGCAATACCATCAATGGCAGGAAGGCAGAGATCGTTGCCAGTGTTGCAGTAATGATCGAGATGGCGACTTCTTTTGTTCCTTTTAATGAAGCTTCAGTCGGACTCTCGCCAAGTGTGGATAGCCTTCGCTCGATATTGTCGTTGACGACGACCGCGTCATCGACGAGTATCCCGAGTACGATAATCAGACCGACAATCGTAATCTGATTGAGCGAAATGCCCAGTCCAGGCAAGAAGATGACACCTAGTGCAATCGAGATCGGAATCGCCAGTGCGACAAACCCAGCGGTCAGCCAGTTCATACCGAGCGTACAGATCAAAATAACGGCAGCGATCGCGATAAACATCTCACGAATCAAATCACCGAAAATTCGATTAACTTCATCGTTTTGTGCGAACAGCGAGACGATTTTGACATTAGAAGGCAATGTTTTTTTCAAAATATCCATCTTCGCGGTCAAACGTTCATTCATCGTAGGTACGTCAGAACCGGTCTGACTGCTCACATCAAGCGAGATGGAGGGAACGCCATTGTAGTAGCTTAAGTATGATTCGGTTTCTTTCGTCAGCTCGACATCAGCAACATCCTTCAAATAAACAGGAATACCTGCATCAGTCTGCGAAACGACGATATTTTTTAATGTATTGTAATCGGTCGCTTTATCGACGGTAAGCTGATAGTTACGATCCTGATACGTAATATTACCGGTAGGTACGCGGTTATTTTCCGATTGGATCGCCTGTCTTACCGTTTCCCATGAAATACCGTATTGCTGTAGTTTCGACATATTGGCATCGATACGTACTTGCTGATCGGGAATCCCCTTGATATCCACATTGGTTATACCTGGAACCGAGCGCAATTGATCGCGCCATGTGTTCATGAGTTCGCTTTGTGCGTAGATGTCTTCTTTGGTTTTGCCATAGATTGCGAAGGATTGCACAAAGGTTTGCGTCAGATTGTCATTGACGGTTGGCTTGTCTGCATCGGCAGGTAGCTCGGCCTGTGCATCTTCAACCTTCCGGCGTAGCTCATTCCATGTGTCTTTCGCATCGGCATTGTCTTCGGCTTGAACCGTAATGGAGGAAATGCCATTACCTGAAGTGGAGGCGATCGTTTTCAGATTGGTGACCTCTTTGATCTTTTGCTCCAGCACTTCGGTAACGGTCTGCTCCATCAGTTCTGGACTGGCACCGGCATACGTGGTAGTTACAATGGCAGTTTTGATCACGATATCCGGCATCAGTTGCTTCGGCATCTGCCCGAGCTGTACCAGTCCGAACAGAATAAGCATCACAAAGAATAATAATGTGATTTTGCGTTTCTGGACGAAATATTTAATCATTGGCGCTAGCCTCACCGTTTGCATCGGTTGAAGCTGCACCCGACGGGGCATTACCGCTTGTACCCTGTGCTTTGGTTGCCGCAGCTTCACTTACCTTCAGATCATCACCATTAAAGAGACGGTCAGCACCACGGGTTACGATCTTATCGCCCACCTTCAGACCACCGGTCACTTCATAGTTATTGTTGTACAGATTGCCAAGCTTCACAGTCGTTTGTACAGCTTTTTTGTTCACGACTTTGAATACATAAGGCTCACTGCCCGAGCTAACGACTGCCTGTGCAGGTACGAGAAGTCCTGTTTCGGAAGAAGCTTGACGGGAAGCGTTCACGACTTGACCGGGCTTCCAATCCAGCTTCGGATTGCTGATCGCAACCTCAACGCTGATCGAACCTGTATTTGCATTCGTTTGTGGAGACAGCAGCGTCACTTTACCTGTGCGTACTTCGTCATACAGGCTAATACTTACCTGCTGACCGACACGCCATTGATTAATTTCGCTATCCGGTACAGGCAACATCACTTTGAGACGGTTGATCTCACCAATCGTGTACATTTCTGTACCTGCGCTTACCGTCTGACCTTCGGAAATCGCTTTAGTCAAAATCGTACCGGAAACAGGAGCTTGCAAGCCTGCACGGGTCAAATTCAATTGAGCGGTATCGCGAGAAATGACTGCCTGGTCATAACTAGCCTGCGCTTGTTCTACTCCAGCGTTCGCTTGCTCGACGGCAGCATTCGCTTGAGCTACACTTGCCTGTGCATTTTCAATACCAACCTGTGCCTGCTTTACCGCAGCGGCGGCAGAAGCGCGATCCGAATTTTTCGCACCAGCGAGCGTGAGTGACAGTTGCTCCTGTGCATCTTTCAGACTAGCCTGTGCATTTTCAAGTGTGGTTTGTGCTTGTTCGTTCTCTTGTTGAGTGAGCAGACCATTATCGAAAAGGGTTTGTGCGCGGGTAGCAGCGGTTTTCGCTTGATCGTAGGCAATCTGTGCTTTGTTGACTGCATTTTGTGCTTGTGCGCGTTCTTGCGGACGGGCACCATCCAGTACACCTTGCTGACTGGCCTGTGCACTTTCGACTTGTGCCCTTGCAGACGCGACACCGGCGGCAGCAGCTTGTTGACCTGCTCGTGCATTGGTCAGCGATGCTTTGGCGCTGGATAGCGAAGCAACGGCAGCAGCGACAGATTGATTGGCATTTTCAACCTGAAGTTGTAGATCGGCAGTATCCAATCTTGCCAGCGTAGCTCCTTTATTGACGCGATCCCCAACATCAGCGTTGACCGAAGCGACGGTTCCGTTGATGCGGAAAGATACGGGTGTTTGATCATAAGCAGCAAGTGTGCCAGACAGGTCATAGACCGCATCAAGCGGTTGTTCTTTGACTGTCGTCACTTCGACTGTCGTCGTTGCCGGCTCGACAGCAGCATTGTTCGCTGTCGAACATGCTGTCAGACTTCCAGCAAGCAACATGGCTGTAATGGCCAGAGGCCAACTTCTTTTCATGTTACAGGTTCCCCCTCTAAACTCTCCAGTTTTTTTTATACTCTCTAGTTCATGGCTGAATTATAGAATTAATTCAGACTACTTGTCAATTGTAACAATACTTACTTAAAGTGTACTCAATCCACGGGTGGAGATTGCTTAACTAACAAATCAGCCTTGAAGCGGAGGCGAAGGAATAAATTGGAAAATAACAGCACGTGACGTTTTCTATTTACCATGTTGGTGCTGGGCTAGCATCCGATGAAATAGAATGTGATTTGGTAAAATAAAATAGTGTATAGCTCTAGTGTTAGTGATGTTCTAACACGAGGTTCAACGAAAAGTGATTTTTGCAAAAGCAAAATATCGTACCCTTTCCAGTGTTAGTGATCTTCTAACACGAGGTTCAACAAAAAGTTATCGTTGCGAAGCAAAACATTTTGGCAGTGTATCTATGTATATAGAAAAGAATGAACGAGCAGCGCCGATGATTTTGTGAAAATACTGTGAACGAGGGCGGCAATTCGTGTATAATTGGTATACAGAATATGGAAAGAAGGGGATGACCAATGAAAACAGGCGATGATCCGCACCATGATCTGGAAGGAACGTATGCAGAGAAGCATCAGCCGAGTGATTTTGCCGTCAAGCCGTCCATATCCAGTGAGCGTACCCAGTTGTTGATTGCCGCTATTGTGCTTGTTGTTACGGCAGTGCTGTTCATCGAGTGGCAATGGTGAGTAGATACCAATATTATACAATGAAACCTGGTTCTGTACATTATACTTCTATATAATGGAAGGTAGCATCATAAGCTGCCTTTTTATTTTGTTTTTAATTAGACGAGTGTGCGGTTAAAGGTTGATTTATTTTGTTAGGAATGCTAAATTAATTTTATTAGTATTACTAACTTTTTTTGATGAGGTTCTTCATTTGTCGGTGATCGGTTTATTGAAATATAGGAAGGAATGAATTAGTACAATGAAAAAAGGAATCGTCGGTGCCTCCGTATTCGCCATGCTGCTGGCTTCAACACAGCCTGCACTCGTACACGCTGCGGACAGCACAAATACAACTGCAACTCCAACAGCTACAACTACTACACCTGCTACTACAGATCCAGCAGCACCTGCTGCAAATGCTACAGGAGTAGAAGCACCACAATCTCAAATTTCCGGTGTACGTACACCGGAAAAGGTCGATAGTCTTGACCTTGATAAAGTCATCGATCTGGCGATCAATGATTCATACAATCTGCAATTGCTGCAACTGAAATACCGCGTACTGGATCAACAAAATGCCAGTCTCGGTCTGAACTATGTCGATTACCTGAACGCATCTCCAGGTCTAAAATATGTAACGACAAATCGCAGCAATGAAGTGTCTCTGTCTCAAGGTTCTCAAACAGGACAGACATTGGATAACAACATCCGTGATCTGGACAACCAGAAGCTGAACACACAATTGCAAGTGGATGAAGCAAAAGAAGGTACGCGTCTGGCGATGACTGGACAATACGTACAACTGCTGTCCACGCAAAAGCAAATCGCATTATCTGAAGAATACATTCAAGTGCTGACACGTGACGTACAACGTGCACAAACGTTGCAAAGTCTCGGCTCCGGCACACAGGAAGATATCGACAAAGCGAATCGTGCGCTGCAAGCAGAACAGGATAACCTGACGAAGCTGAAAGACTCGTATCAAGAAACACTGTCTACACTGTGTTATGATCTCGGTATCGTGTACGATCCGAATATCCAACTGAAACCACTGGATATTAAACTTGATCCAGTACCAACAGTAGATGCAGACACCCTGCTTGGCAAATCGTACCAGATCCAATCGCTGGGCAATAGCCTGAACAAAGCGCGTGAAGACGAGGAAAAAGCGATCACAGACAATAGCTTCCAGGAGCAAGCAAACAAAGCAACAACCGATATCGCAGCCCAACAACTGGAACAAGGTAAAGTAACGTATGCGAAAGCGATCCAGTCTAACTTGCAAGATATGGATACAGCGTACAAAGCGGTACAAACAGCACAACGCCAGGCACAGGATGCAGCGGTGGATGGCGTAAATATGCAAATCCGCTTCAATGCAGGTGTTGTCACGAAGTACGATCTGCAAAAATATCAGTATCAGGTAGATGCTTCTCAAGCAAAAGCTGAACTGACAGGCATGCAGTACTATGTACAAAAAGCAAAAGTAGACGCAATGGGCAAAGGCTATATCGCTAACAGCTCCGCTTCCGGCGCATCTGCTGCATCTGCCCAACAATAAATAAGTTATCGACGTTTGGCATGACGGGTCACTTCAGATGAAGGAATCGATCAGTGCTTAGCGTTAGCGTAACCATAATGAAAAGCCCCTGTCCGTATGGAGAGGGGCTTTTTGGTGCGGATATTAGCATTTTGGGATGTTGGTATTATTTAAAATATGGATCGTACTTGCTTGCATGGAGCATTGCTTTCTTAGGCGTGCGTTCAATAGCAATACGTATCATATGCTCTTATTAGAGCAAAAGTTTAAATTTAAATATGAATATAAATATAAATATGAATGTGCATCATCATACCTACACGATTGCAGCGATGTTTCTTTTTTCCCTGGTCTTATAATCAATCTGAAGCGCCATCCGTCCATTCACTCAGCTTCTGATCCGAAGGAAGCAGAAAGGTAAGCAGGCCAAGCATCGGCAGGAAGCTACAAATTTGCATCACGGGCGAAATTCCGATCGCATCGATCATATTGCCGAGTACCAATGCACCGATACCGCCCAGTCCAAAGGCAAGTCCTGTGATCAGACCGGATACCATTCCGATCCGTCCGGGCACGAGCATTTGCGCGTATACGACAGTAACGGAGAAGCTAGACGTAACGATAAAGCCTACGAGTGCGAGCAATATACCTGTCCATAACAGATTGGCATAAGGCAGAAACAATGCTAGTGGTGCCGCAGCTGCCATCGAGATAAAGATCAGATTTCGTTTACCGAATCGGTCAGCAAGTGGCCCACCGAAGAACGTGCCTACCGCACCAGCAGCAAGGAACAGAAATACATAGAGCTGCGCTTCACCGACACCGACTTTGAACTGATCAATGAGCAGGAAGCTATAGTAACTGCCGATTGACGATACATACCATGAACGAATAAAGACGAGCAGAATGAGCACAACCATCGCAAAACGAATCCGTTGTTTCAGCTCTGGCTTGATCGTTCTCGCTACGCGAGCTTTTTTGCTCAGCGCGCCACTTTTCAATGTTCCGCTGTACCATCTGGCAATGAAAATTTGTACAATAATCCCGGCCGCGGCAACACCGGTAAAACCAATCGCACCAAATTGCCCAAATGGGACAAAGATCAGCGAAGTAAGCAGTGGCGCAAGTGATTGCCCGGCATTACCACCTACTTGAAAGATCGACTGCGCCAATCCGCGCCGATTGCCTGCGGCTAGATTGGATACTTTGGAGCCTTCCGGGTGAAAAGCAGCCGAGCCGAGTCCGACAAATACAACAGCGACGAGCACCGCTGTATAGCTAGGCGCTAGAGCAAGCAACAGCATCCCGGTAAATGTAAATGCCATCCCCAGCGGTAGCAAGGCTGGAGTCGGGCGCTTATCTGAAAATAATCCGACAAACGGCTGCATAATCGAAGCGGTAAAATTGATCGTGAATGCAATCCAGCCAATCTGCGTGTAACTAAGCTGCATCGTTTCCTTCAAAATCGGGAAAATTGCCGGAATAACCGACTGCATCGAATCGTTAAATAAATGAACTAGTGAGATCGCCAGCAACACGCTAAATATCGTGCGTTTGGCATCATCAGAAGTGGACGCCGACGGCGGCGTGGCACTCGTTTTGGGCAAACTGCTTGAAGACACGTACAGGACTCCTTTGCTATTTGTATAGTATGTAATGATACGGTCGGTACTTGTGTGCTGTTAGATAGGATCAGCAGCAGACAGCTTTAATCTGAGCCTGTAATGTAAACATGCAGCAACAAAAACCGGAAATTAGCTTCTAGTATATCAAAAAATGTTTGGATTTGAATGGGAATTAGTCAATTTATCGTCAGAAAAATAAGCATATTTTTACATACGTAAAGCTGGTAAGCGAAATTGTAGAAGCGGAACAGAGTCAATGCGTTGTTAATGTCCGAATCGCTATCGGATGGTTAGATGGAATATATAGATGCAACATATAGATCGAACCTATAATAGTATGCACATTTAATAGAATTGTATTAGTGGTTCAAGTCAAAAGTACATTTGAAATTAAAAATGATGTTTAAACAGAATCGTATGATCACCTATCTGATCGCCACAGCTAATCATATAAAACCTTTATATGTAATATAAACTGACATCAATAAATAGATTACAACCCAACTCCGCTTTAACTTCGACTATTCCTTTATCCACCGATATCCGTTTATTTCGCAAAACAAACCTATTCATCATACGGAATTAACGTAAAAATACCTAACATTAACGATATTTTTAGCAAATAAACAAAACGAATCCGTTTCATTAGTGCATGATTATAGAAAATAACGATTATATATGTGAAGTATATTGACTTATAAAATGACATGACTCTATAATTCATGTAACAAAACCAAACATGAAAAATAAATCGAATCAAAACGATGCAACTCATCATCAACTGCGAATAACTATCAACTACGCAATTAAAAGCACCCGGATCGTGAGGGATACGATATGGCCAGTCCACAAGAACAGGAAATATATCAAGCAATTAAGCAGGCGATCATGGAACAGAAGATGCGCCCGAATATGCAGCTAGTTGAGGAAGGGTTGGCTGAATCATTTGGCGTTAGTCGGACTCCGGTTCGCAATGTTGTACGAAGGCTAGCAGCCGAGAAGCTCGTTACGATCATTCCTTATAAAGGAGCATTCGTGTCCTGTCCAACCATTCATGAAGCGAGACAGGTATTCGAAATGAGGCGAGTGATCGAAGTAGCGGTTGTACGCAAAGTATGCACCCATCTAACAGATGAACAATATCAATTGCTTGCCCGGCTCATTCAGGAGGAGCATCAGGCACAGCATGGCGGACGAATTTTTGAAGCGATTCGAATTACTGGCGATTTTCATCTTCAATTGGCTGAAGCTTCTGGTAATAGTTACTATCATCGTTATTTGGAAGAACTGGTTTCCTTATCTTATGTCATCATTGCTTTGTATGGAGAGCAGAAAACGAAGTGTTGCGACGATCATCAGCTCATTTTAAATGCAATCCGGCAAGGGAATGTGGATATCGCGGAACGGCTAATGATTGAGCATCTGGATGAAATTGAACAGGCATTACATTTTGAAGAGCAATATGAACGTCCGCTATCGTTAACCGATATATTCGCCAATAGGCGTAGCCGTGTAGGTAGCGGTAGCCATTCGTAAAGTGTAGTTCGTCATTCGTAAAGCTTATGTGAACATTCATAAAGCGCAGGTAGTCATTCATCATATGAACAACATCACGTTCATGATCGCACAGCATCAAACGCATATGACCCGATCGTAGCCTGTCCGTCATAAACACAACAAAGGATGGACGAACATCAACGAAAGAAATATGAATGTTTAGGACGACAAGCGTTGTGCACAACATTGTATACAATCTTGGATTCAGTATTGTCGCCGATCGATGGATCGCAAAAATAAACAAGTACAAAGGAGTGGAACTATGAAATTAACCGTTAATAATGTACAGAAAAGTTTTGGGGAACGGACGATTTTGAAGGATATCGATTTGACGGTGAATGACAATGAATTCATTTGTATTTTAGGTCATAGTGGTTGTGGGAAGTCGACGCTGCTAAATATGGTTGCCGGCTACATGTTCCCTGATGCAGGCACACTACAAATGAACGGTAAGACGATTGAAGGGCCGGCGAAAGAACGCGGGATGGTGTTTCAGGATCATGCCTTGTTCCCGTGGTGTACCGTACTCGAAAATGTATCATTCGGGCCTGAAGTACAGGGCACACCGAAAGCGCAGGCACGTGAAATGGCGATGGACTTTTTGAAAATGGTCGGACTGGATGCGTATGCTTCTCATTATCCAGCCGATCTGTCTGGCGGTATGAAGCAGCGCGTCGGTATCGCTCGCGCACTGGCAAGTCATCCGGAAGTGTTATTAATGGACGAGCCATTTGGTGCACTGGATATTCTTACCCGTGATCTAATGCAGCGCGAACTCCGCCGTATTTATGAAAAGTTGAAAACAACGATTCTGTTTGTAACCCATAGTATTAGCGAAGCGGTTTATCTGGCTGATCGTATCGTCGTGATGAAGCATGGCGTGATCGCTGAGATTTTTGAAGTAGGCTTGCAGCATCCACGTACATTCGAAACACCGGGCTTTGGTGAGATGATGGCGAAGATCGAACGACTGTTAATGGAAGACGAAGAGGAGGTATTAGTATGAATGAAGTACCGAACGTATTAACGAAAACGAAGCCGGCTACGGGAGCAGCACTGCTGTCTACACCGAAAAGCAACAAAAATGCCGACTGGTCGTTTCTAAAAAGCGCGCTCCCTTACGTATTGTTCTTCGTCGCCTGGGAAGCCTTCTCACGCTTGAATATGCGTATAGAAATGTTCAACCCATTATTTCTACCTGCCCCGTCTACACTTGTACACGACGGTTGGGCACTTGCCAAAACAGGCGTCATTTTGGACAGTATTATCGCCAGCTCTGGACGCATTCTTGCAGGCTTTGTCATCGGCTCGATTGCCGCCGTTATATTAGCCGTATTGATCAGCAAATTTGCTACATTAGAACGCTGGGTATCCCCTATTTTGACACTGATTAGTCCCATCCCATCGCTCGCGTTACTACCATTGTTCATCATCTGGTTTGGTATCGGCGAATTTCCTAAAATTATGCTTATCGCGTGGACAACATTCGTCCCCGTGCTCGTTAACACGGTCGACGGATTCAAATCTGTACCATCGACATTGATCCGCTCCGCCCTTAGCCTCGGTGCTTCCCAGCGCCAGGTATTCACCAGAGTCATGATCCCATCGGCAGTCCCTAATCTGCTGATCGGCGCACAAATCAGTCTAGGTCTATCGTTCTCCGCCCTGATCGTCTCCGAAATGATGGGCGCCGACTCCGGTCTCGGCTACATGATCGTCGATGCTCGTAACTATTTTAAAGTCACTAACATGTTCGTCGCCATCATCCTCATCGGCATCGAATATAGTATCTTCGCTATGCTGCTCAAACTACTGGAACGCCGCGTTCTAGGCTGGCGTAAAGGCGGTATGGGTCAAGCTGTAGAAAAGGTAAGAACGACAAAAGGCTGATCCGGCATAGTGCATTTCATGTTCCAACGTTTCACACCAACAATTAAAAGGCATACCCACATCACAGAATGCACCAACTCACCCAGCCGGTATCCATATACATGTACACATAAAAAGACATTTGGAAGGGGTAAGGATATGAAAACAAACTGGTTCAAGATGATGACAGGGGTAGCGATGGTAGCGCTCGTAGCAACAGCATGTTCAGGCGGAGGAACGAGCACTAAAGATACAGCGGCCAATTCATCCGCTTCCGCAAGCAGCGGTTTGGAACAAACGGATGTGACGCTCGTCGGTGTACGGGATGCGCAAATTTCTTCTCAGCAGATCATCGCAGACAAGCTGGGTTATTTTAAAGAGGAAGGTCTGAATGTAGAAAGTAAGCTGATCGAGAGCGGCCCGGATATCGGTCCAATGGTATCGGGTGGCAGTGCGCCGGTCAGTGTACAAACGAACTTTATGGACATCATTTTGAAATCCAACAATATCGATGTGAAAATCGTAGCGCCACTCGCACAGATTGCCGGTACACAGGCAGTTGTAGGGTCCGCTAAATTGCAGCTCAATTCAGCTAAAGATCTGGAAGGCAAAACGATCGGTATCCCGAACGGGGCTGATGTAAAAATTGCCATCGACAATATGGGCAAAGAGCTTGGCGTAGACGTGAGCAAAATCAAATTTGTTAATCTGGCACCAAGTGACGCAGTAGCTGCACTGCAAAACGGTTCTATCGATGCGATGGCAGCATGGGAACCATTTATCACCAAAGCGATTCAAGGTGGCGGCAAGTTCCTGTTCAGTGGTACCAAAAGCGAACTGCCTGACAAAAAAGGCGATGTGAACTGGATGAGCGTACATACGACCATGCAGGTAACAGATAAGTATTTGCAAGAAAATCCGAACACGATCAAAGCGATCCTGCGTGCACTCGACAAAGCGACGAAGTACATCAATGACAACCGTGCGGATGCGATCAAAATTTTGGCACCAGAGCTGCATTTGTCAGAAGCTGAGCTGACCGAGATCATGAAGCGTAATGTGTACTCGATGGAAGTAAACGATTCGTATGTCAATGGAAGTAACGGCGCAGCGGTTGGCAACTATTTGTTGTCTGTTGGTAATATTACATCGATTCCGGCTCCAGCTTCTTATCATGATCTGAGTCTGTTGAAAGAAGTTGATCCTTCGTTGATCAAAGCGGAGTTTAAGTAAGCGGCGCTAGATGCCTGGATGTGGACAACGAAACAGTAAATCATCTATGAACTCCAAACGATGTAAGAGTAGTCCATTACGTATATGCTGTAAGTTGCGTATGAGCTGTGAGTTGCGTATGTGTTGTGAGTTGCGTATGTGCTGTGAATTACGTATGTGACGTAAATGTAGGGAATGGCAGTGACTGAAAAGGAAGCGATGCTGATGCGAAGGCGTCGCTTCCTTTTCTAATGATGAAATTACATAGGTTGCTGCGTTTTTGCTGTACGGAATGGAGGATGTATGTAAATGTCTATGGACATAAGCAGGACGTAACTGCGAGATTCCATTCTCTTATTTGTTATTTCAGTAGTGAATGTCCTACAACCAACATTTACGTACACCTCCTAGCTAAATTTTTGAATAAGGGCATTTGAATAATAGTATAAATAAATGGATGAGCAGCAACGATCTTTTGTTGGATTCGTACTGTTCATTCACTCGTATCATTCAACAGCTACACCTAACAAATAATCGACAGGAGCGTGCTGAATATGAGGGAGTTCGATACGGTAATTGTAGGTGGAACAGTTGTGTTTCCTGAAGCTATTCAACGCTGCGATATCGGTATTCGTCAGGACAAAATCGTTTATATCGGGGAGATCCATCCGCATGAACTACAGCGAACAGAGCATATTATAGATGCAAACGAGCTGCATGTGATGGCAGGCATGATCGATGCGCATGTCCATCTAAACGAGCCGGGACTGGGCGACTGGGAAGGGTTTGTAACCGGTTCGAGTGCGCTGGCAGCGGGCGGATGTACGACTTTTTTGGATATGCCGCTAAATGGTATTCCGCCAACCGTCACCGTCGATGCATTACAGCAAAAGGTACAGGCAGCGCAGGATGCCACCTATATCGATTACGCCTGCTGGGGTGGACTTGTACCGGGTAAGCTAGAACATCTGGAGCCACTTGCCGAAGCAGGGGTATGTGGTTTTAAAGCGTTCATGTCTGCACCTGGCGACCCCGATGAAGAAGCATTTCGTAATGTGGATGATGAGACACTATTAGAAGGCATGCGGCGTATTGCTCGCACTGGACAGGTGCTTGCTCTGCATGCTGAATATGAGCCGATCGTATCGCAGCTTACTGCCGAATGTGTGGCAGAACAGCGCTTTACGCCTGCCGATTATACAGCATCACGCCCGATTGCTGCGGAAGTTGCTGCGGTAAAACAGGCGCTTCATTATGCGCAGGAGACAGGCTGTAAGTTACACTTTGTGCACATTAGTAGCGCTGAGGCGGTACATATGATTCAAGATGCAAGAGCGAAAGGTATGGATGTGACGCTGGAAACGTGCCCGCATTATTTGGCATTAACAGACGGTGATCTGGAGCAGATCGGAGCTGCTGCCAAATGTGCGCCACCGCTGCGAAGTGCAGCACAACAGGAGCAACTATGGCACTGTGTCGCCAGCGGCGAGATCGATATGATCACCTCTGATCACTCTCCCTGTCCATCTACATTGAAAACGGGAGCGACCAATATGTTCGAGGCATGGGGCGGCATTTCCGGCGCTCAGCATTCACTGGAGCTGATGCTGGAAGAAGGTTATTTGCGTCGTAATTTGCCACTTACGTTGATCACTCGTTTGCTATCATTGGAGCCAGCACGACGGTTTGGACTTTTGCCACATAAAGGTGAACTACGTGTCGGTGCAGATGCCGATCTAGTGCTGGTGAATTTGCAGGCAGGTTATCAGATCGAGCAGGACGATCTGTATTATCGTCATAAACATAGCCCGTATATCGGTCGCGAGCTGCATTGCCGGGTGGAGCAGACGATGAGTCGGGGACGCATCGTGTATACGAGGGAGCATGGCATCGTAGGCAAACCGATGGGACAGCGGATTCCTATGATGAAGGAGCAAGCAGCAGAGACAGCGCAATAAGGGCAGCTGGATCATAGAACTTGATCATACAATAAGGTCAAAAGCGAGAAGTAATTGACAAAGACGTATACTGCAAACAACAAACAAAAGCCCCTTTCATCTTACGAAAGGGGCTTCGCTATATTTCATTATATCATCACCTGCGGAGCCAGTTGAAAAATAGCCTTTGTCTGGAAAAACGTCCAACATGAATATGACGACATCCCATTTTGGAAAGTGGATGTTCCTCATCATCCATCGGGTTATCTTAACTTACATTCACTCGAGTAACTGATCCAGGTTTAAAGTGCAAACCGATGGAATTTTGCTTGCGTATCCCTTTTAGAAATAAAGATAATCCCAAATTCATTTGCACTAGCACTGTAGTATAGCTATATCATCCTGTCAAAATAGCTCTACTAGCTTACGCGCCTACTCCAGCCCCTTCAGCTGTCAAAATCGCTTGCTCCAGATCAGGTGTGTGCAGATCTGCTTTCAAATAGCTTTCATCATCAGGCAGCAACAGATTAAACTGCTCACTGCTGCAAATGGAAATTTTGCACTTTTCCACGACAAAATCGAGCACATGTCCGCCACCATTGCGCTGCTCATTAATAAAATGCAGATGGTATCCAGCTACACCAATCCCCTGCGCAAATGCCGGTGTCCAGAAGCCAGCAATCACACCATTCGTCCGTTCAAAATGGAACGAAGACTGCGATTTGGTCACTTCGACAAATGGTTTGTACGGTTTGCTCTGGTGCGTAACCGTCCGTGTATTCACCTCACGGAATGTACCTTCAATCCGAATCGCATGGAAAATATTCGGGCTGGAGATACGATCATTCAAGATTTGCTCTAATTGCTGACGAGTAAATGTTCCGTTTAGCTCAAACGTCTGCTCCGGCTCAAAAAAGGTCACCGTGGAAAATGGTGTTGATTCCTGCAACTCCACTTTGCGTGCCGTTCCGTTTGGATACAGATGATAATAGTCGCCGTCAAAAGCGATCATTTCCCCATCCAGCTGATGAAAAGTACCGATTCCAAAATCGCCGTACTGTTGTAGTTTGTCAAATGTAATGGCACCGTCATACAGTCCGCTGAGTAGCGCGACCATCGTTGACGCTTGATATACTGTAGAATGATTCATATTGATTCGCTCCTTTGTTTTTGTGGCAGATCATCGATCAAACACGATCGTTAGCCTGACCTCCACAGTCGAGATCAGGCTAACCGTATACGCTTAGTTCGTTGTACCTGGCAGTAGTTTTTGTCCGAGCTTAATATTATCTTTGTAGTCGATTGGCATATCGATCACGACCGGGCCTTGTTGCTGTAGTGCTTCACGCAGCACGGATTCCAATTCGCCTGGCTCGTGTACACGCATGCCTTTGGCTCCAAAGCTTTCGGCATATTTCACAATATCCACATTGCCAAAATGAACACCAGATGTGCGTCCATATTTCATTTCCTGCTGGAATGCAACCATATCGTATGTTCCATCATTCCAGACGATATGCACCATCGGCGTTTGCAGACGTACCGCAGTTTCCAGTTCCATCGAAGAGAACAGGAAGCCGCCATCACCGGAAATGGAAACGACTTTTTCATGTGGATTCACGAGTCCGGCGGAGATTGCCCACGGTAGCGCTACGCCGAGCGTTTGCATACCATTACTGAATAACAGACGACGCGGCTCATACGAGCGGAAATACCGTGCCATCCAAATATAGTGAGAACCGACATCACAGGTAACCGTTACATCATCACCGATCAGTTTACGCAGCGTTTGGATGAAGAACAGTGGATGTACCCGGTTATCGCCGGATGAAGTATAGCTAAGATCATCCTGATTGAGTCGATTTTGCAGGGGAGACAAAATTGCTTGCGCTTCGCTACCTAGACGCAGACCGTGCAGTTTTGGTGTCAATTCGTTTACGTTCATCGCGATATTACCGATCAGTTCGAGCTGTGGCTGGTAATCCTGATCGATATCCGCTTTACGATTGTCCAGATGGTAGACACGACGTTGACCGTCTTTATTCCATTGGAACGGATCATATTCAATGGGATCATAACCGATCGTCAGGACGAGATCGGCTTGTTGCAGCAGCAAGTCGCCTGGCTGATTACTGAACAGACCGACACGTCCGTAAAAGTGATCGACCAGCTCACGCGAGATCGCCCCCGCAGCCTGGAATGTTTCTACGACGGGCAGATCGGTATGGCGAATGAGTTCACGTACCGCCTCCGTCACTTCAGGCGCACTGGCTTTCATACCGAGCAGCAGGACGGGAAGTTTCGCATGACGAATTTGCTGGCATACTTCATCAATAAGTGCAGCAGGTGCCGTGCCGAGTTGCGGCATCGGTGAAGATTGAAAATGAAATGGCTTCGCTTCACTCAGCAGCACATCGGTAGGCAGACTGACAAACGCTGCACCTGGCTGCGAAGCGGAAGCTTCACGAAAGGCATTGGTGATCGCCTCGGCTACATTGTCCGGGTGACCGACTTCAACGCTATATTTAGTAACCGGAGCAAACAGTCCGGCATTATCCATCGATTGGTGGGTACGTTTTAAACTGGCACTGCGCGGCACCGCACCAGCGAGTGCAACAACTGGATCACTTTCCGAATTGGCGGTAACGAGTCCAGTGACAAGATTGGATGCACCTGGACCAGAAGTGACCAGACATACGCCCGGCTTGCCGGTTAGTCGTCCAACCGCTGCCGCCATAAATGCCGCATTTTGCTCATGACGACATACGATCAACTGCGGCCCACGCTCTTGCAGCACATCAAACACCGGATCGATTTTAGCACCCGGAATCCCAAATACATATTCGACACCCTGTGCGATCAACGTATCAACAACCATATCCGCACCGGTCGTTTGTTGCTGCACCGCTGGCGCAGCAGCAGCGATATTCGCTTGATGCTCATTGGGCATTTGTAAATTGCCTGTAGCAGCCGTTTTAGTAGTAGCTGCCTCAGCAGTAGAAACGGATGTAGCAGCAGTAGCAGATACGGATGTCGCATTCACGTTCGCAGATGCTCCAGCCATATCGGATGGCGATTTTGCCTGCTCCATAGAAACCTCATGTTTGTTCACACTTGCTGTCTTTGTACTCAACCTCTCCATCTCCTCTTTCATTTGTCTTTTCCTGCTATTAGGAATGATCCTATCCGAAAATTCTTTTTCTGTATTTACATGTAAATATGGAAAAGAGTACATTTCTATTTTATTCCCATAAAAAGTAAAATCAACACTTAAAATTTAAAGTATTAACTGGAAGCGATAACAAAAAGAGGATAAGGCTAAAATAGATATCATATGTTCAAAATTTAATATTAATCTTGAATAAATGATGTTATTTGAACGTTTTTGAATAGATATGATCGATTTTGGCGGATAAGTGGAAGTTGGAACTTTTTTAAAATAGAATAAGAAGGAAAAGAGAGGACGATAATTTCCAGTTTGAAAATGAAGTATAAATACAAAATATGTAATTTTAAAGTGGATAATTAGAGTAATATGAATATTGAAAAGGTGAGAGAAAAGGATAAAATTTTTATAAGAAAAGTGCCAAAAAGATATTGTTTTTACATTCAAAATTACTAAATTATAATGCAGCTCACTATACCCGATTAAATTACGATAAGCTATGACGAATGTATTACGACGTTGCTAATACGCGATGAAAAGTATCATTTTTCACCCAGGTTTGGATTGTTGCCTGTGAGGTTAGATTCCTATCCGAAGGATTGATTTTTTTGCATAATCAGGCTTGATTTTTAGAAGAAAGTTTAAATTGTTGTACACAGGCTTACATTGTTGTCTGTAGCCTGTAGAGTGGAATTTTAGATATAGTTTGGGGATGTTAAATGTAGTCTTATATTGTTGAATGTAGATGTAGATATGAATTTTGATTTAGATTTAGATATTCATGCCGCAGTGACAATAAGCACAGAACGGAGGGAAGGAAATAAAGGGAAAAGATGACTTACAGTGTTAGCGATTTCCTAACACGGGGTTCAATGAAAAAGGATTTTTGCAAAGTAAAATATCATACCTCTTTAGTGTTAGCGACTTCCTAACACGGGGTTCAATGAAAAAGGATTTTTGCAAAGTAAAATATCATACCTCTTTAGTGTTAGCGACTTCCTAACACGGGGTTCAATGAAAAAGGATTTTTGCAAAGTAAAATATCATACCTCTTTAGTGTTAGCGACTTCCTAACACGGGGTTCAATGAAAAAAGATTTTTGCAAAGCAAAATATCATACCTCTTTAGTGTTAGCGATTTCCTAACACGAGGTTCAATGAAAAAAGATTTTTGCAAAGCAAAATATCATACCTCTTTTGAGCATGGGAATCTACAATCGACTCCTACTCCGTAGATTTCTGTGCGAGCCGGGAGCCTGTCCACTTATTCCTTCCCGAAGTGGTGCCCACTTATCCCAACTAAACCATGCAAACGAGCAAAAAGGGCAAAACAAAAACCACCACTCTTGCACTCAAGAGCAGTGGTTCTTATCATCGATCTCATCGATTCACACAACATAATCACAAGCCAAAGTCAAAACCCACAACCATCAACGATTATCTACCGTCTCCGGGTACATATCATGATTCATCATCCGATGCTCTGCCATTTGCTCATACTTCGTGCCTGGCTTACCGTAGTTCGTATACGGATCAATCGAAATTCCCCCACGCGGTGTAAATTTACCCCATACTTCAATGTAACGTGGCTCCATTAGCTTCACCAGATCGTTCAAAATAATATTCATGCAATCCTCGTGGAAATCACCATGATTGCGGAAACTGAACAGATACAGCTTGAGCGATTTGCTTTCGACCATTTTCACATCGGGAATATAACTAATGTAGATCGTCGCAAAGTCCGGTTGGCCTGTAATTGGGCACAGACTTGTGAACTCTGGACAATTGAATTTTACAAAATAATCGCGGTATGGATGCTTGTTATCAAAGCTTTCCAGCACACCCGGATCATATGCAAATGTATACGTTGTTCCCTGATTGCCAAGCAGTGTCAGGTCTTTCATCTCATCTTGTTGTCTTCCTGTCATCGTTAAAAGCTCCTTTGTATGTGTATCGTTATCTATACTCCGCGCTTGTTCCCCCATACGAGCGTATGCAGCTGCGGCAAAATGCGCGCATCATTGAACGAACGACGCTCCATCGCCTGATCGATCAGCCATTCATAGCGACGTAGCAGTGATGCCGCGATATCATCTTCCTCACGCAGTACGTCTGGATTCCCGGTTTGCATATAGAATGGAATGCCAGGATAACGCAGATGCACCTGTTCCGCATAATCGAGATCCGCTTCATCAAAAATAACAACCTTAAGACTAACCTGCTGATGGAGCGCCTGTAGATCGCCATTTTCCTCATCATCGTCAGCAAACATAATCTGCTGCATCATCGATTCGACCGGACTGCGGCTCAGACGACGAATCATTTCATCCAGCATAGCAAAGTCGGTGTTCATGCCTGAGCTAGGCGGCTTCGGAGAAATGGTCACATCGTCGATCCCGAGCAGCCAGTCCTGCCAGCGTGAACCTTGCGTTTCGACCGCGGTACGAATACCGTTGGCACGTAGCAGGCGAACCAGCTCACCGATGGAGCTGAGCAATGCTGGATTGCCACCGGAGATCGTTACATGGCTAAACCGATCGCCACCGATCGCTTGCAGTTCTTCCCACACCTGCTGAGCACTCAGCTTGCGAATCTGGTCTTTTGCACTGCCATCCCACGTAAATGCAGAATCGCACCAGCTACAACGGTAGTCACAGCCAGCCGTGCGCACAAACATCGTCTTTTGCCCGATTACCATACCTTCACCCTGTACGGTCGGTCCGAAAATTTCCAGTACCGGAATTGAAGTGGCAGCGGACGGCTGAGCTGGACGAGAAGAGGCAGTAGCTGTAATAGAGAGCTGTTTACGTTCAGTCGAAGCATCGACAGCATGACCGTTCTCGTTGATCCCATTAGTGGCTGAATACGTACCTACATCCGTAGATCGATCATGAACGAGTTCACCCGTTGTAATTTCAGCCATAGAGTGAGATTCAGCATCAATAGTAGAAACACGATCATCAAGCGAAGTAGTACGATTGGCTACATCGTGCTCTTTCTCCAAAACCGAGTGTTCTGTAGAAGCTTTAGTAACAGCACATGTTTCTTCCCAAACTTTGCTCATTCGTACATCCACTCCCGTCTTGCTTCAGCATAGCTGGTCGGTGTCTCATACAGTTGCACAAACTCGGTGCGTCCGCCTTCGACTTGCCCGGCATAAGGCTCGCTTTGCAGTGCAAGCTCCATTTGCTCGAACAGCCATACGACCATATTTTCCGCCGTTGTATTCATCGGTGGCAATGTTTCGTTCAAGTATCGGTGATCCAGATAAGGCTCAATGCGCTCTTTCCAGATCGTTTTGATATCGCCAAAATCAACGACAATCCCATTGGCGGACGGAATACCGCTAATACCAAAAATGACTTTATACGTATGTCCATGCAGATTCATACATTTGCCTTCATAAGCGTGCAAATGATGCGCTGCATCGAACGTAAATTGTTTGTTCACTAGCACGCGTTTGCGATGATAGCGCAGCTGCTCATGCGTAATGTCTGTCCCATATTGCTGCAACTTTTCCACAATGCGAAATGGTCCAGGCTGATTCATCGTGCAGACCCTCCCGTTGCGGGCACATCCGATTCGTCCAGCTCAATCGACGCACGTTGGAATGAAGTAGCCGCAGCACGCTCTTGCAAGTATTTGTCCAGACCTGCTTTACGTAGCTTGCAAGCCGGACATTCGCCACAGCCGTCACCAATTATGCCGTTGTAGCAGGTTAGGGTGCGTTCACGAATATATTGGAATGCACCTAGCTCATCCGCCATTTTCCACGTTTCCGCTTTGTCAATCCACATCAGTGGTGTATGAATGACAAACTTATGATCCATCGACAGATTCAATGTCACATTCAGCGATTTGACGAAAATGTCACGGCAATCTGGATAGCCGCTAAAGTCTGTTTCACACACGCCAGTAATGATATGACGCGCGCCTTTTTGTTTAGCAAGAATGGAAGCGAAGCTCAGGAACAACAGATTGCGTCCATCGACAAATGTACTTGGCAGCTCGCCTTCCTCATGGGTGATTTCAATATCCGAGCGAGTAAGCGCATTTGGCGCTAACTGATTCAGCAAACTCATATCCAAAATCGTATGCTGCATGCCTTGCTCCGCAGCGATCTGCTTTGCCACTTCGATTTCTGCATGATGACGCTGACCATAGTTAAACGTCACCAGTTCCACCTCAGCGAACTTCTTTTTCGCCCAGAACAGACAAGTCGTACTATCCTGGCCACCACTAAATACAACAACTGCTTTTTCATTTTTAAGCATAAAAAAATCTCTCCATTTCCTTAAAAGGGTATCGGTGAGCATAGCAAGGAAGAAGACTCTGTATCGAGCCACCATTTGCGATTGTTGATCTGTACGGATAACTTGCATTAGCGATCAACAATCCCTGCTATGATGCGGCGAATCGCCTGTACCATAACAGCTATCTTCCATTAACTATCTCTGTCGTCCTTCGGGAAGCGAGAGATTCATGAACATGGTCTATAGGCATTTCAAACATGTAAAACAGAAATGCAAAAACAGACCTTGCCCGCACACTGAAAAAATGCCCAAGCATTTCCTCCAGCCTACAGTCCAAGGCGGTTTTAGTTTTTTATAGAGGGAGTTCGCGAACCTCTCCCGCGTTGTTTCTATATTAGAATAGAAGCTAATAGAAGCAACGACGGACTTTCTTCTGTTCAGGATGCGGCTTTGAAAAACCGCTTAACCAGTATAGCATATTTGCGTGAAGATGGAAGGTGAAAGTCGGAAAAGAGACTGTGGAATAATAATTCCATATTTTATATGTATTTATATAAATATAAAAAATATGACACTATAAATATATAAATTTTTATGAAAATAAAGCATGATTCAATTGGATAAAAATACAGAAAAGCAAGTATTTAACTAGGAATAGAAAATGGTTTTAAAGTATGATCATGTAGAAAAATATATAGAAATACTTATTTTACAATTGAAGGGGACAAAGAGAAAAAATGAAAAGAATACTAGGTTTATTATTTTCTTTACTGCTGTTGCTTCAAACAATAGACCCAAGCGCCTATGCAGCAGCAGAAGAAGTGACGAGTACGATCGCAGAGGATTCGTCGACTTCAACAAATACTATCATAGATTCCAAAACAGATAGGAAAGATACTAATGATTCACAGCAATCAGCATCTAATATAGACAATACTACCGTAAATCAAGATGCCTACATGGAATTACCTTTTCCTGTATTACCACCAGAAGAGGAGCAGAAGTACATAGTTCGACTCAATGAGTCTAATAAGCAGAATTTTAGCAAGCAATCAACACCGACTGAGCTTGAAGATGCAGTGAAACTTCCGCTCGTAGATCTCTATGCAGCTGAATTAACACCAAGTGACGTAAATGATCTGATTCGTGAAGGAACTGTAGAGTCGGTTGAACTTGATCAACCTATTGAGCTTGCAGCAAGCAAAGTTGAAGAAAAAGATTTGCAAAATCAAGCACAAAGTATTCCGTGGGGACTGTATTCCATTGGCGCTAATCTTGTAAAGAAAATAAGTAAAGGTAAACAAGTAAAGGTTGCTGTATTGGATACAGGTATATCCAGTCATTCCGATTTGAACATCAAGGGCGGTATTTCTTTTGTAGATGGAGAATCGGATTATAGTGATCGTCAGGGACACGGTACACATATGGCAGGAACGATTTCTGCTGTAGACGATACGTACGGTATTATTGGTGTAGCACCAGATGTTGATCTGTATGCAGTTAAAGTTATTAATGCTGAGGGAAAAGGCTACACCAGCTCGGTTATCCAGGCTATTGATTGGGCGATCGATCAGCATATTAATATCATCAATATCAGTTTTACCAGTGTTGAATATAGCGAAGCACTAGAAAAAGCTATTCAAACGGCACGCGAAAAAGGAATTTTAATATTTGCTGCCGCTGGAAACTCAGGCAATGGTAGCGATAATGTAAGATATCCTGCAAAATATCCAGGAGTAATTGGTGTGGGTGCCGTAAACACAGCACATATGCGCGCTACTTTCTCTGCAACAGGCGAGGGCGTAGACCTGGTTGCTCCAGGTACCAATGTATTAAGCACGTTAAACCATAACAAGTATGGTGTATTATCAGGAACTTCGTCTGCTACAGCATTTGCTTCTGGAGCAGCAGCCTTATTATGGGAGCACCACCCTGATTGGACTGCTGATCAAGTAGTAGAACAGCTATACCAGACAGCTACATCTCTAGGAGAATCTAGACAATACGGTAAGGGACTAATTAACGTTGCCAAAGCGCTAGGGATTGTTGATGGTTCGATAGCGCCATTAACAGATGGTGAAGATCCTTCTCTAATTACAATGCCTATTGAAGAAGTCGTTGCACCACCTAAAGAAGGCGAGCTTGAGCTTGCAGCGTATGCTCATACCGGCAACGGGCAAACAATTACGGCTGGACAAGCAGCTACAGTTTCACTTAAGCTGCAAGGTGGTTCAAATGGCGAAAATGTCCATCCTCGTATAACAATTACAGTCGCTCCAAAAGATGATCCATCCAATGTGTTGACACAATATACTAAAGTCGTTCAGGATCCTGACTTGGATGTGGATATTCCATTTACATGGCAGACTAGGTCTGATACAGCTCCTGGTACATATATAATTAAATATGCTTATCGTGCATTTGCAGATGGAAAATATGATGATAAATTTACAATCAACGTTTTGCCAGCTTCTGGAGGCGTACAAGATACGTATGAACCGAACAATACTTTCTTTACTGCAAAAGTAGTGCAAGAGGGAGAAAGTTATGTTTCATATATCCCTACAGAAGATGATGTGGACTATTACAAATTTACAGCAACAGCAACACGCCAAGCTACTATCCAGTTGCATTCTTCGCGCTCAGCAGCATATACGATTACCGCATATAGCGGTTCGCAAAATACAATAACTTCCACTCAAGCAACCAGTGGAAATAGTGGAGACATTAAACTCTCTGTAGAATCAGGTGAAACGTATTATCTGAAAATTGTAGGTACTGACGGATATTTTGGAGCAGATGCTTATACATTGTCCATTGATGGGTATGGAGCTGCGCCACTTGCATCGCCAACCAATCTGATTACAGTACCAGGCTATACAACTATCAAATTGACCTGGGATATGATGCCTGAGGCTACATCATACATTGTTCAGGTGAATGGCAGTACCGTCGCTACAACTGAGGATAATGTATTTAAAGTACAAGGGTTAAATTCATTGACGCCCTATACTCTTGGAGTGGCGGCCGTTTATCCAACAGGAAACAGTAAATTTGCAACTACAAAAGATACGACACTGATCTCTGAATTAATTATTAATGTTCCTCAAGATAGTAAGCTGGCAGCAGGTGCAGAACAGTTGTTCATGTTCAAGCCGGCAACAACGGGAATTTATCACTTTTATACCGGCGCTTATTTAAACCGTGGCGGTCAAAGTTTTACAGATCTTAAAATTTTCGAGGATTCTGCTCAAAGCAAATTAGTAGCCGAAGGCCAAGATGCTACAGGCACTTCTTTTTCAGAAATAAAAACACCTCTAATAGGCGGAAAAGTCTATTATGTGCGCTTATCCGGTTTCGACCATTTACCGATGGAAGCAAGAATTACAGCTAAGGTAATTAGTTCAGATATCCCTTATATCGCTCTTAATGATCCAAAGGATATCGATGAAAGTAAAAATAACAGTACCGTCTATATTTTTGTTCCAGGTGCTACAGCAAGCTATAAGCTGTTAACTAGCTATTATGGTGGTCAATCGGGTGCAGCTAATAATACGCATTTGCAAGTATATAGTGATGCGTCATTAAAACAACTTGTTGCTAAAGGTGAAGCAGATGACAGTAGCACAACAGGATTCTCGAAATTAGATTTGAGCCTTGATCGTGGCGTGCCATACTATGTCAAAGTTTCTGCATACGATAAAGTATATGCACGTTTGCTAGTAACAACAGGGCCAGTGAATTATGCTGCACTACAATCCCGTCAACTTCAAGACGTATCCGTCAAGGCTGATCAGGAAGCCTACTTCTCATTTACACCGGTACAAACAGGAAAGTATAGATTTTTCACAACTTCTCCTGGTGGTACATCCAGAAGCGTAGATCCTTCGATTCGTCTGTATAATGATTCTATATTAACGGATTTGTTTGGTTTAAATGATGATGTGGAAGGCAAAGGTAAGTATTATGGTAGCTTGAATTCTAAATTAGAAACAGAGCTACAAGCAGGGAAAACCTACTATCTGGCTGTAGCAAATGAAGCAGCAGGCAAACCGATGAACATCAACGTTCAGGTAGAAGATGCTTTTCAATCGGATAAAAATACCGCTCAAAGATTGGATTGGGATGATCTATATTCTCAAGATGCATGGGGACAGCCATTTCATACCAGCTCGTTATACGATGTCGATTTTTATCGCGTTAGTTTAAGTTCAAAAAAACAAATAAATATTAATATTTTTGGTGGAATGGGCGACATTGAAACCAAAAGTGGAAGAATTTACGGATATTTCAATACGAATGGCGATAGTGTCTTTGAAGTTCCAGCAGGTGAATATTATCTGAGAGTTGATAATACCCTTGCTGGTGCGCCTAGAAATAACTCGGTAACCAACTTTGTAGCTTATGATTATGATCTGTCCATGTATATTAATGAGTTCTCTATAGCGGATATTGATGAAAACGATCCTAATATCGAGGAAGGATTCATTACTGCACGTGAAGATCAAGAGGGTGATGATAGTCTATTTGATCTTACTCCTTACAAAGATGGTACACGAAGAAAAGCAAAGGTATTCACATTCAAAAATCCTAAGAGCAAGCAGTACGATACGATTGCATACGAAATATATCCTGTTCAATTCTCAGGTGATATGTATCGTAACTATATTTTGTATCAGCAAAAGTCTAAAAATAATGCCAATAAAGAGAAGGTGCCTCTTTATTGGGATGGAAGTGTACAAGCGCATCTGAGAGAATATTTAGCCTGGGTATATAATGGACGTTCTTATGCTAAAAATGGAATCTATGAGGTTTACATTTATCCTTTAATAGAAGGACGATACTCCAAGCATAAACAAATGAAGACCATAAAGATTAGTAATTCGGTTGCCTTTGGTACAGGCTCGGGCAGGCATTATGCAGCGCCTCCAGCGACATTAGATGGAACATCGAATAGTGTACTGGTAACTGCGGGTCTGGCAGATAGCTGTTCTGCGTGTAAGGCATATTTTAATAAATATGTGTTAACAGTAGCAGATTATAAGGTTGAATATTATCACGATAATTACATGAAGTGGTTCAAAGAGAACTATGGTAGAACGAGCTTAGAAAGCTTTTTTGATGGGATGGATAAAGTAATTGTTCCGAATCCAGATGCTACGTTATCAGAAGAGGTTCATGCGATATTGAGTGCAGGAGAAGTCATCCCGATCATCTCTGTTGTAGCGGGTGGCGGAAATAGCATTCTGTATCTTTCCGAAGGGGAGTATACAGAAGCAAGCTTAAGCGCGGCAGGAATGATTCCTTTTGTAGGAACGATTAAAGTATCATATCGTGCAGTCAAAGTTACTGGCGAAGTTTATACAGCAACGAAAGAACTCAAAATGATTGGTCTTGCCAAAGCAGAAGAAGTTGCTAAGTATGCGAAAAAGACGTGTAACTGCTTTGTAGCGGGTACACAGATACAAATAGAAAATGGAGAAAAGCCAATTGAAGCTATTCAGATTGGTGATCGGGTCCTATCCAAAAATGCAGAAACCGGGCAATTGGATTACAAGGCGGTAACTGCGTTGTATCGTAATGAAAAAGATACGACATACAAACTGCATGTAGGACAACAAATTGTTGAAACGACAGATAATCATCCGTTCTGGGTGGAAGGCAAAGGCTGGATCACTGCGATTGATCTGAAAGTTGGAGATCAGTTAAAGCAGAGTAACGGAAATATACTGGCAATAGAGCAGATCGAAATTGTGCATCATGAGCACAAAGTGAAGGTGTATAACTTTACGGTTGCGGATGATCATACGTATTTTGTGAGTGATTTGGGGATTTGGGTTCATAATATTGATTGTGCTTTTGTTGATAATCAACTTTTCGAGACATCAATAATATCTTCATCGGGTATCAAAATTGAATCAGCTGCAACTGTGAAAATTGAAGGTACGACACTTATATTAAAAGACATTCTTATTTATCCTGTTGGATATTCTGGGAATGAGGCGAAAAACCTCGTTGGAACAAAAGAACTGAAAAAATGGAGTATACATGTTGCGAAGATGGCTAAGGAACAGGGATTTGAAAAAATGGAAATAAAAGGGTTTAGAGCAGAGAATTCATCATCAGCCAATCCAGGTAAAATTATTGATATAACAATAAATTTAAAAAGATAAGGAGAATTGATATGTTTTCCAAATATGAAATAGAAGAAATTGAAGATTCCAAGAATTTTTTTGCCAGTGAAGATGTACAGATAAATGGAGTTAAAATAAATTGCTTCGATACTTTTTATCACTTAGTTCACGATAAAACATATATCGATCACTTTACAGTCCAAGAAATAGAATCACTTGAAGAACAATTGGGATTATATCAAGATTTTATACTAAGTTTGAATGGAACATTTAACGAAAAAGATAAACAATTATATTTTAAATTAGAACAGATTTTGAAAAATCAAAAAAGCAAATTGTTGTAAGATGCACAGTAGCAAACATTTATTCGTAAACTAATTATCAATTAGATCAGAGCATAGTATATTCTATGCTCTAATAAACCCAAATAAGGCACTAACACATAGAAAAAAATCATTTATACAAAGGGGTATTACTTTGAGAAAAACGATCATATGGAGCCTTGTGCTCCTTCTCTTCTTTGTTCAAATCCCTATGTTGTCTACATCAGTAGCAGCAGAACAATACGTTCCAGCTTCCGGAGTTAAAATTGACGGTATTCGCGGTACCAATGGGATTTATTACGGAAAAACCTATATTAGTTTTGATAGTGGAATTGAATACAGTATGGATCAAGGTCACACTTGAAAAACGTATAGTAATCAAGAAAAGCTTGATCTCAACAAAGGCTATAACATTTGGTATCGTTCGCTAGGGTCTTCAACATATAGCGAAATCCATGTAGTCGTCAAAGAAGATTCCAAATCGCCAATGACTACATCTTCCTTGCTAAACGGAACAGATGGTCATACTAAGGATAAGCTGCAAATTCAATTATCTGCTGTTAACAATGAATCAGGGGGAAGCAAAACAGAATAAAAGACAATATCGTGCAGAAGAAGTTGCTAAGTATGCGAAAAAGACGTGTAACTGCTTTGTAGCGGGTACATAGATACAAATAGAAAATGGAGAAAAGCCAATTGAAGCTATTCAGATTGGTGATCGGGTCCTATCCAAAAATGCAGAAACCGGGCAATTGGATTACAAGGCGGTAACTGCGTTGTATCGTAATGAAAAAGATACGACATACAAACTGCATGTAGGACAACAAATTGTTGAAACGACAGATAATCATCCGTTCTGGGTGGAAGGCAAAGGCTGGATCACTGCGATTGATCTGAAAGTTGGAGATCAGTTAAAGCAGAGTAACGGAAATATACTGGCAATAGAGCAGATCGAAATTGTGCATCATGAGCACAAAGTGAAGGTGTATAACTTTACGGTTGCGGATGATCATACGTATTTTGTGAGTGATTTGGGGATTTGGGTTCATAATATTGAAGAGTGTACTAGATTATCGAAACACGCTACAAATCCATTAGCTGAGCAAATATTGACGCTTGATGATAAATTGTACGGCTTATGGAATAAAGGTAGTCACATTACTATAGGAGATTCATTGATTGAACATTTTGAAAAACATGGTTCTGAAGTCGGAGCTAAAGACATTGCACAATATATTAGAAAGGCCGAGGGCTTTGCTCAAAATCTAAGAAGGGCAGACAAGAAAGAAGTAGAAGGATACGTAAAAGGTGTAATTAGATACAGAAAAAATGATAAGTATATTGATATTGCCCCTGATGGCACCTTCGTATCTTTTGGAAAATAATAATTAAGGTGTAGGAAAAATAGAAGGTATGATTAGATTCAAAAAGGGTAGCAATTACATCAATGTTGCTCTAAACAACAAAATTATATTTCGAGAAATAGGTGATACTGATTGGAAAATTGGAAAAGTATTAAAATTGATAATGTGATAAAAATAGAAAAGGTTGTTGCAGAATTTAATGTGTGGGCGACACAAAGTTTACCATTTCCAAAATTTAAAATAAAGATTAGAGAAATGAGTATAGGAGGATATTCCGGTTCAACTAATGTTGCTGTAAAAAGTATCTTGGATGATGAACCAGACTGGATTTCAGGTTTTGGTGATTCAATCTCTGAATGCTTAGAAGATACTATTAATTCTTTTTTCTCAACTTTAGAAGGAATGGAAATGGATAAGTTATCAGAAGATGAATTTGTGTGGTCAGATGTACATGATTTTTGATTCTGAAAATTATTGTAGAAAGACCTGATTCCAAAACAAACAAACGGAGACCGTATTAGATACAATATATGATTTCTCGATTAATAATTAAATCGAGTTTAAAAGGGGTATTTCTTTGAAAAAATATATCATATGGAGCCTGGTGCTCCTTCTCTTTTGTGTTCAAGTTCCTGTGTTTTCTACATCGGTAGCAGCGGAACAATACGTTCCCGCTGCCGGCGTTAAAATTGATGGTATTCGCGGTACCAATGGGATTTATTATGGGAAAACCTATATTAGTTTTGATAGTGGAATTGAATACAGTATGGATCAAGGTCGCACTTGGAAAACGTATAGTAAGCAAGAGAATCTTGATCTGAACAAAGGCTATAATATTTGGTATCGTTCGTTAGGCGCTTCCGCATATAGCGAAATCAATGTAGTCGTAAAAGAAGATTCCAAACCGCCAATGACTACATCTTCATTGCTAAACGGAACAGATGGTTATACTAAGGATAAATTGCAAATTCAATTATCTGCTATTGACAATGAATCAGGGGTAAGTAGAACGGAATACAGTACAGATCAAGGACAAACCTGGCTTACTTATTCGGGACCTGTGACAGTATCGGATGAATCACAAGAAATATTTTCCTATCGCTCTATTGATAAACGTGGCAATGTTGAAAAAACACGTAAGCTTAAGACGCTTATCGACCAAACTCCACCCGATGTACCAGGTATCAAAATCGATCCTATGGAATGGACGAAGAATAACGTTACAGTATCCGTTATGGATGGTGTCGACCAAAATAGTGGTACAGCGCGTTCAGAATACAAGATCGGCGATGAGGGTACATGGATTACCTATGTGAATCCATTTGTTATTTCCAAAGAGAATCAATTGGTATATGCACGATCTATCGATAATGCTGGAAATATCAGTGCTGTCATAGAAACCTATATTCCTATTGATCGTACAGCTCCTCAAGCTCCACTTGTTCAAATGAGTGAGAGGTGGGAATGGCTCTCCGTTGACGTTTCAATTGACATGAGTAAGGATTTGGAAGAACTGAATAATATTCAATACGAATACAAAATCGGCACTGATGGGCAATGGCAACCATTCATCCAGGAATTTGAAATTGATACTCCTGGAGAAACTCCCATTTCGTTCCGCTCATTTGACGAAGCAGGCAATTACAGTCCTGTCGTAAACAAAACCGCCCGCTTTGATAACATTCCACCTACAGAACCTACCAATTTCAAAATATCCAATCTACGCTACAATCGCTTCGATCTCTCCTGGTCAGGCGCTACCGATAACATCGGAATCAAGGGCTATGACATTTACACAGACGATGATCAGTTTATAACAACGGTAGCAGATGCTACATACCGATTTACTGGCCTTCAAGCTAATACCACCTATACATTCAAAGTTGTAACGTATGATAATGCATATAATGAGTCCGGTTTTAGTAAAACCGTTGAGGTCACTACGCACAGTCGACCCGATTTTCAAGTTGGTGATTCCAATACGATGGTAGCTTTGCGTGGAGAAGGAACGGTTTGGACATGGGGTACGGGCCGAGAGGGTGCACTGGGCGATGGTACGAAGGAAAGCCGAGATACACCTAAGCCAATCCCTAATTTTAAAAACGTAAAGTCTATTTTTAACGGCAACAATGTAACATTGGCACAAAAAGTAGATGGAAGTGTATGGGGATGGGGCGGTTATCCGATCAATAGCCCTATACCAATAGAAATCAAAGAATTCAATAAAGCGAAGCAAATCTATATTAAAAATCATACTATTTTTGTTGTTCAAAATGATGGCGTATTATGGGCCTGGGGAAAAGGTACATTGTACGGTTCGTATAATTCAGAATTAGACAAGCCAATCAATTTGAATGTATACAATGTGAAAGATGTGGATATACAAAATGAACACATTCTAGTTTTAACGAATGCAGGTGAATTGTTTGTATGGGGATCGCCTTCTTCGGATAGGCTAGGTGATCCTAAACCAAAGAACACGTATTCTCCTTTTACGATTAAACTTTCTAATTTCAGAGTTTCAAAGATTGCCGCCGGTAGGTCGTTTGATTTGGCCTTACATGATAATGGAACAATGATCGCCTGGGGGTATGATGGACAAGGTCAATTAGGAAATAACCGTAATAACAATTTTACACAACCTTCACCATATCTGACGTTTCCTAATGGAGTTGGAGTTCAAAGACTATCTGGTGCGGGAGAAGCCGGAACGTATCGGCTAATCGATAACATTAGAGATATCTCTATTGGTGAAAATCATGCATTAGCTATAGATAACAAAAATGAATTATGGGGATGGGGATCCAATAAAGCCGGTCTTCTTATGTACGATGCTAAATACAAAGAAGAAAACGGAATTATATATGACGCTGAGAAACTAAATGTCAGCAATGTTAAAGAAATCGTAAAACATGTACCTTATCAATCGGATTCATATTTCACTTTAATTATTACAACGGATAATAAGTTAATAGGTTGGGGCAATAATCAAAATGTCGTTTTAGGTATACGTTCTACTCCTAAAATACCGCCTGTTTTAATCTCTGAAAATATAGACAAGGTATCTTCACGTTATGGAGAAGTTGTTTATACCAAAGAAGACGAGACATTCTGGATGTTAGGAAATAGTTTTTGGAATGGCAAAGAATATTCTTCTTATGCCACTTCAGTTCAAGTTAATTTTAATAACGAATCTATACCTCCTGGACAGGAGACTTCAATTCCCACAACAGATGAAATTCCGGAGCAACCGTCCAATCTCATAGTAAAAGAGAAAGGTCCAACTAC
>NZ_JBCGUH010000004.1:251155-405827 GCF_039822605.1 Paenibacillus wenxiniae
TGAAAACAAATTCAAAATTGAGAAGTATCGAATTTTTGTAGATGGCAAGCAAGTCGGCACTTCTACAACTAAAACCTATACCCTGGCAGCACTTCAACCAGCCCAAAAATATGTAATTACTGTTGAAGCTGTCAGCGAAACGGAAAAGGTCTCCAAACCAAGTGATCCATTAACGATGGAGACAGCAATCGATGTACCTTCTAAGCCAGCTAATGTGAAGGTGAAAAGTTCTACCATGCATACGATAGATCTAGTATGGGACAAGTCAAATAGTGCGTCTGCCATTAAAGAGTATGTTATTTATCAAGATGGAGTAGAGATTGGTAGAACTTCTACTTTGACGTATAGCATCAAAAATTTGCGTTCTGGAACGACTTATAACTATTCAGTTCAGAGTGTGAATGATGCCGGTAAGCAATCAGAGCAAAGTGAGATTGTACCTGTAACTTTGGATAGCGATATTCCGACTACACCGGCAAGCCTGACGATGGGCAAGCCAGTAGACGGAACGGCAACAGTTACATGGAACACATCCACGAGTCAAGGCGCGATTCAAAAGTATATTGTTCGAGTAAACGGTGAGGTTGTTACTGAAACTGTTGAAACGAAATATAGTTTGCAATCGATCACTAAAGACAAGTCGTATACGATTTCGGTAACTGCTGTAACGGAGGAAGGAATATCTTCATCTCCAGCTGTATTGATATTACCAGCAGCGCCGATTCATCTATCCGCTACCAATGTAGATATGTATACGAAAAATCTAAGCTGGGAAATTCCAGATAGTCAGAAATCTAGCATTAAAATGTATAAGGTTTATCTGAATAATGCTTTATACAAATCGATAAGTGATACCAGTGTTGAATTGGAACAGCTTGTGCCAGGTAAAGTTTATAAAGTACAAGTTACTGCGATTAGCAATACCGATACAGAATCTTCATTAAGTGATGCTTTGGAAGTTTCTACTATAGCTAGCCCATTGCACAAGAAATTCATTTTTGCTTTGAATGGAAATGCAGCATGGAGTAGAGAGAATGGAGACTTATGGGTATGGGGTGCCAATATTGAAGGCAATCTTGGTGATGGAACTAAAATTGTTAAAACGAATGCCATTCCAATCAACATCAAGAATGTAAAGCAATTATCTAATGGTGGTGGTTCAGGAAGAGGTCTATATACATTAGCCGTCACAGAAAATGGAAAACTGTGGGGCTGGGGGACATCTTTTGACAATGCTATAGGTGATTTAAGCCCTTATACAGGTACACCTAAATTAGTGACTTTGCATGGTAAGTCGGTAGATTCTGTTCTATCTGTTACTAGTGTGCAAGCTATGAACTATATATTAAAAACCGATGGAACTGTTTGGCGCTTTGGTGCACCTTCAGGCGACTTATATCAAGTAGACGGTCTTACATCCGTTATTCAGATTGTAGGCGAATATGCTCTGAAGAGCGACGGAACCGTGTGGAAATATACTGGCTCCAGTATCGTACAATTAAAAGGCATTTCGGATGTAAAGGAGATAACGTATGGATATGGTCTGAAAACAGATGGAACTGTCTGGAAATGGACATCGAAAAGTGATAGTAACGATATTGTAGTGAATCAAGTTCCTGGATTAAGTCAGATTATTCGAGTAGAAGCAGGAAGCGGACACATTGTAGCATTAAAACAAAATGGTACAGTATGGACATTTGGCTCCAATATGTGGGGGCAACTAGGCTATGGAACAATAGACGATAGTAAAATGCCTACGCAACGCACGATGCCTGAAGAAGTGAAAGGTTTACGTAATGTTGTGGATGTATCCGCTAGTGGGTCATCGACATTTGCGGTACAAGCAGATGGAACGGCTTGGGGCTGGGGCTTTAACTATGAGGGGCGTTTAGGTGATGGAACAACAATAGATCGGGCTGCACCAGTGAAAGTTGTTGAGAACACACCTCCTACGGTTCAATTATTGGAAATGGGAGAACGTGCTCAAAGTCCAAAAACAACAACCAATCCTAAGGTGACGTTCAAATGGGAACAAAAAGATACAGCAGTAGATACTGTATTCAGTGACCTGCAAGTTCAAGTGCTAGATGAAAAAGGGCAAAAAATACTTGATTCTGGAGAAGTACAGCAGGATAAGCTTCAAATAACAACTGGAAACGCTAGTTGGATATCTACACAAGATTTGCCGAGAAATATGAAACTTCAGGTTCAAGTACGAGTCAAAGATGGGACAATTTGGTCTGAATGGTCACAACCAGGTTGGTTTAGCATCTTACCTGAGCCTAGCGCACCTACCGTATTTAGCTTAAATCGTGAAATGGGATGGCTGAAAGCAGATGGAAGCGTATGGATGTGGGGTAAAAACGATACGGGTCAATTGGGAGATGGTACCAATATAACTCAGTTGAACGCAATCCCGATTGATATTCAAAATGTAAAACAGATATTTAACGGGGGCACCTATACGCTTGCTCTTAAAACCGATGGGTCCGTTTGGGGCTGGGGAACGGCATATGATTCTAGTCTAGGTGTAATACAAAGTGGTATAAAAACGCCAGTGCCTGTTGTGCTAGGAAACACGCCACTTAAAGATATTCAGCAAATAGGTTATATGGACAGTTCAAACTATGTCTTGAAAAATGATGGAACCTTATGGTATTTCGGTAGATTCTCTGATCTGCGTCAAGTGCCAGATTTGAAGTTTATTACTCAATTTATTCGGGGTTATGCGGTGAAAAGTGATGGAACCGTCTGGAGATTTGATAATAGTTATGCAAAGGATTTGCCAGAGCTAACCGATGTTCAACAAATTACATCATCTTACGTGCTGAAAAAAGACGGAACGGTCTGGAGTTGGTACTATGATCAGTTTACTAAAAAAACAACGGTTAAACAGATCACAGGATTAAGTGACATTGCACAACTTCAAGATGGAATGGCATTGAAGAAAGATGGAAGTGTATGGACATGGGGACAAGGATATAACGGACAGCTTGGGGATGGTACGACGAATTATCGCGAAACACCCGCTCAAGTCAAAGGTTTAAATCAGGTTGTAAGTATCTCTTCTGATGGATTGTCATTGATTGCTTTACAAGCAGATGGAACAGCTTGGAGCTGGGGATTAAATGATCAAGGACAATTGGGAGATGGAACGAAAACGACTCGTTTAACACCTGTTCGTGTTCTTGAAAATATCCCACCTGTAGTTAAAGTGCTAGAACTTGGAGAAAGTGCTGAACATTCAGTCCAGATAGCTAATCCAAGAGGCGACTTTAAGTGGGAACAAAAAGATAATATGCCAAATACGTTGTTTAGTGATATGCAAATTCAAGTATTAGATGAGAAAGGTGAAAAGATACAAGATTCTGGTGAACTAAAGCAAGATAAAACACAAATGGCATCTGCTACAGGTAGCTGGCTCACCCATCAAGATCTACCAGAAAATGTGAAGCTTCAAGTTCAAATACGTGTTAAAGACGGAAGTATGTGGTCTGACTGGTCACTGCCGGGCTGGTTCATCGTGAAGAGTGAAATGACTACAACTTCTGCTCCTCGTGTATTCAACTTGAATCGTACTATAGGTTGGATCAAAAATGATGGTAGTTTATGGATGTGGGGTGATAATACCTACGGAGAATTGGGTGACGGTACAAATAATAGTCGACTTGATGCCATACCTGTTAATGTGAATGATATCAAACAATTAGTTAACGGAGATCAATATATCGTTGCATTGAAAAATGACGGAACCGTCTGGGGATGGGGAACTTCGCAGTGGAAAATGTTAAGTGATGTGAGTGTAGACAAGCAAGTTCCTAAACCAATTACTTTCGGTGGACAAGCAGTTAAAAACGTTAAACAAATCAGTTTATCTTCTGTACCATATATACTAAAAGATGATGGAACCGTTTGGTATTTTAGTGGAAGATCTGCATCCGGATTAAGTCAAATATCTGATATTAATGATGTCTCTCAAATTTATCAGAATTACTCTGTGAAAAGTAACGGAACGGTTTGGATATCCAGTAGCGGCTATTCAAAAAAACTACCGGAGTTAACGAATGTGCTTCAATTAACAGGAAATTATTTATTGAAAAAAGATGGAACGGTTTGGAAATGGGCTTATAATGAATCAACTGAAAAAACAACAATAAGTCAAGTTACAGGTTTAAGCCAGATCGTTCAAGTGCAAACTGGAATGGCACTGAAGAAAGATGGAACGGTTTGGACATGGGGGATTAATGGTGCTGGACAATTAGGAGATGGTACCAATACTTCCAGGGAAAATCCTGCTCAAGTTCAAGGTCTGGATCAGGTTACAAGTATAGCTTCTAATGGCTATTCGCTGATTGCTCTTCAGGCAGATGGAACAGCCTGGACATGGGGAAGTAATGCGCAAGGACAATTAGGCGATGGAACAAAAATTAATCGCTCTACACCAGTGAAGGTAATCGACAATACGCCTCCAACAGCTAAATTGCTTGAGCTGGGAGCATCTGCTCAAAATCCATTAGTGCTCGGTAATTCGCGATTCACCTTCAATTGGGAGCAAAAAGATAATATGCCGAATACCGTATTTACTGATATGCAGATTCAAGTGCTAGATGAGCAAGGAACACAAATATTGGATTCAGGTGAACTAAAACAGGATCGAGCCCAAAGTTTCACTGGAATCGGAAACTGGATTGGAAGTCAAGAGTTCTCTGAAAATATTAAATATCAAGTTCGTGTACGTGTTAAAGATGGAAGCGCATGGTCGGAATGGTCGCAACCGGGCTGGTTTATTGTGAAACTTGAGGTGGATTCATCGTCTGCACCTTCGCCGGCAGTATTCAGCTTAGACTTCAAAATGGGTTGGGTCAAAGCAGATGGAACGGTATGGATGTGGGGACAGAATGAATCAGGACAACTGGGTAATGGAACGACGACCAACCAATCCCAAGCTGTACGCACGTATATCCGAAATGTAAAACAGTTAGCTGGCGGAGATAAGTATACGCTTGCCCTCAAAACAGACGGCTCTTTATGGGGATGGGGAACGACCTCTGATGCTAGCCTGGGTGAGGGACTTGCTAACAAAAAGATGCCTGGACGAATTATAATTGGAGGACAACCACTTAAAAATATTCAACAGATCGTTAGTTTGAGTGGAGTCAATTATATACTAAAAAATGATGGAACCGTTTGGTATTTTGGCCCAAATTCTGATTTGCGTCAAGTACCTAACTTAACATCCATTAGTCAGCTTAGTAGAATTGCAGCTCTGAAAAATGATGGAACCGTTTGGCAGTACGATACGACTTCTGCCAAGATCGTATCAGAATTGACTAATGTTCAGCAGCTGATGTCAAGTACTATTCTGAAAAAAGATGGGACAGTATGGCGATGGTGGTACAATGACAGCACTAAAAAATTTAATGTTACACAGGTATCTGGATTGACTCAGGTTACTCAGATTCAGAATGGAATGGCTGTGAAAAAAGATGGAAGTTTGTGGACCTGGGGAGACAATGTCTATGGACAATTAGCAGATGGAACCCAAAAATATCGAGAAGCTGCTGCCCAAGTAAAAGGAATTAGTAAAGTCGTTAGTATCTCTAATAATGAAAGATCTGTAGTTGCTTTACAAGCAGATGGAACGGCTTGGTCATGGGCAGAGAATACTTACGGGCAACTAGGTGACGGAACAACAACGAATCGTTTAGTACCCGTAAAAGTAATAACAGCTAAATAATTTTTATACGAAACTAGAAGTATAGCTAAAATGAGGTCTTTCCACAGGGAAAAACCTCATTTTTACTAAACAGGATATTGCATTTCTATATTAATTGCCCATATCACCTTTCTAGAGTACACTGACATAGGAGAATCTACAGCTTTTTACTGATGTAGCGAATATATACGGAGATATTTCTCACAATTAACAACAATATAGAAAGGCGGAAACGAAATGGTAACCATTCATATTCGTCAACCGAAGCTAGAACGATTAGAAGAGCCAGAAAAAGGCTACATTGGGCGTGTAGAGCTTGAAGTAGAAGGGCATACACAGCCGTATGAACTGACGCTGTTTTCCAAGCGTGGACACGATTGGGATTATAGCTTACATTTTCTGAATGAATCCGGTAAAGAAGAAGAGATTGAAGCGGTAGAGCAGATCATTGAAGAAGATGATGACCAGTTCGACCGTATTATTGAAGCGATCTGGGAAGTGTATCCGGGACCGGAAGAGCATAAACCGAAAGATTATCGTTCCACAACGGATGAATCCGACCTTAGTTAAACCCTCTTATAGCTGCTTCCACTGTACATACAGCGGAGCAGCTATTTATATCACCATATACATATTGATTACATCTGTACATTGATAAGAAAAATAGGGTACAAAGACGTAAGCCTAAAGGTAGGATCACCTTACTGGGCGATAGCAAACCAACAACGATGTAACAGCTTACTTTCCGAATAAGTTGTCCACGTTTAAAAGATATTAAAATTCAAAAAAATGCGGTATTACGGGCTTTTTAACCTTTTCAATGTTAAAAATGATGGGTATATATGACTAGCACTTGCATTTATGTGTAGCTACATTATGACAAATATCCTCAAAATTTGAAGCATGGAGTCTTTAGACTCAGGATTTTATAGCCTATGCCCTGTATATTTAGTAATAACTGGATGATACGCAAAAGGGACACTCTAATAAAATGAGAAGCGATGAGGCAAAATATGCATCTTATGGGGATAAGGAAGCATTCTAACCATTTGCTTGTATTCGTATTCTCCTAGCGGTTATGATAACGAAGGCCCATAGCGGGCTGAGGTGGATCGAATCGATCGTTGCATATAAGCGCTGGATTAGAGTGGTGTCTGAATCTATGAGTTCAAACATTTGGCGAACAACACAATAGATGCGAAATGGCGGCACGAACGAACAATGTCGCTGGAATAGTGGAAGCGCGACAAAAAGGGACGTTAAAGAATGCCAATCTGATGGATTGTCCAGAGAGGAGATTAGTAATGATCAGTTTTTTTCGCAATAAAACGATTCCGTTAGCTGAGCAATGGAGTAAGCTGCAAGAAGCCGGAATTCACCTCCAGGCAAACATGGATATGGAGCAGGTGGTAGCTGGCAATTCACTGTCCTGGTATGAGGAGAAGCCGTATACGCATCTGCTTATTTCACTTGGAGAAAAGGTATGTAAAGAAGATACAGATCTAAATTGTGCTTATCCAAGCGACCAGCTCTGGTATGTGGATCTGCAAGCTGTGGAAAATACGGATTTGTACAGTCAGCTGGCTGAACGTATGGTGATGATGACCGGCGGAGCGCTGGATATGAGCCATATCCGTAGTTGCCTCGACCATGAACAGGAGCGTGTGTTATTTAGCTTCCTGCATGGGGGAGAGCGTGTAGAATGGGATATTCAGTATTATAGCGAATGGGTAGACAAATCGTTTTTCGATCGTATGATTATGCTGGATCGTCAGCGCGGTGGAGAACGCGAATTTGTATATATGACGCTGGGCCAACATCTGCTGATCGCGTATATCGACCAGACCCAATTCAAGCTGCTGAACAAGCTCGTCGATCCGAAGTTTAATGTATGGACGATGAAAAAGTAAATGCTGGATCGCTCTGGAGAAATGTAAAAGTAGCATCGTTTCAGTTATCGTCATAAACCGGTAGCATGATGTCAGAAAAAGAGCGCTACGCCACTAGAAAAGCCGAGATTCGTATACGAACAGCCAGGTGCTGTCCGAGCGAAGCTCGGCTTTTTGCGTCCAATTGATAAGCTGGATCACTTGTTTTTTCTGGTGAATAAGTGACGAGCAAGCCCACTAGCTTACAACTCGCCAGCAAATGACGAGCTGAATGAGCTGTTTACTTATGTCCATTATGTCCAGCCAATAAGGAGCAGAATCAACAGCTTATATCGATCTAGTTAATGAGCAGGAGAAGGAAGTTCTATATATCGAGATAACAAGATCACGAGCAAAAGAGACGAGCAAATGACACAGCAACTGCATCGTCTACGTATGTCCAGTAAGCAATGAACTAGATCACCAATTCGCCCGTATCCAGTACCGACAGGCTGGCTCCTGTAGACCATTCAATATGCAGCGGGTAAATCACTGAAACTTGTTTGGAAAAGAACCAGCGCCGTCCTACAGGACCGAGCAGCAAAAACATGTCCTGTTCCCCAACAAAGTTCAATCCGGTCGTCTCCATTTGATCTAACTCGACCGGCAAGGACGCCTGTTTCAGCAACAATGCGGCTTGTTGGACATCGTGCGTCGTTATATTAATTTCACCGATACTTAGCAACTGTGCTGGTGAGAATGGAACGTCCAGTACAGGAGCAGCCTGCTGGCGTGCAATAAGCTCGATAATATTGCCAGCCGGGTCCTCAATATAACAGGAATACGCATCCAAAAATTTAAAATAAGCTTGATCTGAGCCGTTTTCCGTAAGTAGCTCACCGAAACGACTCAACCATGTTTTGGCTGCTTGAAAATGATTGGCAGCAATATTGATCGCTACATGGTAAAAAGGATTCGTTTCACCAGCAGCAGTACGGAATTGAATCTGCGACTCTTTTAATGTGATAGTAAACGCATCTGCTTGCTGGTGCACATGATCTTCCCCCAGCACCTTGGTATAAAATTCAAGCATACGGTGGAACGGTGCGGTATATAGTGTAAGTTGTTTGATCGAAGTCATCTACATCTCCTCCAGGCTGTGTATGGTGTAAGATTGGAACCTGCGATGACCAGCATAGTATAGTCGTTGAGAGCGTCGAGCGAATGGATGTACACACACCCTAAGCAACGGATCGCATTGCCGCGTTGCCGGATGTTGATCGCATTCCGTATTTAAGCATATCTCCTATTGGGTCGCATCCCATACGCATCCCATAGGATGAGGTATATTTTAAATACAGCAGCAACGAGCTGTCATCCCTTATCCCATACTGTACATGTCAGGTATAAGAAGATTATATTGCACTCCAACCCCATTAGGTGGGAAATCATCAAAGCTTCAGCAACAACTCAGAAACCGTTCAGCCAATGTTCATTTAATGAAAATACCGCCAAATGGGATAACCTCACGCAAAATACGCTTGAACAGGCTATTATCTTCCAGGTGCTCCTCCAGCTCCCCATGATCATGACCGCTATGCAGCAAAACTGAACCACTGCCAGTAATTGCCCACTGATAATGCATATGCTGGCTGGCCAGATGATTGCCGTACACACTTAGCCGCAAATCAGCATTTTCGGGATAGGCAAGCAGGCTACGCGAATCGACATAAATTGGCTCTTGGGGATGCAGATTCAGCTCGACGACAGCGCCACGTGTGAGCAGACCGATTTCACCTTCGCCACTGAATTTCACCTTGATAATATCGCGGGTGATCAATATATTTTTTAGCTTGAGCAATCGGGTTTGCATCGTAATCCCGGCTGTATAATAAAACAAATGGCGAAAATCATACAGCAGATCGCTACCTGCATCAATGCGGATTGGCACCAGATTGAAGCCAGGCGGTAAAGAACTGACAAAACGGCAAGGCCCGGTAAAGTCAGCCCGAATCAGATTGCGTTTCCGGTACATGCCTTTCACATCCATGAGGCGATCGTTACGTCCGGCTGAGGGACCTTCATAGGCGATAATCTGACCTGGATGCAGCATATGCAGTTTTTCGGCGTCAGCTAGCTTAACGATCATCGCCTGACCGCCATGTGGAAGGGTTGAAGATTGCTGCCATTCCAGTTGCATCGGGTAAACCTCCTTAGAATAGGGTGCGTCGAATAAGAGATGTGAATGAAATATATACGATGAGTATAGATGAGCATAAATGAAGATAAGCATAAATAAACGAGTAAATAAACGAAAGTTAATCCTAATACGTGTGGATTATGATACATGTTTATGGTGATAAATGGAACCGGCGAGCGGGAAGGCGATTTGCATTTATTGTAGCATGAATACGCGGTTGTTATAGAACGTGAAGTTTGAGCAGGCTAGACTAGTAATGATCAGCCAGATAGCTATGCTACCAGCCGCCACATGGACCAAGTTAAATATTATATTTGATCGTGTGCTGGCATTTTTGTGAATAAGAATTTAAATCGGATGTAAAGTTAAAATTAATCTCGGTCAAGGTACTGTATGTGGATGAGACTACATGCAAAGTCTAATCTACTTTGTCTTAGAAAACGTACATTTGTATACCTCATGAATCTCTCGCCTGCTATTCTCTATTGATCTATCCAGAGCAAGTATGATTACACAAATAATGGCACAAAAAAACCGCCGTAACATTAACGGCGGCGTAGTCCAAAACGAACGAGGCGGGTGAACACGAACCAGAGCAACACAAGACCGATGGCAGAAAACAGTAATGTTTTCCAGAAACGAGCGCTAGCAGCGCGTTCGGCTTCAGCTTGTTGTAATTGTTTGACCGTTTGGGCGAGCAATTCGTTTTGCTCGGCAAGGCGAGTGTTTTCATCGCGAAAAGCTTGCATATTTTGCTTCGCTTCATCAAGCTGGGTCATCGCCTGATCGTAGTTTTGTTTGAGTTGATTGACCTCCTGTGGAAGCTCGGTGAAGCTCTGGATACCATTTTTATAATCTTCCCACCAACCGGCATGAGCTGTAGATTGATTCCACAGTGTACCGGTGCATGTCAGCGTTAACGTGAAGAGGGCGGACAGCATAAGGCGTTTATATTTCATTCGTGTGGTTGTTCCTCCTTCAATATGAACAGCGTTTATATAGGCAATATGAACAGCATGTATAGAGGGCGATGCGGATACCATAATTGATGTGTATGCAAGAGTGACTTTAACTAGAATTACAATTAAAACAACTACAATCCATTATACCTAACCAAAGCATGAGATCTGCAAGTTCGTCATCTCGTATTCACAATAATAAATGTAAAGACGATATAGCGATAAATATTAAAAAGAATAGAAATGAATATAAACAAGATCTGTGTATAAACAAAAGTAGAAACGTAAATTGCATCAGTATTATTTGTGAATTACCGTCATTATATACGTAATAAACACAGAAAAGGTGCCGAATTTGAAACTTTTATCAAAAAAATACCAAATGTAATGTTGACAATATCCAAATTTTAGCGTAAAGTAGAGCAAATCTTCCATGCAGTCATCTTTTCTGTCATTGGGATTACATGTATAGACGTTGTAGGATATACATTTGCCCAGTGAGGTTAGATTAGATGGCATTATTTTAAGTAGCTATCATACCTATGTTTAAAGTGGAATAAGACAGGGTAATAGCTATTTGTCCTGAATAATCATGTGAATGCTCTCGTCCATGCGATGCGATTCACACCAACTTTTCCTATTTTTGATCCTTAGCGATAAAGGATCAACGACACTATATAGTCATAGTCGGATCGTTCGTAGCGATGTTATGATGATCCATCCCACTAACAAAACAATGATAACAGCAAGGAGTGACACATTATGCATCAAACTAACTTTGAATCGAACTTCAAAAAAGTCATGATTACGGTAAACGGTGAGCCTGTAGGTAAAGGTCTTGTCATTGATAGCGTAACTTACGCGCCCGTTCGTGATATTGATACAACTGCATCTTTGATTGAGCAAGAACCGACTGCGCCAACTGCGTAACAGACGGCTTAGTATTGAAATGAACATTTCTGCCGTGAACGGGCAGAAACATAACGATCACACGCAAGACGCAGGCTACAGCACTGTGTCTTTTTTTGTATGTGCTCATCCTTTAACAACAGCAGACAAAAGAAAAGGAATGATCATGTTGTTTATCACGTGTTTCAAGTTGCCAGCTTGAGTATAATAGTCTTAAAAAGCTCGTATAGGGCAAGTTAGCAAAGATGATGAATTGAGAAAGCTGGAGGGATCAGATGATGGAGATACACGAGACACGTGAACAATTGGAGCAGGAACTACAGCAGATTATAAAATGGGAAAAAAATCAGCATGGCTCATCATGGTTAGACCGTATTGGGCGTATTCCATTTGCGGTGTTAGATCGCTTAACTCCCAAATTCATTCGCGATAAGCTGGGTATCGCTTTGAATGAAATTGGACGTTTTATCCAATCCGGTGGTTCCTATCTGATTTCTCCGAAGGCGATGATGAAAAAGCTTGCCAAAGCAAGCGGACAGCCAGATTCAGAGCTTAAGCCTAGAGATGTCGCACGGTTACCGCTTCGTGTGATGGACGATACAGCGATGGATCTATCACGCAGTCGCGCTAATCTGGCGGCGATCGAGGGTGCTGCATCCGGTATCGGTGGGATTTTCACGATTGCTGCGGATATTCCGGCAATGATCGGTATTTCTTTGAAAGTGCTACAGGAAATTGCGCTTTGTTATGGCTATTATCCGGCTGATCCGCAGGAGCGTTTGTTTATTCTTAAATGCTTACAATTCGCTTCTTCTGATGTAGTAGGCAAGAAAGCGGTGCTACAAGAGCTGTCTGACTTTGAAAAGGCAGATACGAGCAAAGAGGTATTTTCACAAATTCAAGGCTGGCGCGAAGTGGTAACAACGTATCGCGATAATTTTGGCTGGCGTAAAATGTTCCAGGCTGTTCCGGTTGCAGGAATTTTGTTTGGCTCTGTTGTTAATAAAAACTCACTGGATGGCATTGCTGAGGCAGGACGGATGCTGTATCGTAAACGCCGGATTATGGAGCGCTTGCGTGAGCTGGATGGCGCTGCTGTAGCCGAGGCATAACGTATAAATAAGACTAAATACAACAAAAACGCTGATTTTGCATGGATGTGCAAACATCAGCGTTTTCTTTCCCACAAAAGCGAACATATGTGCTATAATACGAATAGCTGTTCGCTAACCTTTTACATATCATAATCATCATCTATTTGATCCGCAGTCGTCGCGCGCTGTGGATGTTCAATCGAGCAGGTATGTCCCTGCCTGCTGGTTGAATGAGTAGAAGTACGATACGGAATAGTGTGAATATATGGTGTATCCGTAGATGTGAAGATGACGCAGATGCAGACTTATATCGTTTACTGAATCGTATCGCCGGCAGGCGTAAGCTCGCCTAGACGCATATGCAGTATCGTATGATCCGGGTATTTAGGATGATGCTCGGCGAACACAACTACAATCCCTTTATGATGTTGTACATTCGTCCATAGCTGGCGAAGTTTGCTTTGCTCTTGTTTGCTGTAGGACAATGTATATGTGGCTTCATCTCCAGTAAATGCTTGTAACGTATCGAGAAAAGCATCCCAGCTCACTTCATGCTTGAATTGATCGGACGTTTGAGAGTAGATCAATTCATAATTGCCTTGTTGGATATGGTTAACGAGTTGTTCAGGCGGAAGTGGATATTCCTGCGCCGTTTTGGCAGGAGTGCGATTGGACTGTGAAAGCTTGATCACAGGCAGCTGATCGCCGCCTTTTCGCACAAGTTGATTTTGCTCAACTGCTGAATGCGTGCCGAACATATTGCAGCCGCTCAGCAGCAAAGAAGAGATCGTGATCACCGGTACGATGCGTCGCCAATGCTGGAATTGATTCATAAGAGACTCTCCTTATGTGCCGGATGGTGTTCTCGGTCATATCGTGAATCCGGATCAATCATACAAACTATCCGAGTATAGATTAACGATACTACAAAGTGAAGCATTAGCTATATCATTAGCCAAAATTTAACATGAGGTTAATGGAGTGAAAACAGCGGATTTACAAAAGTATAGAAGGGAAGAATATTGCATTATGATGGGCAAATCCCACTTCATCATTAGTACGGGTCTAACCGTCTCCATTATGACGATGGCAGGCGTTCCGGTTACATCTGCTGCCGTAGTCGCCGCTGCTGTTAGTTCATTATTACCCGATATCGACGAGCCTAATTCAATCCTCGTTTCCAAAACGTTGTCTGAGCCGATTTTGCGCATATTACAGACCATTATGTTAGGAGCGATCGTCTGGATTTTGTGGAAAGGTTTGTTCGGTATGCCGTGGGATCTGGGCATTGCAGTAGCCATCCTGTTTATCGTCTTTTTGCCGCTTCGCTCTTTACGTAAAGTCGTGATGTGTCTGATTGGAGTCGGCATCATTATATACGGAAGAGAGATCTCACCGTGGAATTATATGGGCGGCAGCCTGCTTATCATATGTACTTTTTTGCCGCACCGCGGTTTAACCCATACGATCTACGGCACAGCCGCATGGACAGCGCTACTATATGGAACGACCTCTCATACCGGCAATAGCATCTGGTTTGCTGGCGGCGTATCATACTTGCTTCACCTGCTAGCCGATTCACTCACCAACCGCGGTGTCCGTCTCCTGCCACCACTCAAATGGCGCTTACGCTTCAACCTGATGAGCACCGGCACACGTAAAGGCTCCGCCGTAGAAAATGTCTGCATTTTGCTGACGATTATTATTACGGGACTGGTGTTCCTGCCGAAGTTAACAGGTGGTGGATAGGATGCAGATGTTAATAAAGCGGAACAGGATGGAGTCGGCATAGGCGTTTAAGATTTTATAAAGCTGTTGAGGTTCAATGAAAAGTGATTTTTGCAAGCGAAATATCTTACTGTTTTGAGCACGGGCATCTACATTCTTTTCTAATCTATAGATTGCTGTGCGAGGCGGGAGGTCGTCCTTTTATTCCTTACCAGAGTGATTGATCGTTCACCACATGATGTCGCTACAACACAATAAACTGAACTTTCTTTCTTCATCTTTACAACATGTTCATTAAAACATAGCGTAGATATATTCTCCAAACCAGAGTTCAAGCCTACCCAAACGTCCAAACGAACACGCCTAGCTAAGCAGATCCGACCAATCCAAGCAAACCTATCCAACCAAGCAAACCAAGCAAACCAAGCAAACCAAGCAAACCCTGCCCCTCTACAACGCATCTGCACAGCAGACGGCATCCAGAGCAGCAGGGTTTTTTAAATTGAGGAACGTATGTTCGATTAAACGTCAAAAAAATATAGCATTTCCGGTGGAATGCCAGTACGCATAGCAAATGCCTCCAGCGTCTCATCATCACGCTGTTCGCGGCCTGTCGTTAAGAGGGTAATCGCAAACGAATTCGCCTGTCTTTCTAGCTTACCGGGCCAGAAATAAGAGTGCTCTTCTAAAAAGAAACGGCTAAGCCCTTTGTGCAGGCGGTCATGTCCTAATTCATGAGCACATACGAATCGCTGCCATTGCTCGGACAGCCCCTGATTAATGACGATGAAGCGTCGTCTCAGCTTGGCGTAGTACAGCCCTTTGGTGGATTTGCCGAGGTCCATGTAGCGAATATGTATGCCGAGCGCGGTAGCAATCTCGAAAGGGCAATTGGTCTTATATTGATGTACGAGCCTGGCTGCGATATCATCCATCGGTATCATTCACCTCGATTAAGCATTAGGATTGAAGCATCCGGTAGGAAGCTGTGGAACCGTCTGACGATTGAAGCACATCATCCGCCTGCTTTAGGAGCCACGCCTTTCCTTAGGAGCAGGCGTTACCGGTTTACGCTTGTTCATATGCTTGGCTTCCCAGAATAGCCCGGTTAGCACATCCTTGATCCGCTGTCGGTCTTCCTCATCCAGCGGAACGCCATCGAACATCAATTCTCCGTCTTCTTCCAGCATTTTTTTGAAGTCACGTTTATCGCGTGAGCTTGCCCATTCTGGAATAGGTGGGTGTTCTTCTGGACGCAGATATCCAGCATGATCCATCATTTCAGCATACGAAATGCCCAGTGCTCCTGCCATTTTTTCAATCGTTTGCGGTTTGGGAACGCCACGCTTGCCATTCTCAATGCGCGAGATTTGGGAGGTGCTAATACCGGCTGCATCTGCCAGCTGGTTAATGCTCCATTTTTTCTGTTCACGCATATGCTTCAAATATAGTCCAAATGAAGATTGCTCCACTGACAAAACACCCTTTCTCCCGGCCTCTTGCGCCGCAGATTGCAATATCAAAGCTGAATCTGTTCGAGATCCGTCTGGATTCAGCATATATTCCTTCTTTAACTATACCCCATTATTGCCATTAGGTAAACATTGGAAATGCACTCTTTGCCAAAAGGCATAATCGAGTGAGGAAAAGAGAGTAAATGAAGGATTGAATAGGAAAATCTACGGAATTTGGCAGTTTACGAAAGTCGCTTAACATGATATCTTAAAAATAAGAAATGCGAACAAGATGCGAACAAGATCAAAAAATTGGAATTGGTATGATGGAAAGGACGTGTTCAAACAGCCATCATGCCATATGTCATTGTGTTTTTGTTGCCAAAAGGCAAAATAAGATGCTATCTGTAACGAATTGTCTCTGCTTATGGCTTCATTTAAAACTCTATTTTTAAAGTTCTATTTTAAAGCCCCACTCATTATAACTATTACACTAAAGGAGTGTTGTACATGAACCCGATGATTTCTCTGCCCGAATTGGACCGCCGTCAGACTCGTACTGCTGTGGAGGCTGTCTTTGAAAAATATCGTATTTATAAAACGATCACCTTTGAAATTCGTGAAACGTCAGTAACTGCTTCCTATGAAGCAAGAATGCACGGACCGACAAATATGACTAGCGACCCGACAGCTGGCGCAGCCATTTACAATGTAGATACTCCTGCTGCACGACGTGCTTACTGCGAACGAGTAGAATTGATCGTCGCTCGTCTTAGTGAACGTGAACAGCTACTCATTCGCGAACGATATTTGAAGCAGGATGATGTGTTTGATTATAAGGTATACAGTCATCTGTTTGATCCGCCGATCAGTAAAGACACCTATGTCAAAATTCGCAGCAAAGCGTTCTATAAACTAGCACTTGCTTTTGCAGATAGCAGTATGATCCGTCTCGATGAATTGGCACCTGCGAAAAAACGCATACGCCGCACAGATATGAATTGCAGCTCATTGTAATATAATCACCTGTTTGCAGAAGTGTAAAGACTGTCCCGATAACGGACAGTCTTTTTATTTATATGATTCGTAGCCGTCTTGCTCCGGTTATGTACACATAGAGAGAATCATACTGTACGGGTAAAAAGTCACCATAATGGCAGAATCGATAGCATATTTCATTATTTTATGTTATTTTATGGTAAAAAATACGTGATGCCCCTTACATAAATATGTATAGATAGGAGTTATTGTTCCGTGAAAAGTGAATCGCCTGTCACCACCCCATCTGGATCTGAACGCGTCTGGTCCAACCATGTCCGTCGTGCCTGGCTGTTTGATAGTACGATTGTATCGCTAGTGGTCGGTTTGTTCGGAGCGATCTATCTGAATTTTGCACTACAACAGATGACCGTCATGGAGCCGGTTAGTCTGCGAGAGCAGCTTATGTTGTTTTTAATTTTCTTTATTCCGCTCGTCAGCTATGGATTGATCGTGTTAGCGCCGCTTAATGGCTGGATTCGCTCCAATGTTCGTCGTATGCTGCTTCAGTTTCTTCTATTTAATATAGTAGCATTACTGCTAACACAAATCGTTATCAGCGCATTGCCATTGCCAGATGCGTTTGAATCTCCAATGGTGCTATGGTGTATTCCGATCTTCGGTATGATTTCTTATTTGTATTCGAGCTTGTTTTTGAGTCAGGCCTCTGCGGCGGTATAGGTAGAAGAGATGGAAGAGTCGAAGTTGCATGAAGTTATATCTAGTGTGCTTTTTGGATTGGATGTAACTTGAGAATCGGCCAATAATGATATGATGAGTGGTATTGAATTTTTGCTGTATAAATATATAGATGTATAAAGTAAAGAGATGAAATGAGAAAAAATGAGCTGGAACGAGACATAATGAGACGAAATCAGCTCAGGATGCGCTAGGTATACATCCATACGTTAAAATACATCCATACTTAATAGAAATGAAAAATGAATTTCAATTGTGGTTTAAGAGCTTCCGGTGCAGGTGCTGGAGGCTCTTTTTGTGTTTTCTTACGAGTTATGAGGCGATCTCCAGTGTCGTCTGCTTTTTGGCAACTTTCGTACTCTATGATCTCGCATATATTCGCCGATAATCGTCCTTTTTCCGTCCGAACGACCGTCTTCGTTAGGGGAAAAACAAGATAAGATTGTAATATCGGAAAACGAGCAACACCGTATTCCTCATGATAGAGGCACATCATTTCATTCATAGGTATGGAGGTTGGTGTCGGCGTGGATTGAAACATAACAGACTACCAACACTCGCTTTTCGACAAATTTGGTTGAAGGAGGTGAGGTGCCATCCTTCCCCATAAAGGAGGAATTTGCTATGAATGCACAGCAGTTAGTTGCGCTCGTGCAAACGTCATTGGCGACACGCTTTCCGGATGTTCCATTTTATCGTGCAGAGCAAAAGGAATCGGAGCAGCCAAGACTGGAATACCGATTGGTAGCGGTTGATTTTACAAGAGAGCGAAGCGATCGATTTGTACGTGTGTATACGCTGGAAATTCGTTATGTGCCGCTCCATAACCGATACGCAGATGAACAGATCGAAGGTTTGTTTGAAGCGCTGGAGACGATTGGTAGTGGGGAGACATTATGCCGTGCGAGTGAGCTGCGCTGGGATACGGATGATGGTGTGCCGCGTATGCGCATTGCGTATCCAGTACGAACGGTACAGCCTGCGGCTCCAGGTGTGCGGATGGGCACGATGGATCAGCATCTACATGCTTCATCTGTACGTTGATATGATCAGTGGATCGCACAGCTGCAAAACTATGCACGTAAAGGAGCTTAGTAGCGATGAGTGAACCAGAACAGGCGGTAGCCTATCGTAAGGAACAATTTCTGACAGCAGATCGATTCACACGTCTGGAAAAGGATGTGCTGGCGGGTCTGCTTCAGTCAGACAATATGTATACGATGGAACAAGCCCAGCATTTGCTAGATCAATTTATGAATAAGGAGGCCAACTAAATGGCTGGAGGAACATATACAACACAAAATAAAATTCGCCCGGGTGTCTATATTAATTTTGTATCAGAGGGACAACTGCCGGGAACACTCGGTGAGCGTGGCATCGCAAGTTTGGCATTGAATCTGGATTGGGGTGTAGCGAAGAAACCGATTACGATTGTCGCTGGCGATAATACGCTGCCAACGCTTGGGTATGACTACACTGCACCGCAAATGTTGCCCGTTCGCGAAGCGCTTAAACGTGCACATAAGCTGATCGTCTATCGTCTGAACGATGGTACGCCAGCAGCCGTTACGGTTGCCCCACTTACGGCTACCGCTCGTTATAGCGGTGTTCGTGGTAATCAGCTTGCTATCGTTGTACAGCAGAATATCAATGATGAAAAGCTGTTTGACGTGATCACATTGCTGGATGGTACTAATGTAGATACGCAAACGGTCAGCGATGCAGAGCAACTTACTACGAATGCGTATGTCACTTTTTCTGGTAAAGGTAAACCGGTTGCTACAGCAGGTGCACCACTTACCGGAGGTACAAGCACTACAGCAACGAATGCGGATCATACCGCGTATCTGGCGCAACTGGAAGCACTGGAATTCCAAACAGTCGGTCTCGTTTCGGACGATGCTTCCCTGAAATCGGTCTATGCTGCGTATATTAAACGCCTGCGTAATACCGAAGGCAAAAAAGTACAGGCAGTCCTTGCCAATTATCCCACTGCGGATCAAGAAGGCATCATCAGTGTCAAAAATGGTGTTGTGCTGAGCGATGGTACAGTGCTGGATGCGAAGCAAACGGTCGCATGGGTAACCGGTGCTACCGCAGGTGCGGCGGTAAATGCGTCACTGACGTATACAGCCTACGATGATGCGATTGATGTCAACGGCAAGCTGACTCATTCCGAGACGGAAGCGGCGCTGCAAAAAGGTGAGTTCTTGTTTACCGCTGGCAATGATCGCGCAGTGGTGGAGCAGGACATCAATACACTTGTATCGTACACACCGGAAAAAGCACGTCATTTTGCTAAAAACCGTGTCGTGCGTGTACTGGACAGCATCGGTAACGATATGAAGCGTATTTTTGAATCGTACTTTATCGGTAAAGTGAACAACAATACGGACGGACGCAGCCTGTTCCGCTCACAATGTGTAGCCTACTTGAATGATCTGCAAAATATCGGAGCGGTGCAGAACTTTGATGCACAATCAGATATTACTGTAACGGCTGGCAATGAAAGTGATAGCATCGTCGTTGAACTGAATGTACAACCGGTCGATTCCGTGGAAAAAGTATACATGAAAGTGAAGGTGGTTTAAGATGACATTTTTGAAGGCGAAGGACACCATTTCCGGTCAGGAAGGCCGTGCATTTGCAACGATTAACAATCAGGTGGAGGAAATGTTTTATATTAAAACATTGGAAGCTACCGTTGAAAAGCAAAAAGCAGAAGTGAAAACGCTCGGTCGCCGCGGCGTTCAGCATAAAGCAACAGGCTGGTCTGGTTCCGGCACGATGACCATTTTCTACATGACATCCCGTTTCCGTCAGATGATGCTGGATTATATGAAAACAGGTGTCGATACGTACTTCGATATCGAAGTGACTAACGAAGACCCAACGTCCAGCATTGGCTACCAGACGATTATTTTGCGCGACGTCAATCTGGATAGTGTCATTATGGCTTCGCTGGATACGGAGTCGGACGCGCTGGAAGAAGAAGTGGCGTTCACGTTTGACGGGGTAGATATTAACCAGGCGTTTAATGCTCCGGCGCAATAAAGTGTGCTAAACCATAAGATGCGGATGCTTGATGTAGCTGGATAGAGGCTCGGTGGATCTGGATGCTTGATGTATTTATATGAAGAGGGTTGATGTACCTGAATGCGAATGCTTAGTGCATCTGGATGTAGAGACTGGTTACAGATGGATGTAGATATTCAGTGTACTTCGATATTCGCTATAGAGGCGATCGGGTGTAAGTCGCTCGTTATATACGGATACCAACCGTTCACAGATGCAGCGAAACCGCTATTCCCAAAATGTATAACGTAGAATTTTGTAAATTAAATACGTATAACAACGAATAAATAACGTGGAATGGATGTGCTATATGTTCTTCGCAATAAATCGAATTCATGAGCATATCTATTCCTGTTAACGAAAAGATGTCGAATGTTCGATCGAAATAAAAGGTCGTACACGCTATCTGTATGTCAATGAACAGTAATGCAGGCACCATTAACGTGCTATGAACATAATTTAACCCTATACCATAAATCAGGAGGCCATTTCCTATGAGTGAATTGAGTTTATTTTTTGCACAAAATGTAGCTTCAGACGTAACCGAAGATTTTATCGTATCCACACGTTTCAAAAATGCAGACGGTGAGCCAGTCGCATGGAAGCTGCGCAGTATGACAGAGGACGAAAACCAGGAATGTCGTAAGGCAGCAACACGCAAAGTGAAAGGCAAAAACGGTGTCTACACCCCGGAGATTGAACCGAACGATTATATGGCGAAGCTGATGAGCGCAAGCGTTGTTTATCCTGATCTGAAAAATGCCGAGCTACAAAAATCGTACGGTGTGATGGGTGCTGAATCCCTGCTTCGCAAAATGCTGCTGCCGGGTGAATTTGCTGCTCTTGGCGAGCGTGTGCAGGAACTGAACGGTTTTAACCGTGACATGAATGAGCTGGTAACTGAAGTAAAAAACTAATCAACGGGGGCGACAGTGAGGCCAATTTCGCTTACTACGCCCTCCATGAGTTGCGTATTCTTCCGCATGATCTGATGAACATGTCGACTCGCGAACGAGCTGCTATTTATGCGATGATTGCGATTCGTGTGGAAGCGGAGAAGCAGGCACAGCGGAAGGCAAAAGGAAAGAGGTGAGATTATTGCCAGCATTTTTAGAAGCGATTGGAATTGCTGATACACTTATTTCAGGAATACAAGGGCAAATGGATCGATTGCTTAATTCTTTTAAACAATTTCTAAGTAATGTAAAAACTGTATTTCAAACTTTGTATGAAGTATTACGTTCAGTATCACAAGGTCAGTTTTTGAAAGATCTGATCATTGTGAACGCAGGGGGTAATGCGAAAGGAAACAAAATATTTGAAGATTTTCGAAAGGAAGCTCTGAGGACAGGGCAGGATGTTCAGGATTATTTAAAAGGAGGCTTAAGCTTATTTTCTATTACTAATGAACAAAAAAATCTGGACGAGTTGGCTAAATATGCTAATACATTAAGTATTCTCTCGCCAGATGGTAAAAGTATGAGCGATGCCTCCAATTCTATCATTGCAGCTTACAATGGAGACACTTCCTCTCTTGCTTCTAATTTTGGTATTTCACAAGGTGTTATCGATCAGTCCGATATTAAAGAAAAAGGTTCTAAAGGCGATGTAAATGGTTTTTTAAACGCATTAGAACAAATTATGAATCAGTCTGCTAAGACAGAGGCGGCACTAAATCATATGATTGATACGCCTTCAAGAGAGTGGAGTACACTAGTTGGGAATTTTAAATCGAGCTTATCCCAAATGGGAGAAGGCGCACTTTCAACATTAATGCCTTCAATTAAAAAATTAAATGATGCATTGGCAAATGGAGATTTTGCCCCATTCATTGAAATACTGAGTAGCGCATTTAATGTAGTGGCTGCCGTAGTAGGTGTATTAATAGAGAGTTTGATGTATCTTGTGACTGTGGTGCAAAATAATTGGGGGCTTATTAAACCCATTTTGATGGCAATTGCGACCATATTCCTTGTGACGATTATTTCGCAGATTCTTATGATAGGAACTGTATTGTTTGCTTTAAGTATTCCATTACTTCTTACAATAGCGATTCTCACCAGTATTATTAATTATTTTAGCGTGCTTGGTATTACTGGAGAGGATGTATTAGGGCTTTTGATTGGCAGCTTCTTAGTGTTTGTTGGAACCTTACTGAACGGATTTATTTTTATATATAATCACTTTGTTGCATTATATGAAGTTCTAGCAAATCTTTTTGTAGACCCTCAGTTTGCACTTGAACAATTTGTGTATTCTGCCAAGGTAGGTATTATCGGAATGTTATACAGAATCACAAAGGCAACAGAAGATTTTGCCATTGCGTTTGCTACTACAATTAATCAAGCCTTAGCATCAGTCAGTGAATATTACAATGCAATGGTGCCATTAATAAATAAAGTAAAAAAAACGAATTTGCCGACGATCCATGTTAAAACAGATCAAGAGATTCAGAATACTGGTCATGATTGGAGTAATAAACTAAAAGCAAGTATGGATGCAATTGAGCCTCCAGTTGCAACTGGAAATGTAGTAAGATTGCCACGTAAAGAATACTATGATACTACAGCTTTAATGCAAAAGGGCAAAGATATTGCTCACAATATAACTAATATGGGTAACGGTTTGGGTAGCAACTTTTTTGGTAAGGATAGAAATTATCCTCCTCCAAAAGGAAAAACGGATACAGCAACGACAAATCCTTATTTTAATCAATCGGCTTTTCCAACCAGTATCGATAATGTGGGCAATGTAGACAACCTCGCCCATGTCGGCGGAACGGTCGACATCTCCAGCGAAGACCTCAAAATGATGCGTGATCTCGCCGAAATGCAGGCGATTCAGCACTTCGTCACGCTCACGCCAACAGTACAAATGACGACCGGCGACATTAATAGCGGTGCCGATCTGGATACGATTGTTGGGCACATCGGACGTAAGCTGGAAGAGGAATTTGTTTCAACGGCACAGGGGGTGTACACCTAAGATGGAGGAATACGGTTTTTTTCTGGCATATAACAACCAGGCGGAAGTGCTGCGTTTACCGGTTAATCCAGAAAAGCTGGAAATCAACAGCAGCGGAGATGGGAAAAGCTATACCATCATCGATCTGGGTGAAATTAACTCAATTCAGCCGAATAAATTGCGTGAAATTACGCTGGAGAGCTTTTTCCCCGGACAGCGTTATCCGTTTGTCGTGGGAGAGACGCTGCATACACCTTATTATTATATCGAGATGATCCGTAAATGGATGGAGACGAAGCGTCCCATCCGTTTTGTTTTTTCAGCGCTGCAATTGCCGGAGCGGGCGCTATCGAGCAGTCTGGCGCAAAGCTCGCAGCTGGAGCTGGAACGGTTTACTTCGGAAGAGACGTTTATGGCGATCAATATGGCGGTGAGTATTGAGAAATTCGACTGGAGTATAGCGGCAGGCGATTCGGGAGATATTCAATTTAAACTGTCACTCAAGGAGTATGTCTTTTACCGTGCACTCAAGGTCAAAGTAAAAACAGATACCAAAACAACGACGGTAGCTAAGAAGCGTACCGATACGAAGCAAACGCCCAAAACGTACAAGCTCGTTGCCGGTGATTCGCTCTGGAAAATTGCCAAAAAGCATCTGGGTGACGGCGGTCGGTACAAGGAAATTCAGAAGCTCAATGGTATCAAAGACAGCGAGCTGCGTAAGTTGCCGATCGGTCTGGTCATCAAGCTGCCGCAGAAAGAGGCATCGTCATGATCGGACTGCATATCGATAATAAACAGGGCAAGCTGTGGGATCTGTCTGGTATCGTATCTGATATTACGTGGAAGACGAGCCGAATTGGTAAACCGGCTTCACTTGAATTCACGCTCGTTGGGGATGGATTATATCAATGGAAAGATTTTGAGGTGCAAAATGGCTATGTGGTTCGCTTCACGTACAATGGAGCGAACCTTTTTTATGGTTATGTGTTCACGATTAGTACCGGGACAGACAAGCAATTAAAAATTACGGCATATGATCAGGTACGCTATTTGCTTGGCAATGATACCTTTGTGTTTACCAATGTGACGGCAGATGAGGTCGTGCGCCAGATCGCTGTCAAAAACAACCTCAAGGTGGGCAAGCTGGATAAAGGAGCGTATACGATCCCTTCGATGCTAGAAGATAACAAAAAGTTGCTCGATATCATTATGGGTGCGCTGGATCGAACGCTCGCTTATAAAACGCAATTGCTCGTATTTTACGATGATTTTGGGCAATTGCGTTTGCAGAACATTTTGCAAACCGAGCCAGTGACCATTTTGGGCAAAGGTCATTTTTTATATGATTATTCGATTAAAAAGAGTATTGATTCGGAGACGTATAACCAGATCAAATTTTATCGGGATAACAAAGAAACCGGGCATCGTGACATATTTATCCGTAAGGATAGCAACAATATTGGTGCATGGGGACTGCTGCAAAAGTATGAAAAGGCTGAAGACGACTGGAATGAGGCACAGCTTCAGGAAGCGATTGACCGCAGACTTGCTCTGTATAACCGTGAACAGGTGACACTATCGGTTGATGCGATTGGTGATGTCAAAGTGCGTGCAGGACGGTTTGCGTATATTTTACTGGATGAATTTGATACTCAGGTCTATCTGATTGAGGAATGCAGTCATAAGTTTACAGGGACCGATCATACGATGTCCCTGGATGTAAAGGTGGTGTAACTATGCTTGATATTATTCGCAAAGCGAGTCTGGGTGCCGTATCCAATACGAATCCGATGGCGGTGGTGTATGGAACAGTCATCAATACGACTCCGCTGGAAATTAACATCGATCAGCGCTTTACTCTTCCTGCTTCGGTGCTCGTCATTCCAGAGACGATCAGCAAGCTAAGCTCAGGTACACAAACCGGTTTGCAGCTAAATGACCGCGTGCTCATGCTGCGCGTACAGGGCGGGCAAAGTTATGTGGTGCTGGATCGGCTGGTGAATGGCTCATGATTCCAACTGGAATGCAATTGCTGCCCGATCAGGATATCGATACGACCGCTTCTGTTATGCCTGGACTTACCTACAGTTTGAATGTGGAAAAGGGCGTGATTGCTGGAAAAGTAGACGGTTTGGATGCAGTGAAGCAGGCGGTACTGAAAATTCTGAGTACGGAGCGTTATCAGCATCTTATTTATAGCAATGACTATGGGATCGAATGGAAATCGATTTTAGGTAAAGATCATCTGTATGTGCGTGCTGAAATTCGCCGGCTGATTACCGAAGCGTTGCTACAGGATGATCGGATTGAAGCGATTTTGGATTTCCGTACGAGCTGGGCAGCGGCGGATGAGATCCGAGTGAGTTTTACGGTACAGACGCTGTATGGATCATTTCAGATCGAGAAGGAGGTGAGCTAAGCGTATGTACGAAGCTCAAACGTATGAAGCATTATTGGAACGTATGCTGGCTCGTGTATCAGATCAGATGGATAAACGTGAAGGTAGCATCATTTATGATGCACTGGCGCCAGCGGCGATCGAGCTGGCGCAAATGTATGTGGAATTGGATGTGCAGACGAAGCTGTCGTTTGCAGATACAGCGACGGGTGAATATTTGGAACGACGGACGGCAGAGTATGGTATTCAGCGTCAGACCGCTTCTGCGTCAGTGCGAAAGGGGCTTTTTTATGCAGCAGATGGTTCTAAAACCGAGGTGCCGATCGGTAGTCGACTTGCTAGTGGTGAGCTGATCTATAAAGTGACCGGACGACTGGCTGTAGGCGAATATGCACTGGAATGTGAGACAAAAGGTGAGATAGGCAATACCGCCGTTGGCGCTCTGTTACCGCTGGATTATATCGCTGGATTGGCTGTAGCTACACTGGATGGTGTGCTCGTACCTGGTGAGGATACAGAACATGATGAAGCGCTTCGTAGCCGTTATTTGCAGGCGATTAACGAGCAGCCGTTTGGCGGCAATGTTGCGGATTATAAGCAAACGATTCAGGCGATGGAAGGCGTTGGCGGCGTCAAGGTATTTCCAGCGTGGCAGGGCGGCGGAACTGTCAAATGCACGGTCATTTCCAGTGACGGCCGCAAGCCATCCAGTGAATTGATCGCTCGTATCCAGACGGCCATCGATCCTGAAGTGAATAAAGGACAGGGGCTGGGACTGGCGCCAATTGGACATCGCGTCACGATTGCTGGGGTGGAGGAAGTCGTCATTACGGTTAGCGCCAAGCTTACGCTCACACCCGGTACAACGATCGGTCAGGTACAGGCGGATGTGAATGAAGCACTGTCCTCCTATATCAAGTCGTTGACAGCAGACTGGCGTAATCAGGAACAAATCATCGTGCGTGTCAGTCAACTGGATGCCCGTATGCTAGGTGTGAAAGGTGTCGCTGATGTTAGCAACACGACGATTAACGGACAAGCAGGCAATGTGACGCTTGGAGCGGAACAAATTGCCGTATGGGGAGGAGTGGGCAAGCTTGAATAATCGGCTAATGCAATATGAGCCAGACTATTACCATCCAGTGCGCGAATTTATCGCTCTGCTGGATACAGAAGAGATCGAGCTGGATACATTGGAAGCAAGTCGTTTAAAGCTGTTTGCCGATCAGTTTGTAATGACGTCCAGCGAGCAGGCAATTCGTCGCCGGGAACAACAGCTGCACATTCAAGCTGATCCTGAGCTAGAAACGCTCGATTTTCGCCGTCGCCGCATCGTCAATCGCTATACGACCAAGCCACCCTTTACGATCCGGTATTTGCAGCAAAAGCTGGATCAGTTGCTTGGTGAAGGCAAAGCAACGGCTGGTGTTGATATTCAGAAATTTCTGTTAACGATCACAGCAAGCTTGAGCGACGCAGCCATTTTCAAAGAGGTCAATTATACGGTGCAAACGATCAAGCCAGCTAACTTGAAATATATCCAACAAACCTCGCTACAAGATCGCATTACATTACAGGAAACGGCATATCGATATGCCAGTGAACGTGCGACTCGTCTATCTACGGGCTGGAAGCTGGGAAGTACGCCATTTATCAGGCTGGGAGAGGAGCAGCAGATTATATGATTCAAACTAAATATTTGCAGGAAATTGCCAGTTATACGAACAATCTGATTGCCAAAGTGACGCTTAACGGTCAATACGATATCACGACATTTACCGTAAAACGGGTTTCCGATCAACGTATCGAATTGGAATATCTGATTCCGGCCGCGGATATCACTTCCATTAACCTGCTGGAACTGCGCTCAGCGACCAATGAAGTGCTGGGAAGTAGCGATGTATTCATTCCCATCGCAGCGGATACGGTCATCAAACAATATGTAGAAGTGAAAGGAGCTTAAGCATGGATTATCAGGCAAAAACGGATTGGACCTATAACGATACCGTTACCGAACAGGATATGAACCGCATCGAAGCCGGACTCGGCGATTTGCATCAACGCTTGGACACGCCAGCAACGAGCGAACTTGTACTACAGCCGGGCACGCAGACGATTCAGGTGGCTCGTGACACCCCGTTTCATTTGAAGGGGATTTTTGGGCGAATGCTGCTCAATCTGCTTGGACGAAACGGGAATTGTGAGAGCCTGAATGGTTGGGTATTTTCAGGCACCGGAACGTTGAATACGAGCCAGTTTGTTATAGGTACGGCTTCGATTCAGATTACTGCCGGTTCAGGTGGGGGCATTATATCGCGAAATGTAGAGCTAAAGGCAGGAAAAACGTATGTACTGGCAGCTTCAATCAAGCTGGGAACCGCAACAGGGGCAGCCGTTAGTATAACAGGCATCGTCAATGGTTCGGTTGTGACATCATCAAGCAATTTTGCAACATCGTATATGCGATTTACAGCAACATCATCCACCCATACGGTTGCGATTGTGCTTCAGGCAACACAGGGCCAGACGGCTTATGTGGATGCGATTCGGTTGTATGAGATTTCGGCAGCAGAGTATAGTCAGCTCGGTAATATGACGACCAGTAAGGTAGAGCAAACATATCCGTATACAGAAGGTCTCTGCGCTATAAAAAAACCGTATGCGATCCGCTGGACATCAGCAGCAAAGACGAATGTAGCTGCGATGCTCGCTTTGGATACAGAGTTGCTGGCGCCGCCCGTTCCAGCAGATGATGCAGAGCGGGATCGGTTGGAGCAGGGTGTGGATGGGCAGTATTATAAGATGTCCAATCACTATCGTTATAGTTTGACCGGGGCGAACATTAACGTAATCACTAGTGCTAATTATTCCGGTTACAAATGGATTCGTCTGCAATTACCTGTAGCTCCTATAAAAGATACAGGATATATGATTAAATTTGACGGTTCAGTGATATCGCGTGTTAATCAAGGAGTATCTCCTTCCAAGCCGGATCAGCATGTTGTACTGGATAGCACAGATAGTGTACCTAACAGTGTACTTGTAACGGTTGCCAATTCGGACAGTGGTTGGGGCGAAGATTATGTGCCGTCAATCGACGAGATTAAAGCTTATTTTTATGGCTGGGTTATGGGAACTCAGGCATCCAGTGGAACATTTACGATTGGATATAACAAAACCGGAACTAAAGCTTGGCGAGGATTAGTCAATGATACTGGTTCGGGTACTGTAGATTTACCAAAAACTTATTTTCAAGATCAATATTCGCAGCCTGATTGGAAGCCGTATGAGATTGTATACAAGCGGGCTTCTGTATTCACCGAGCCTGTAGTATCAGAGGGTAGCCTGAGTCTAATTAAAGAAGAAAATATAGTTGAAGTTGGTAGCGGTTTAATACTACGTGAAACTGCAAAACCTGTGTCGGGAGATGGGACAAATTATTATATTAACGCACGAGCTACCTTTGCTGCGTCTGCATTGACTTATAATTCGATAAGACCCCTACTCATTTATCGAAATGGCTTATTAGATACATGGGGACAAAATAATGAAGGTGATAGCTTTGGATCGAGGCAGGCAGCTCTGTCAGGGAATCAATTTGACAAAACAGCATCTTATGCAGTCACTTACTTTGCACGTAATACGTTTCCAGCAAGCGTATTTCCAGGCACTATCTCGATCAACGAACGAGCTACTCTGGATAATCTTATTCGCGATGTACAGCAGGCAACACGGCGAGTATCGGTAGTCGAAAGTAAAAAAGCAGATCAAAATTATCCAATCTGGCTTGTGCCCACATTACTGAATGGCTGGATGAATACAAGTAGTAGGCAGCCACTCCAATATCGTAAAAAAGATGGAATGGTTATGATTCGAGGTGAGATCAAATCCGGAACCGTAGGAGCGGTTATTTTTAGGCTACCAACAGAGTATCGCCCTAAATACACGGCTAAATACGCTGTTAACTGTTGGTCTGGGTCCGCTGTAGTTGGCGCGTCACTTATTATCTACCCGACTGGAGAAGTTCTTATAAGTGATGGTAATAATAATGAAATTGGATTAGGGACTGTTATATTTGCTATAGACTAGGAGGTATATTGTATGAAGGCTGTACCACTTGTAAATGAGCAAGGTTATTTTGTCGAAGATGTACTCGTTGAGGAATCTTTCACTAATACGATGTTATCAACAAATAAAAATACAATCATTTCTACACCTGTTCCACCAGGTCTTTACCAGCCACGCTGGGATTTCGAGCAATCTATCTGGGTAGAAGGTATGTCCGTCGCAGACATTGCCGCCCTTCAGCCAGTAGCCATCGAAACACCCGAACAGAAAATCACACGATTGGAACAATCCGATCTGGACAATAAAGAGCTGATTGCATCGTTGTATGAGATGCTGGTTGCACAAGGAGGTCAATAATTTGGACAGTACCAAAATGAAATTTGCTGAAGTGTACTGGACGCTTGTGCAGGCAGGACGCCGAACGGAACAATCGATTCCAGCAGAGCTACGAACGGCGTATGAGGCGATTAAGGCTGCGCAGCTACCGACTACACATGCAGGTGAGACGACAGCAATCTAATTTGACGATATTAAACAGGTTGCACAACAGATCAGAATATACATCACATACGATGTACAGGAGGATCTGCTGCTTGATGCAATATATGTGCTATAGCCTATTTACACTGTATTCGTAGCCTCTTAAGAGCTTCTGGCGCATGTGCCGGAAGCTCTTTTTTTGTGTCCAAAATAGATGGTGACACGGTTCACGTAAACAGCCTGCTTTTTTGCAACGTTCCCACTTCATTATCTCGCATACTTCCACCAATAATCGTCTTTTTTCCGTCTAATACACCGTCTCCATTAGGAGCGAACCGGTGTATTATTGTATTATCGGAAATGAAGCAAAAGAGCACATCACCGAAAGCACATACGCTAATGGATCGGGACCAGCCAATAGAGCTGGTCCTTTTTAATGCGGTAGATTGTGACAGTGCTTCATTTCTGTTTTGTTGTATGAATTTGTTAGGAGGGAGGGGAATGCAATTCCAAAGATCAGGGCAACGTTGAAAGCCAAACTGGCAGAGCTGATTCCGGAATGGCAGGGGAAGGTGCTGGATATTCCAATTGCGACCACGTCATTAAGCGGATCATGCGCAGTCATTACCTTTGCTGAAGAAGTGCAAAAGTCATCCTGGGCAGGATATCGACGCATTGTTAAAGTGTGGCCTTACGCGGCACCGACGGCTGGCGGAATGGAACAGGTGGAAGCATGGTGCGATGTGCTGATCCGTAAGCTACATCAGACGCGATTGGTGGATGATACGGGTGCTGCGTTTACATGCGTGTATCTGGGAGCAGCGGACAGCGATCATCTGGATCTGACCGGTACATTGTTGACAAGGCCGATCCGTTTTGGAGTGTATGTGCCAGAGCCGGCAGGTGAGGAAGCAACGACGCTGGTCAATTCTTCAACGGCTACAATCACAGCGGCTTCATCATCGATCGAGCCTGCTGATCCGTGGCTACAAGCGCTTAATCGCTGGACGCATGAGCAACTGGGCGAAGAATGGACATTGTATAATGATGCCTGGCCTTCCGGTTATGTGGCGCCATCGATTTTGTGGCGATTGACCGGGGTGAGCAGTGCAGCCGTAGGCACATCTACTTTTGAGCTGCGCAAGCAGTGGATCGGTCATGTGTATGGGATGAGCGAACAGCAGAACAAGCGTATCGCTGCCGAACTGGTAGAGCGACTGAATGCTGTAGTAAAGCTACCGCTTCATACCGAAGAACGCCGTTATGTGACGGTAGGTGAAGCATCCGCCGATGTACAGGCAGATGCTTTTTTGAATGGGCAAATTCGCTTGACGCTGTTCCGGCGTACATCGCGTGATTTGCCCAATGCCCCACTTATGCGTGAGGTGCATCAGAATCCGGTGCTGGATGAGTAGACAAAAGATTTTCCAGCTTTTATCCGAGCAGGTATATGGATTCGTCCGTAGTCGGTTGGGGCAGCATGAACACAGGCCTGCTCAGCACGCAGAACATGGTATGGAGATTACGAACAGAAATGAGGTTGATTGCATGACGGTAACGACCGATACATCGGCAGAACAGCAGGCGCGCTATTCATTGCAGGATCTGCTGCCGTATGCGCAAACGACATTTGGTGTCAAACCGGAAGTTATGCATGGTGTATTCCATGATGCGACAGATCGCACATTTACGATTGAAGAAGTACACACACACATCCAACAATTTATGAAAGCGAAGGTGGACTAATATGGCAGGCGGAACTTGGGAAAGCACGAATCGACCGGTATTACCGGGTTTGTATATGAATTTTCAGGCGGCAGCAGCTTCAGCGATTCAGGGCGGCAACCGCGGTACGGTGGTTGTACTCGTAAAAGGCAACTGGGGTCCAGAGAAACAATTTGTTGAAATTGGCAGTGAAACAGCGATCACGACTACGTTTTCTGGAGACAGCGACAACGGTGCAACCGCATACGGCTCGCTTTATCTGGCACTGCTGGGTGGGCCGAAAAAGCTGCTTGCGTATCGTTTGGCAGATGATACGGCTAAAGCGGCGAGCATCAGTTTGAATGCGGACACGACAGCCGTATTGAAGCTGGAAGCCAAATATACCGGTACACGTGGTAATGGCTTTAGCATTACTGTCCAGCCAAGCATTGCTGATAGCAAGAAGCTGGAACTGCGTCTGTATGAAGGTGCACGACTACTGCGCTCCTATGTATCGTCTACCGGTACAGCAGCAGATTTTGCGGCACAGATCAATGGCGATCCAGATAATGCGTATGTGGTGGCATCCGTACTTGGTGCAGGTGGCGTACTGTCGAATGTGGCTACCGCTGCATTTGCAGGTGGTATTAGTGGTAATACAGGTCTGCTCAACGCTGACTATATCGAAGCGCAAGCAGCGCTGGAAGCGGAAAGTTTTGACGTGCTCGCACTCGATTTTGCTGCGGATTCGGCGCTGCTGCAAAGCTTCTCGGCATGGGTGAAACGTGTACGTGGTGAAGGAAAAGGCATCACGATGGTAGTTGGCGGTAGTGCTGCGGATGATGTGTCTTCCAAAGCGGCTACAACGGCAGCAACACGTTCCCTCGCTTTGAACCATGAAGGTGTGATCAACGTCGGTACTGGCGTGCGTATCGGTACAACCGACTACAGTTCTGCACAGACAAGTGCGTATGTGGCAGGTCTGATCGCAGGTCAACGTTTGAATGAATCGACGACGTATCATGTCGCTCCATTTGACGATGTAACTCGCCGCTGGACACGCTCGGAGCAGGAGCAGGCTGTGAAAAATGGCGTATTCATTTTCTTCCACGATGGTCGTCAGGTAAAAGCACTACGTGGCGTGAACAGTCTCGTTATTCCAGGTGCTGGTCAAAACAAAGCATGGAAAAAAATTCGTTCGATTCGCGTTATGGATGCAATTAACAGTGATTTGCAGCGTGCGGCAGAAGAATCTTATATCGGTAAAGTGAACAACACTGAAGAAGGCCGACTCGCACTGATCGGCGCGATGAAAGACTATCTCGGTTTGCTGGCACAGAGCAGTGTGATCGAAGCCGCTGGCTTTGACGTCATTCTGGACCCGGCTTATTATGGCGATGCGCCAGTACAGAAGCCGGAGGCAGATCAAGTATTCCTGCAATGGAATGTGAAGCTGACCGATGTGATGGAGCAGCTGTTTGGCACATTTTACGTGCAGTAATCCGTAACAGGTTGCGATTGAATTTAGGCAATATAAGCAATTCAGGTAATACAAGCAATATCAAACTATCATACTAACGATTCCTGAGGAGGAACAAACTATGCTGGACGCTTCAAGAGTGATTTTAGGTACACATGGACAACTGCACATCGATGGTGTGTGGCAAACACATATTAACAAGCTGGAAGCAAGCGTGGAGATCGAGAAGCGCGAACTGAACCTGGTCGGTAATGACTGGAAAGTACACAAAAATGGCGTGAAAAAAGGAACCGGCACAATGACCGGTTACAAAGTCACATCCGATATGATTCAACGTGGTTTCCAAAAATTCGATATTATTTCCAAACTGGATGATCCCGAATCGTATGGTCACGAACGCGTGCGTCTGATCCGCTGCATGGCTGACAAAATCCAGCTGGCTAACTGGACGGCTGGTGAGGAAGTGCCGGAAGAAACGACATTTACGTTTGAAGGATACGAGCTGCTTGATCCGATCGTAGCGAACTGATTTATATTGGTATGGGGCAGATAAGAAGTAGCAAGTGAATAGGCGATTATGCGCAGTAATAAGAAGTGATAGGTAATAATGGGAATTTTAAGTAATTAATAGGGATTAATAGAAAAAATAGGCAATAGCGTATGATCGCGACAGAAAGTATAAAGAAAAAGGTAGGGCACACGATCGGGCAGGTCAGCTAAGCTAAGCGGGTTTGTCCTATATCGTTGTGCCTTTTCTTTATCTTACTAGTGGATCGGCTGAATGTACGGAGTATGCGGGTACAGGCAGGAGTGCAGGAACAAGCACAAGAAAAAGAGCAAGCACAAGCAGCATGGAACATAGCAAGATGATGGCTATGATTCAGGATATAGGAAGTCGAATTAAGCTACTATGCCAATACAATATCTATTATTTTACGGGAGGCATTTAATTATGAGCTTGAATGAAAATATGTCAGAAGAACAAATTTTGGATAGTCTGTTTGAAGCGGCGGATAAACTGCCGGAGGAAACGGTGCGTATTCAGCGTTTGGATATGTTGATGACGCTGCGTGGGTTGACTTCGAGCAAGGTGGATAGTATTCGGGAGCGTTGTACGGTGCGGAAGACGGTGAAAGGTCATACCGAGGAGAAGGTAGACGGCGAGACTTTTAATGCATTGTTGATTTCGGAAGCAACAGCACAACTGGAAGTGAAGGGACTAGCTTTAAATGGTTGGGGTGATCCGCGTATTACAAGTCGTTTGAAATTGTCTGGCGGCGAGCAAGCAGTGCGCCGAATGCTGCTGGCAGGTGAGTTGGACGCTGTTGGCGATAAAGTATTGGAATTGTCCGGTTTTGGCGTGGAGCTTGAAGACTTAAAAAACTAATTCATTCCGGTGGAGTGACGACAATGATGTACCATATGTGGGTACGTCATCATCTTCGACCGGGAGATTTCTGGCAGTTGTCGCGCGGGGAAAGAATGATGTTAATGGCATTTTCGCAGGAAGAAATGAGTTCGATGAATGATTGATTATATCATTAGGAATCGATCGATTTTTATGAAAAGGAGGGGGTAGTTTGTCTTCCATAAACAATATGGATTTGAAATCGACTGCCAGGTATTTTGATCAAATAGGTCGATCTAGTCAGCGCTTGGCACGTATAGATTATCCTAATATCAATAAACTCAATACGTCTTTGCAGCTTACAAAAAAACTATTCGACCAGGTTCAACAAAAAAGTAAGCTTTTATCAGGTATGCAATTTACTAATATTGATATTCTTAATGAGAAGTTAAAAAGAACGGAACAACAATTGAGTAATATTAAAAGTATGGATAAAAAGCTTTCTAAGCTTACTCTTGAGGTGCAAGTGACAGTAAACAGTAAAGTGACAACTGCGTTAGAGTCTTTGATCAATAAACTAGGTTCGCTTCCTAATAGTAAAGCTAATTCATCTTCTGAAAAATCAACTGAAGAGAAAGCTATTATTGCAGCCAACTATCAAAAATCAAACAATGATGTTTATCTTGCGAAAATGAATGCTAAGAAAGCTGGATATGAAGGATTCAAAGCCCCACTAGATGCAATGAAAGCACCATTTGATCTTGCAAAAGCACCGCTTGATTTATATAACACGATAGTCAAAGTTAAAGAAAATCGGCAAGCAGCAAAGAAGAAAGATACTGTGATTCCTCCAGCAACTTCGACAACTGATGCAGGGGATAAGACAGCAGGAGCAGGTAAAACAAAAATACCCAAAGATTTTGGTAGGGTAAAGACAATTGTAGAGAAGCCAATCATAAAGTGTTATCCCAAAGTTACAGTGAATTGTTCTTGTGATCATGGCGTGGGAAGCGGTTCTAAGAAAAAAGGTAAATCTGGAAAAAGAAATAGATCCTCGTCAGGATCTAAATCGATACGCAGAGGTTATTCATCTGGTACTCGAGGGTATTCTCCTAATCCAAGAAGAACAAGCACAGGATCTCAACCAAAAGTGGTCGTTAGTACAAGTACACCTACTCCAAATCCAAGTTCTCATGCTAGAAATAGTGGCCGATTAGGTAGAGGTGCTCGTTTAGGTATCGCTAGCGGAGCGGGCTTACTTGGTCTTGGCGGTGCTAGTTTAACTGGAATGCCGGCGATGGGAGAAATGGCATCAAAAGTGACCGATAAACTTGAAGGCAGTAAAAGCGGCATAATGAAAGGAATAGGTAAAGGCTTACTCAGTGGCGGGTCCAAGTTGTTTGCTCCTTTAAGAATTGCAAGTAGTATTGCGAGTGTTGCAAGAGCAAAGCCAGGAAAACGAAGTGGCGCGATCGGATCTGCTGTTGGTGGTACAGCTGGAGCGGCACTTGGAGGTGTTTTAGGAAGTGTGATTCCTGTTGTCGGAACAACGATAGGTGCAATGGCTGGTGGAGCACTTGGAAGTTATGTGGGTGAGAAACTAGGAGAAACGAAGATTGCAAAAGATGCAATAGGCGCTGTCTCCAAAGGCATCACCGGAACATTCGACTACTTGTCAGATAAAACGAAAAATATTAAAGAAGGTTTTATGAGCTGGTTTAACGGGCCGACTAAACCAACTACATCGCCACCTCCCGTAGTCCCAGCTGTTAATCCAGCAGCAACCTTACCAGCGGCATCCATCGCTAGTGCAGGTGCTGTGAATGCGGCTGCGCGGCCGCCAGCTCCAGCCGTAGCTGGAAAAGCAAACCCATCCGGCGCGCTACAGCAAGTTCAACTGGATCCGACTCAAATGAAAACCATCTCCGGCTACTTAACTGACCTCAAAGCTCAGGTGACCAACTCGATTGCTGTGAATGTTCCAGCAGGTGCTGTGCAGGTGACTGTCCATGAAAACGAAATTGATTACGATGCGCTGGTGATCCAGATTGGACAGCGTGTCGTTAACGAGCTGCGTAAATCTATGCAAAATCGTAAACCAACCGCACCAGCGACAACATCGGCTAAGCCAATCATGGCGTAATACAATCCTTGCATTTAGCGACGAAAGGAGGAACCCCATGGACATCTACCTGATCGACGGCACACGGAACTTTTTCCATTTCCCCGTTAATCCAGAGGAAATTACGATCTCTCGCTCCAAAGGCTACGAGACAGTCAATATGCTGGAACACGGCGAATTTGATTTCACTCAGGGCGATAAAATTAAAGAAATCAGCTTCTCGTCCTTCTTCCCTAAAGATTACGATCCGTCCTATTGCCGCTACAGCAATTTACCGACTCCACAGGCAGCGACGAATCAACTCAATCAGTTTCTCGTCTCCAAAAAGCCTGCACAGCTTGTCATTACCGGCACAGGTGTCAACGTACCTGTATACTTGATCACCTACAATACAACTTTCCGTGGCGGTGAGCCTGATGATATTTCCTTTGAGTTAACCTTTCGCACATGGCGAGATGCTAAAGTACAACCCTCAAAGGCTGCTTCTCAAGGCAAAACGACCGGGAAATCCGGTTCTCGTACCGATCTCAAACAAACGGGTAAAACGTACATCGTTAAAGCTGGAGATTCCCTATCCAAAATCGCCAAGCTGGAACTGGGAGATAGCTCCAAATGGAATGCCATTTATAAGCTAAACACGAAAGTAATCGGCGGCAATCCAAATGTCATCAAACCCGGACAAAAGCTGGTGATGCCATCATGAGTTACAAGGTCATTGCGAAAAACGAGTATGATCTGACCTCGCTAGTAGAAACCATTAGTTTAAAAGACTCCCTGGATCAGATTGCATATCAAGCAAGTATTCGTTTGGCGGTACGAAGTGGCGCAGGTCTGCCTGCTTTATCGCCGGGAATGGATATTCGAATTAGTGGTATTCCATTTGGCAGTAAGCAGCTACATCCAATTCTGCATCCCGGTGTGATCTGGGAAATCGAGAGTACGAATAGTGGCAGCAAACGGCTTAATATGACCGTTTATGACCGCATGATCTATTTAGAAAAGTCGGAAGATGAATATTTATTGCCTAAAGATCAGACGGCGACTCAACGAATCAAAACCTATGCAAAAGACTGGAATATTTCACTTGGCGCTATTCCAGATACGAAAACGAAGCTGGGCAAAGCCGTCTATCGCGCCCAAACGATTTTTGCAATGATATTCGCCGATCTTAAAGAAACGGCCAAGTCTGGCGGTCCCATGTTCCATCCACGGATGACTAGCCGAGGATTGGAAATATTTGAGCTGGGCAGCAACAGTAAAGTAGTGGAGCTGGATCGTCTGATTGATCTAACCCAGATGCGTACACTGGAAGGTGCGATTACGAAAGTAAAAGTATTGGCAGCCAATGAAGCTACCAGTGGCAAGGAAGTACCTTCCAAAGTGCTCGCTATGGAGTCCAAAGACACTGATACGCTCGGTACGCTGCAAAAGCTCGTTAATGACGACCAGATCAAAACCGCAGATGCTGCTAAAAAATACGCTAAAAACATGCTAACTGGGGTACAACAAACATTTACCGTAACCGCACCGGATATCAATACGATCCGTGCGGGTGATGCCGTCCTACTCAGTGGTATGAATCTGATCGTGATGACAGCCAGTCATGATTTGGGTAATCCGGGCACGATGACATTGGAACTGGCGACCCAGGATTATGTCAGAAGGAGGTATTATCTTGAGTAAAAAAGATCCATACGGACATTTTGCCGATGTGATGCGTTCCACCATGTCCAAGCATACCCAGCAAGCAGTGAGCGGTCTCGGTGCTGTACTCGGTACGATGACCGCATCCGGTGTGAAACTGGACGACTTCAAGCACGAGATTCAGGATTATATGATCGCCGAACTGCCGGGTTTATTGGAACTGCCGCAACGTATCTATAGGGGCAGCGTGCATTCGCAAGGACAGGGGACGTTTCACGGAGGCGCTACGCTGAGCGATTATGCATTTGATGAATCCAAAGTAGAAGATACTGTTTTACATGTGCAGCAAGGCTTGAAGCCGGGTGACCGTGTGCTGGCACTGCGTGTGAATAGCGGCAATGATGTGGTCATCGTATGTAAGGTGGTGAGTGCAGGTGGCTAATTTGTTTCCAAGTACAGACGATTTTATATGGGGTGATGAAGAAGCTGTCGCCGCTGCTGATCGAAGTGAGGTTGAATTCGGACGAAGCTGGCGGTATGACTATGATGCTGGCGATTTTGTGATGACGCCAAGCGGACGTGTCGCTGTTGCTGATAGTAAAGAAGCATGGGTGCAGTGGTGTCATAAGGCGCTGCTTACACCGCGCTATCGGCATGTGATCTATTCGCGTGATTATGGGAGTGAGCTGGATACGTTGATCGGCACCGGACAGGGACGTGCAGTGCTGGAAAGTGAGCTAACACGTATGGTCACCGAAGCATTGTTAGTCGATGCACGTACAGCGGCAGTCGATCAGTTCGCGTTTACATGGGCTGACGATCATTGCCAAATGACATGCCGTGTGACGAGTGTGCAGGATGATGTTGAAATTTTGGAAAGCGAGGTGATCTGAATTGGCAGATTTCCCATATTATCTGGATGGACAAACAGAAGAACAGATTATGCAGCGCATGCTGGACAAAGTGCCTTCGGATATCGATAAATCCGAAGGTTCTTTTATTTGGGACGCCGGAGCACCGGTTGCTTTTATGCTGTCAGAGGCAGCGATCTGGGCGCAGGAGCTGCTGCGGCGTGGGTTTGCCAGTACAGCAGCGAGTAGCGACGATAGCTATCGCTCGGAAGAGCTGGATTTGCGTGCAGCCGAGCATGGCGTGACTCGTCGCGTGGCTGTATCGGCTTCTGGGATGATTCGTTTTACAGGTGAACCGGGCAAAACGGTACCTGTAGGTACCGTGATTTCTACCCCTGCGGATGAGGTATCTGGTGAAGCTTCGCAGGAATATGAGACGACGGCTGCTATTGTGCTAGATGGATCGGGTACAGGCGATGCGCCGATTCGCGCACTGGTTGCAGGTAAAAGTGGTAATGTCGCTGCGGGTACGATCACTATTTTATCGACTGCGGTAAGCGGTGTGACCGGAGTGACCAATCCGGCTTCCATTACAGGCGGTGCAGATACGGAGACGGACACTTCCCTGCTGGAGCGTTTTTATGCCAAAGTGCGTAACCAGGGCACAAGTGGCAATAAAGCACAGTATATGCAATGGGCGAGCGAAATTGCCGGTGTAGGTGCAAGTCGTGTCATTCCGCTATGGAAAGGAGCAGGAACGGTTGGCATTTATGTGCTCGATACGGACAAACGTGCAGCCAATGCGGACATCGTTGCCAAAGTGCAGAAGTATATCGACCCAACACAGGATGGACAGGGGGAAGGTACAGCACCGGCAGGACCGATCGTCACTGTAATGCCAGCCGAGGAAGTAGCGATTAACATTAGCGTCCAGCTTACACTGGCAAGTGATGCCACGCTGGAAGAAGTGAAAGCACTAATCCAAAAAGGGGTAACAGGCTATCTTAAGCAGCTGGCCTTTACCGATTCGCTGGTGCGTTATACACGAATTGCAGCTATTTTGCTGGATATTCCGCCTATTATTGACTACTCCAAGTTAACCGTTAACGGTACGAGTGACAAAAATATCGAAATTGGCGCAAGCCAGGTAGCTGTGCTCGGGACGGTGACGGTCAATGGCTGATGTGCAATCTACTGTTCATGATGTGATATCAGGCTCGAATCCAGCCGCGTTTTCCAGTCCCAAAGGAGCAGAATTGTTTTCCTACTTACCTGCTTATTACGAGCGCTCTCGTATTATGCGCGTGGATACCGATCGTAAAGGTGCAGAAATGGATGCGCTCTACGATGCGCTGGATGAGACATTTCAGCAGTTTTTTGTGCGTACAGCAACCTGGGGGATTGACCGTTGGGAGCGTGAGCTTGGTATTGTATCAGATACGACCAAACCGCTGGAGCAGCGTCGTGCGGTAGCGGAATCGAAGCTGCGCGGCGGTGGGAAATTTTCGGGTGCACAGGTGAAAAATGTAGCGGCAGCATATGAACGTGGAGCAGTACAGGTTACGTTTCAGCCGAGTACATGGTCATTTACGATTACTTTTCTCGATACAATTGGAGTTCCGCCCAATTTGTCCGATTTACAGGCGATGATCGAGCAAATGAAGCCAGCTCATCTGTTAGCGCGTTATATATTCCGTTATTTGCGGATCAAAGAAATTCATAGGACGATGACGATCAAACAGCTTCAACAAAGAAAAATGTCAGATTTCGCGGGAGGAACCGTACATGTCGAGTAATACAGAGAAATTGAATCTGCTTAAGGTCGATCCGGTGGCAGATGGCGAGCAGTATTTTAATGTGGACACCATGCTTAATACGAACTGGGATAAAGTGGATGCTTTTGCAGATCAGATTAGCGATAAAGTAGACGGCGATTTGTTGCCACGATTGAATACGGCTCAAATGAACGCGATCACCTTCAAACCAGGCACACAGACTATTACCGTAGCACGAGATCTGCCAGTCAATATTACAAATGTGAGCGGACGTATGTTGCTTAATTTGGTTGGACGAAAAGGTAGCTTTGAGCAATTGCCAGGGTTTTTCCTGAATGCTTCCGGTACGCTGGATACAACGAACAAAGTTTCTGGAAATAGCGGCCTAAAATTGACGCTTGGCAGTAATGGCACCGGTTTTGCAGGGGTTCCCATTTATAATGCTAAACTTGGTGCGAATGGTGCAAAGTATTTGATTAGAGGCTCTATCAAAAATGGTAATCTTTCGGGCGATGGCGCGTATATTCAGATTACGGATACAACCGCTTATGCCGTAAATAGTGTGCCACTAGTAAAAGGTACAGATGGATTTGTGAATTGTTTTGCCCTGTATGATGGTACGAAGTCTAACAGTAGCAGCATTTCGGCTTATATGGGTGTAAAAGGTCAAAGTGGGCAATATGCTTATTTTGATGAAGTAGCTGTATATGAAATTTCCACGGAAGAGTATGGTCGTTTGACTTCGTTATCTGCCGATGAAGTCGCGGCGCAATATCCCTATACCGAAGGTCTAGCCGGTGTGAAAAATCCGTATGCGATCCGCTGGACATCGGCAGCGAAAACGGATGTTGCGGCAATGCTTGCTTTCAATACGGAATTGCTTGCTCCGCCTGTTCCGACGAATGATGTAGAAAGAGATCGATTGGAGCAGGGTATAGATGGACCTTATTATAAGGTTTCTAATTACTATCGTTATAACTTGACAGGAGAGAATATCAGCGTCATCACCAGTGCCAATTATTCTGGCTACAAATGGATTCGCCTACAATTACCAGTAGCTCCTATAAAAGATACAGGATATATGATCAAGTTTGATGGTTTGGTCACAGCACGTGTTAATCAAGGAGTCTCTCCTTCGAAGATGGATCAGCACGTCGTATTGGATAGTAGTGATAGTATACCCAATAGCGTACTTGTAACGGTTGCAAATTCGGATAGTGGCTGGGGAGATGACTATGTGCCCTCAGTTGATGAGATTAAAGCTTATTTCTATGGATGGGTTATGGGCACGCAGGCGTCCAATGGGACGTTTACGATTGGATATAACAAAACAGGAACGAAGGCTTGGCGAGGCTTAGTTAATGATAATGGTTCAGGTACTGTGGATTTACCAAAAACCTATTTCCGAGATCAATATTCGCAGCCTGATTGGAAGCCGTATGAGTTTATATACAAGCGTGCAACTGCAATTACGGAGCCAGCACCATCAGAGGGCAGTCTTAGTCTCAATAAAGGAGAAAATATAATCGAGGTTGGTAGCGGGATAATACTTCGTGAAACTGCAAAACCACAAATTTCGGGGAATTATTATTGGATAAATGGGGCTACAAACCCACCATCTTCATTATTTAGTCGTGTTCAGAACTTTTTGCAAATTTACAAAAATAGTTATATTGATCGCTGGAATTATCTTGGTACAGCTAGTTTTCAAGGAATGCTCGGACTGCAACAAGCGCAACTTCCAGCAGCTCAATATGATATAAATGCTATTTATACTGTAACTTATATGGACATTAAAAAGTATCCTTCTGTTACCTTTGTAGCTAATTCTCCCAATAACGAAAGAGCAATCCTTGATGATCTTATCCATGATGTACAGCAAACAACACATCGCATATCGATAGTAGAAAATAAAAAAGCTGATCGAGATAACTCAATGTGGATTAGCCCCACCATGTTGAACGGCTGGGGAACGTATGCAGACAATACAGCAGCATATCGCAAAAAAGATAATACTGTCTATTTATCTGGTATTGCAGTTAATGGTACTACCACTGTGGGTACAGTGATTTTTCGACTACCAGATACATTTCGACCTAAAAAAGAGCATCATTTTTCTAGCTATGGTTACACTTTATCGGATGGAAGTTTTGGTTTAGCCGAGATTATTATTCGTATTGACGGATCAGTAACTATTGGACAAGGTGGAAGACCTTATATCTCGCTTGCAGGCATTACTTTTACAACAGATTAGGAGGAGTTATCTATGAAAGCTGTGCCACTTGTAGATGAACAAGGCTATTTTATCGAGGATGTACTTGTTGATGTTTCTTTTATTGGTACTTCTGTATTGGAGGGTAAAGGTACGATTATTTCTCAATTTGTACCTTCTGGATTGTATAAGCCACATTGGAATTTCGATAAATCGATCTGGACAGAAGGAATGTCTGCCGAAGATATTGCTGCACTTCATCCAGTAGTAACCGAAACATCCGAACAGAAAATTTCTCGGCTGGAGCAGTCGGATCTGGACAACAAAGAACTAATCGCATCGCTGTATGAGATGATGCTTGCGCAAGGAGGTCATTAATTTGAATACTATGAAAATGAAGTTCGCTGAAGCATACTGGGTGCTTGTACAGGCAGGGCGGCGTACCGAAGACTCGGTGCCAGAAGAGCTACGTGTCGAATATGAAATGTTAAAACAGAAAAATGATTCCGGTGTATCGTCTGAAATGTAACTACAGTGCATAGAATATGCTTTTCCACTGCAAATGTAGATGTGATTTTAGCGAGCAGAACCACCGTGAAAGGAGAAGGAAGGGGATGGGGGAGCCTTGGCCGCAAATCATCAAGATAGTCTCGACAGCATTTGGCGGTGCTGCGGGCTACCTGTTTGGGGGTTGGGATGTGTTAATCAATCTGTTATTGTTACTTGTCGTTGTAGATTGGTTGTCCGGGTGGGCAGCTGCGTGGATGCGGGGCGAATTGAAAAGCCGCATCGGATTTAAAGGTATTATTCGCAAAGTTACGATTTTTGTCATTGTAGCGATTGCCCATTTTATTGATCAGGCGCTGGGAAGCTTACGTTATTTCCAGGATGCTGTGATCTTTTTTTATTTAGCGAACGAGCTGCTGTCTGTCATTGAAAATATGGGGAAAATGGGTTTGCCGATGCCGGATGTTTTACGCAATGCGGTGCAAATTTTTGAATCGAAAACGGCTCCGCCGGAAAATCCGAATCTGATTGAGGAAGCTCAGCCAGAAGCAGTCAAAGCGAAAGAGGAGGAGATGACTGCGCAAGAGCAGCCTCCACCGGCGTCTGTAGTTCATCCTTCCAGCGTAGCTACTACCCATTCTGAACTAGCTCCGCTATTGCCGGAAGAAGATCAGACACAGACGAACGATCGTGAGCCGGAGCAGCCTTAGTCTGTTGTAGAAATGAACAGCGTTGTCTGCCAAAGCGCTTATGGGTATCAATTTATCGTCATGAGTAGAGTCAGTAAATGGGCAAAATGATATTCAACGCGTTGTTTATGAAAAGTATCGATAGAACGTTCGTATAGAATGCCCTATAGAACGTTTCGATAGATAGTTTCTATAAATCGTTTATAGAAATATCTCTATGAACAGATTTTCTATACAGGCTTCTAAAACAGTCAAAACGGATGGACACGGCAGGCGAGAAGAACCTCTTCTTTCCTGCCATTTTGATTAAAACATCATCCAATGATGTTTATGAAAATTCGCTCAATGGAAGGTGGAGCCAATATGCAAGGCAGACAGAATAGTCAGGTTCAAGGCATTGACGTATCCCACTGGCAGGGAAGTATCGACTGGAACCGGGTGAAGTCATCCGGTAAACAATTTGCTTTTATTAAAGCGACCGAGGGTAAGCGCTATCGGGATCAGCAGTTTTTGGTCAATGTAAACGGTGCGCGGATGGCAGGGATGCTGGTAGGTGCGTATCATTTTGTCAATGCGGTGAATGTTGCTGATGCGAAGCTGGAGGCGGCTAATTTTGTGAGTCGTTTACAGGATGCAGGTGGGGCGAATCGCTTTGAATTGCCGCCGGTAATGGATTATGAGAGTAATCCCGGCAATTTGAGTCGTAGTGCGATCGATGCGATTGCACTTGCTTTTTTGCAGGAGGTGGAGCGGTTAAGCGGTCGTAAGCCGATCGTGTATACCGGCAATGCGTTTGCTCAAAATTTCAGTTCTGCACTCAGCAGCTACGATCTATGGATCGCCCGTTACAGCAATACACGTGTACCGGACGACGCACCTGCCTGGAAGGCATGGCATTTTTGGCAATATACCGATTCTGGTCAGGTGAGCGGCATTAGTGGTGGTGTCGATGTGAATGTGTATCGTGGGACGCTGGATGAGTTGAAGGCACGTTATACTAGCACGGGTGGAGAACAGGGAGGGGATAATCCAATGACTACAGATGAACAGAAAGCATTCGCTGCACTGCAAGCGACGGTAAAAGCACAATCCGATCGGATCGCTACGCTAACAGACAGCCGTGATCTGTTAAAAACAAGCATTTCCGGTGTGGATCAGCGTCTACAAAAGATGGAGCAAAACCATGCGATGCCGATTCCAGCCTGGGCAAGTGAAGCGGTACAAAAAGCCGAAGCGGCAGGACTAATTCACGAGAGCGATGGCGGGAGCTATGATTTTTACCGTCTGCTGACCGTGCTTGATCGCAAAGGACTGATCTGAACAGAAAGAAGTATAGCCGGCAGCCCACCAGGAAAGTAAGTTAATCCAAATATAAGTAGCAAACATGAAAGGCATGATGACATAAAATTCATTAGCAACAAGTATATTCAATCTAATTCGTTTTAATTCCATTCTAATTCTAGTATCTTGACCGAGATTAATTTTAAATTTAAATTGGCTTCAAGTTCGGAATGATAGACATGCCAGCATACAATCCAAGTTGAAATTTAACATGGTCAAAGCATGAGCTTGTGTCTGAAAATTTGCTCCTGTGTATCTTCTACGTTCTGTTCGCCTTCACTATGTTCATTTTTCTTGATGTAGCCTGACAAAACCTGTAGCAAAATTCTGGACTCTGTAATTCTGGACTCTATAGAGGAAGGGGACAAGGTTGAAAAGCAGGTAGCCTTTGAAGTTTTCGGACACTTCCTGCATGAAATATGTATAAAAAATACGCAAGGAGGATAACTCTATGACAAACGATTTACTGAACAGCGTACTCGCATTCTCATCTACGTTAGCGGTAGTGGTGCTTGCACTCGTGCAGCTGGTGAAAACAACGGTCAATGTACCGAAAAACGGGGTGCCTTTAATTGGACTGGTCGTCGGTTTATTGATCGGAGCGGTGGCGTATCCATTTACAGAATTGGCGCTTGTGCCAAGACTATGGTCCGGCGGTCTGGCCGGGCTTGCTGCCACAGGGTTGTTTGAACTTGCCTTCAATCCGAAAAATGGTACGACTCGCGAAGGCTAATTCACAACAATAAAAGTTGACAGATGCGTTAGCGGAAAATACAATCCTTGCGAAGCACGAAGCACGAAGCACGAAGCACGAAGCACGAAGCACGAAGCACGAAGCACGAAGCACGAAGCACGAAGCACGAAGCACGAAGCACGAAGCACGAAGCACGAAAAGTAAAAAGGCGGTCCGCGCTCTGCTCATTCGGTAGCGCTCTTTTGGCATGACTTTAGCTAGCATACGTTCCTTTTTATCGGAACTTGATCTGCTGTTAGTCTGCAAAAGAGTTTATACCAATGAGCAAAGCTTTGGATCGCCTTTTTGCTATTTCCGTTTAACTACCGTTACTGTGTTCACTAAATCCACTGACCGTTGTTTGTTGATCTGAAATAGATCTCTCAATCTCCATCTCCATCCTTACATCTACATCTACTTACGATGCAGCTGGTAATTCCAGTTTTTGACCTGGATAGATCCAGTGTGGGTTTTTCAGATCATTCAGATCGCGCAATACTTTCCACGTTGTGCCGTGGTTTTTGGCGATCGAGTACAGTGTGTCTCCGCTTTTCACTACATATACATCGCTATCACTATGAATCGGTGGTGCCGGTACAGTTTTGATTGGCTCTGCTGGCTTTGTAGCCGCAGGTGGCTTAACTGGCGTTGCCGGTTTGGCAGGTGTTGCTGGTTTTGCAGGCGTGACAGGCTTCGCCGGTGTGCCTGTAGCTGGTGCAGTAGCAGACATGGCTGCTTCGGTAATGCGTTTACCGGAAGTCAGGCTGGTGCTGCCTTTTTTCTGCATATATTCGATCAGCGCCTCATCCAGTGTACCGTACGTACCTGTTTGCTGCTTACCGACGAACATTTTGTATTCGTCACCGCCTGCTACGAGGAAGTCATTCGTTGCAACATTGTACGTTTTGTTCGGGTCCAATGCTTTACCGTCCACCGTTACAGAATGCACACGGCTACCTGCCGGCTTGGACGGATCGATTTTGTACGTGATGCCGGATACGTGAGCAAATGCACCTTTTGGCGTTGGATAGTCAGTTGCTCCATTTTCCAGTGCAGCTAGAATATCTTTACCTGTTACTTTGATGGAGATGACCAGATTGCCAAATGGAAGAACCGTCACGATCTCGCCTTTGGTCACCGGGCCTGCATCGATGGAAGCGCGGATACCACCACCGTTTGTGATCGCTGCATCCGCACCGGAGATGGAGCGCATTGCATCGGTGATCAGATCGCCCAGATTCGTTTCGCCAGCGCGCACTTTTTCGCGTGCACCTTCAAGGGCAACTGGAGATTGAGCGACCACTTCATTCAGGATCGGCTCCTGGGATGCTTTAATCGAATTGATCAGGCTAGCGACTTCGGCATTTGGAGCAACGTTAGCAGCTGCTTTTTCATCGATGGTGTAAGCTTCTTTTTTCGTAACCGCGCCTTTGTCGACCCACAGATCAACAACACCGAGATGCTCACCATATTCGCCTGTGCTGGCGATGAGTGTGCCATTTTCAGTCTGTCCATTCGTCAGTAGCGTATGGCTATGACCGTCAATGAACACATCGATACCGGGTACAGCTTTGACAATATCAACGCTCGTCTGCTCGGTTGATTCGTCCATACCGATATGTCCAAGTGCCACGATCACATCCACTTTACCTTTCAGCTCAGCTACCATTTTACGAGCAGCTTCAGTCGGATCGGTAAACTCTACATTTTTCACATTGTTTGGATTCGTCTTGTAGGCAGTCTCCGGTGTTTCCAGACCGAAAATACCGATTTTTACGCCATTCACTTCACGAATAATATACGGCTCAAATGGATTTTTGCCTGTATCCTTTTGCACGATGTTGGAAGAAATGACCGGGAAGTTTGCCATTTTGACAAGTTCCAGCAGGCGCTCATAACCATAATCGAACTCGTGGTTACCTGGCTCCATCGCCGCATAACCCATTTTATTCATCACTTGAATCATGCTTTCACCACGCACGAGTGTGGCAAAAGAAGTGCCGTGTACCGCATCGCCATCATCCAGCAGCAGTGTATTCGGATTCGCTGCACGGTACAGATCAGCTAAGCCAGCGATTTTGGCCAGACCCATAGATGGGGATTCCTCCACTGCATGAGCATGAACGTCGCTCGTATGTAACAGGGTAATATGTGTGCCTGTGCCAGCATCCTGCTGCATTTGCTGCTTGATTCCATCCACAGTCAATGTCGCTGGAGCCGCAGCGTCTACCAGACTTGCAGCATTAAAAGTCATAAATGCTGACATAGCGAGTGCGAAAATCGTTTTGCCTTTAAACATAAATAGGATAAGCCTCCTTTTGAATCAGTTCTTATTCATTCTATCAGCTTTATATTAACGCTGGGAATAGATTTATTGGTTGAGTATGTAAAAAAATTGATTTGATACACTATATATGGAATAAAATACACAATAATAATGATGATAATGTAATATACATCATTTGATGTACAATTCCTGCCCCGAGCTGATATACGAATTATAACGTAACATCCAAAATATTATATATAATTTAGAAAAATATAGGTGGTATCTTTTGAAATGTGACATTTAAAGTTATAAAAATATAAATAAAGCGAAGTGCTGTAAAATATATTGCCAAAAGAAGATATGTAATGTACATTGTATTCACTCACGGTCTATTCCAAACATTGGAATATATACAATATTACATAATGATACACAGTAATTGTGTACATAGGATGGGTAGACTCAGATCTATATGCTGAAAGGGGAAAAGGAATTTGAGAAAATACGGAATCTTTGTCATCGTGTTTATGTTGTCCTTTGCTTTGATCGTTGCCGGTTGCAGTGGTGGAGGTGGCAACACATCGTCTGAACCTACAGCATCTGGAGAAGGAGGAGAGACTGCAAGTGCGGGCGGTACGCTGATTGTTGGACGTGGCGGCGACTCGGCAGCTCTCGATCCGGCGATCGTTACGGATGGCGAATCGATCAAAATTGCGCAGCAAGTATTTGATCCTTTACTTGCTTATAAATCCGGAACGACTGAAGTAGAACCAGCACTCGCAGAAAGCTGGCAAATCTCTGACGATGGTTTGACGTATACATTCAAACTGCGTCAGGGCGTGAAGTTCCATGATGGAACAGATTTCAATGCGGAAGCGGTCGTTTTTAACTTTGAGCGCTGGAACGATCCGAAGAGCAAGTATAAGTTCGAAGGTGACTCATTCGATTATTATGACTCCATGTTTGGCCCAGAAGGTGCGCGGATTATCGCCAGTGTGAAAGCGGTAGATGATCATACGGTAGAGTTCAAGCTCAACCATCCACAGGCGCCATTTCTACAAAATCTCGCTATGCCTCCATTCTCCATTGCTAGCCCGACAGCCGTTGAAAAGGAAGGAGCCGAATTCAAATCAAATCCAGTCGGCACCGGTCCATTCGTATTTAAAGAATGGAAACGCAGCGACTCGATCACCCTGGAAAAGAACCCGAACTACTGGCAACAAGGTTTGCCTAAAATGGATCAGGTGATCATTCGCTCGATTCCAGATAACACCGCTCGTTTTAATGCGCTGCAAAATGGCGAGATCGATCTGATGGAAGATTTAAGCCCGGATGATCTGGCTACGCTGGAAGGCAATTCCGAGCTACAGAAGTTTAACCGTCCTCCATTTAACGTGGCTTATATCGGCTTCAACCTGACGAAGAAGCCGTTTGATAATGCAAAAGTACGTGTAGCCCTTAACCATGCTGTCGATAAGAAAAGCATCATCGATGCGTTCTATGCAGGACAGGCTGAAGCAGCGGTAAACCCAATTCCGCCAACGCTATGGGGCTATAACTCCAATGTCAAAGACTATGATTATGATCTGACAAAAGCAAAACAATTGCTCGCCGAAGCTGGCTTCCCGAACGGTATCGATCAGGAGCTGACCTTCTATGCAATGCCTGTATCGCGTCCATACATGCCAGATGGCAAAAAAGTTGCTGAAGTTATTCAAGCCAGCTTTGCGCAAATCGGTGTCAAAGTAAACATTCAATCGCCAGAATGGGCAACCTATCTGGATGACTTGAGCAAAGGTGAGAAGGATGATCTGTATATGATCGGCTGGACGGGAGATAACGGTGACCCGGACAACTTCTTCTACCCACTGCTGGATAAAGATTCGATTGGCGGTAACAACTACAGTCAGTATGCCAGCGAACCATTCCACAAACTGCTTGTTCAAGCACAACGCGAAACCGATCAAGACGCACGCGCCAAGCTGTATGAGCAGGCTCAAGTGATTGTCAAAGAAGATGCACCCTGGATTCCGCTTGTTCACTCCACACCATTGCTGGCGGCAAGTGCTAAAGTGAAAGGCTATACGCCTTCACCTACCGGTTCTGAGCCTTACGCAGATGTGTACATGGAACAATAATTGTAAAATCAAATCGGTTAGGGCGTGTATACAAACTCAGCTGATGCATCATAGCACCGTTTGGAATACGCCTCCTACACCAAACGTATAAAGTACAAAGCGGGTGAGCATCCATATGGGTTCCTACATTGTAAAAAGACTGCTGGTGCTGATTCCGGTACTATTTGGAATGACGCTGATCGTGTTCTCGATCATTCATGCGATTCCGGGCGATCCGGCAGACACTATTCTAGGCGAAAAAGCTACAGAACAGTCCAAGCAAGCGCTTCGTCAGCAGCTTGGACTGGATCGTCCGTGGCTGGAGCAATATACAGCCTACCTGGGTGATCTGATCACAGGCGATCTCGGAAACTCGATTCGGACAAGAGCGCCGATTACAGAGGAGATCGGTCCGTATTTGGCAGCGACGATCGAATTAACGTTTGCGAGCATGTTGTTTGCGATTATTATCGGCGTAAATGCAGGCATTATCAGCGCCTGGAAGCATCGATCATGGTTCGATTATATCTGTATGCTCATTGCGCTGATTGGTGTATCGATGCCAATCTTCTGGCTTGGTTTGATGGAGCAGTGGATTTTTGCGAATAAGCTACACTGGTTGCCATCGATCGGGCGCATGAATCAGCGTGATCCACTGGAAAGTATCACCGGCTTTTACGTGATTGACGCGATGTTGTCGGGTCAATGGTCACAGCTATGGACGGTAATCAAGCATCTGATTTTGCCGTCTGTAGCACTCGGTACGATTCCGATGGCAGTCATTGCACGGATGACACGTTCCAGCATGCTCGAAGTTATGCAATCTGACTATATCCGTACTGCCAAAGCCAAAGGCATCTCACAATTTCTAGTCATTTACCGACACGGTCTGAAAAATGCGTTCATTCCGGTACTCACCGTCATTGGCATTCAGACAGGCTCGTTGCTGGGCGGCGCGGTATTGACCGAGACGATTTTTGCCTGGCCTGGTGTCGGACGTTATATTTATGAAGCGATCAGCAATCGGGACTATCCGGTCATTCAATCCGGCATTCTGATCATTGCGCTAATCTTCGTTCTTATTAATCTGCTGGTGGATCTTCTGTACGCATGGTTTGATCCGCGTATCCAGTACAAGTAGAGGTGATGGTATGACACAAGCTTCGCTGGGTACAGGATCAGACAAACCCGTCCAAACGGTTCGTTATGGTCCGTGGCGTGACGGCATCCGTCTATTTATGCGTAACCGTACCGCTGTTGTGGGGTTAGTTATCGTATTCATGTTTATCGTGCTGGCACTGCTGGCACCGTGGATTACCCGTTATGAATATACAGCTCAAGTGCTGGCGGATCGGCTTCAACCTCCTTCTGCCAAGCACTGGTTTGGGACCGATGATCTGGGACGGGATATTTTCACCCGGACGATTTATGGCGCACGCATTTCGTTATGGGTCGGCTTTCTATCCGTTATTGGCTCGATTGTGATCGGTACATTACTAGGTCTGATCGCTGGCTTTTATGGCAAATGGGTCGATATGATCATTTCGCGTTTCTTCGATATTTTGCTCGCGTTTCCGGGGATTTTGCTGGCGATTGCGATCGTTGCGATTCTCGGACCATCGCTGCAAAATGCACTGTATGCGATTGCGATCGTCAATATACCGACGTATGGTCGGCTTGTACGTGCGCGTGTACTATCGCTACGGCAGGAAGAATTTATTACAGCAGCACGAGCGATTGGTGTGCGGGATACACGATTGCTGTTCCGGCACATTTTACCGAACAGTCTAACACCGCTTATTGTACAGGGGACGTTAGGCGTAGCGACAGCTATTATCGAAGCAGCAGGTCTTGGCTTTCTCGGTCTGGGCGCACAGCCACCTGAGCCAGAATGGGGCAAAATGCTATCCGATTCACGCCAGTTTATCCAGACAGCACCGTGGACGGTTATTTTCCCGGGCATCTGTATTTTGCTCACTTCACTTGGCTTTAATTTGATGGGAGATGGACTGCGAGATACGTTTGATCCGAAGCTGAAAAATCGCTAGGTAATGGCTGTAGCGAAAGTGGAGTGTAATAAAGTAGAGTGTAATTTGGTAGTGAAATACTATAGCAAGCAAGGCGAATCTGATTTCTTCTACTATATTCTACTGTAACATCTAATTAGAGTATCCAATGTAGTTGATATAGCTAGTTAGTCCCTGCAAAAGGTATGTATAGAAGCAGCCGAATTGTGCTCGAATGACCGTTTTATAAAATCCGGACCCCAGGGTTCGGATTTTTTTCTTCTATAATATACGTGTAAATTAATGCTTGAAAATAAACAATACTGCATGTGCGAGAATGACTTCTATTTTAAATGGGATGCCAGCTTGCACGTACACTCGCTAATAGCTGTAACATAACCTATTCTAAAATAGTAGTGCCTGCCTAATACGTGTTCCAATCAAAGGGCTATTTGCCGAGTAAACTAGTTAACACGATATAGCAGTAGCGATCTTCTAACACATGTTCGAATAAAAAGGAATGCTCACGCAGCAAACGATATACAATGTGCGCATATCCACTATGCACACAACTCCCCTAAGCTAACAACTTCATTTCCATAAAAGAGAAGGCTTACACACATCAAGCAACAAACAGATTTGTCTATTGATCTTTTCGCCAATGCAAAAAGCGTGTATAATCACTCCAACTATGAACACATAAGATGCCGAACTGACAGGAGAACAATGCTATGGACAAATTTGCACAATTAAAGACGCTGCGCGAGCATCGTCAGTATGCTGAAGATAAACATGAAGCTTCGCGCGAAGCGTATGAACGTGATTATTCGCGCTTAATTCATTCCCCAACCTTTCGTCGTCTGCAAGGCAAATCGCAAGTATTTGGTGCGGGAACAGGCGATTATTATCGCACACGCCTGACGCATTCGCTGGAGGTCGCCCAGATCGCTCGTCAGGCAGCAAAGACATTGCTTACCCGCCATCCCGAAATTCGTGAGGAACAAGCGGATAATCCGGGCTTGATCATTCATCCCGAAGTGGTGGAATGCGCCTCGATTGCGCATGACTTTGGTCATCCGCCTTTTGGTCATAAAGGTGAAGAGGTGCTGGCAAGCATACTTGATGATTGGATTGCCAGCAAAACGGTCGAGGCGCTGCGCGGCAAATCGGTAACCGAGCAGGAATATGAGCGTATTCATGCAGAGATGCGCGCGAAATATGAGCATTTTGAAGGCAATGCGCACAATTTCCGGCTCATTATGTTTTTGGAAAAACGCGAAAACTTAGATGGATTGAATCTGTGTGATGCGGTGTTGCTTGGCATTAATAAATATCCGTATTCAGGTATGGATAATAAAAAAGGATTGTATGAACGTGAGTGGCAATATATCCGCGATATTCGCCAGCGCTGGGGCATTCCCGACAAGAAAACAACGTTAGAAGCGCAACTGATGGATCTGTGCGATGATATCGCGTATTCGGCACATGATCTGGAAGATGGTATCAAAGCAGGTAAGATTGAAGTGCATGAGCATTTTATGAATGATCCGCATATTCATAAGTTGATTATTGAGAAGATTATGACGCTGGAAGATTGGTTCTGGAAAGATTGGGAGTATGAAGGGATCGCGGTAAAAGTAGAACAGGTATTGACCGCTTATTTGCGCATATGGCGTGAGAAGTTACCGACATGTGGCAACGATTATTCCCGCACCCGGCGTGAGGTGAAGGCATACTGGGTAAATCATTTTGTAAGCCAGCTGGGTGTGATTGATGAAGCGGATTGGAAAAAGATTACGTTTGTTAGTCAAGGTCATGAGGATGACGATATGCTGCGCACGGTGAGTGTACTTAAAAGTTTTGCCTGGGTAACGATGATTCGCGATCTGCGCGTACAGCGTCTGCAAAAACGCAGCGAATGGATTATTCGTCGTTTATGGAAGGCTTTTATCGATCAGGAAACGTCGATGGCGATTATGCCTTCCGATTGGCTGCAACGTTTTCAGCAGGATCAAGCAAGCGAGCATCCGGTATGGACGTGGGAACGTATGATTATTGATTATATTGCCGGCATGACCGATGCGTTTGCCGAGAAAATTTATAACGAGCTGTACGGTCTAAAGGTCGGCTCGATCTATGATGTGGATTGAAGGTGGACCGTCAGCGGAAGGAGGAAGCAGCATGAATCAGCCCTATTTACCCATTCCGCTGGGCATACTGGATATGTCGCCACTACTGGAACAGGCATCGCCAGAAGAGGCGCTGGAACGTTCGGTGCAGCTCGCGATTGCAGCAGAACAATGGGGCTATGATCGATTCTGGTTATCTGAGCATCATGATATGACTCAGCTTGCTTGCACAGCGCCAGAAATATTGATTGCGCATATCGGTGTGCGCACGTCATCGATTCGGCTTGGATCAGGAGCTGTGTTGTTGCCGCATTACAGCGCGATGAAAGTTGCCGAGACATTTCGCATGCTGTCAGCATTGTATCCGGATCGTATCGATCTAGGCATTGGACGAGCACCTGGCGGCTCTGCTCATGCAACGATTGGACTGAGCGGTAATTATCTCGCTCATGTCGCCGAAATGCCAGAACGTGTACGGGATCTGCGTCATTTGTTAGAGGATCGTTATACCGTAGAAGGGGCGCAAGTGACAGCTCGCCCAATCGCTGCATACAGCCCGCAGCTATGGCTACTTGGCACGAATCGCAAAAGCGCTACACTGGCAGCTGAGCATGGAGCAGGGTATGTATTTGGTCATTTTATGAGTTCCAATGATGGACAGGCGGCGATTGCCCAGTATCGCGAACAATTTCAGCCTTCCCAGTCGCAACAGGAAGCTAGAGTGATACTGGCAACAAAGGTGATCGCGGCTTCGACCGAGCAACAAGCAGAGGAGCTGTATAAACGGTGGAAGCAGTCGCCAGCTGGTCTTGCGGCAACCGGTGAAGAGATGCCAGAGCCGATCGTAGGGGGGCCTCATACGTTACCCCAACGAATGCATCAACTAGTAAACGATTATGATGCAGATGAACTACTATTGATTTGTCCGTTGGATCATTATGATGATCGTATGCATGTGTATGAACATGCTGCCAGATGGTTAGCGGTTCCCAAATCGCTGAGCTAATCGTATACCCCCATCATTATGCTTCATTAGTAACAGGGACAAGCAAAAATGTTGCAGATATATGCAAGCTATGGCAGTCGAAAGGAACCGTTTTTGTATGGCTATAGTCGCAATTCGAGGTGCAGTGTAATAGAGATGAAACAGGTAGGTAGAGCATATGCAGTGCTTTTTGACTGGCGGTGCACAATGCAACAATAAAAGTACTGACAAGTCATATTTATGCAGCGTGATGAATGGTGATATAGAGCATTGTTACCATGTAGTTGTCAGCAGAAGGTTTGAGCATTTCTGCACCGCTCCTTTTTTATATGAAAAGAAGCGTATGCTCGATTTGGCTGTCATAGTGAGCAATCTTGCAGCAGCATTACATGTACTAGCTGGGCAATTTACCCAATTTCGCCGAATACGATAGCTTATAAAATAGCTTTGTCACTTAGCTATATGTCCGATCCATTTAAACATAAAAGTGAATAAAAAAAGGCTCTCTTCCATATAAAGGAATCGAGCCTTTTTTTATTCATTTTATATTAAATTGTAAAAAATGATGTTTATAGATTAATCGATAACCGAACAACTGACTCCTACTATTCTGCCCATTTTTAGTAGTTATTACTGTCTGTCAATATCCGCTGGAATAATCCACCAAATTGACAGGCAATGTTTCGCCCTGCTGGTACGCTTTCAGATTCGTTAGAAAAATGTCCATTACGCGCTCGGTGTAATGCTCATTGCTACCTGCAATATGCGGCGTAATAATAACCTGTTCCATCGACCACAGCGGATGATCCGCTGGCAATGGCTCCGGATCAAATACGTCCAGACCCGCACCGGCAATCAATCCTTGTTGCAAAGCAGTGACCAGATCATCCGTTTGTACTGTAGCTCCGCGTCCAACGTTAATAAATAACGCCTCCGGCTTCATCGCAGCAAAGCGTCCCTTATCAAACAGGCCTTCTGTCTGCTCTGTCAGTGGCAAAATATTCACCACTACATCAGCAACACCTAGCGCTTCATCAAGCTGCTCCATCCGATACATCGTATCAAATTCGTCCAGCGGTGCTCCAGAGCGACGTACACCAACCGTCTTCATACCAAATGCACGTGCCAGACGCGCAGTACCAATACCGATATTACCTGCACCAACGATGACAATCGTTTTGCCATGCAGTTCACTGAATGATCCACTCTCATCCCAGCGTGCCTGGGTTTGATTACGAATCGCTTTGTGCAAATTGCGGCTAAAGGCTAACATATACGCAAAAATTTGTTCGGAAATCGGAATCGTATGCACACCGTTAGCGCTAGTGAGTAGCACTTGCTTTTGCTCCAGTTCAGCCAATGGCATTTTATCGACTCCGGCAGACCATGCTTGTACCCATTTCACAGCGCAATCTGGCGACAGTATAAAATCTTGAAATTTTCGTGACCAGCCGACGATAATTTCAGCGTCTGCCAGATCATGCTCGGTAGCCTCTTTTACAGGAATAGCGACAATTTCATCATGAGGAGCGGCTTCCTGGACTTGCTGCTTCTGCTCTTCACTTAAATGTTGCAGGAAAACGATCTTGGACATTGCATAATCTCCTCCTCGTGTTGGGAACCCTACCGATTCATGCGTCTGCATGTGCATGAAATCAGCTACGTTTTTAATGATATCAAATTTGGCGAAACGAACCAAACAGAATGGATTACACCGTTTAAGGCCTTTTCAAAACTTTGCACTTAACGTCAGATTGGTGTATACTATTGGCATTCGTCAAGAACGTGTGTTCGGATAATAGAAGATCAAATGAATGATCAGTTGATAGCAATGACTGCAACAGCCGCTTTATGTGCTTGTTAGTGTACAACATCATTGACGAATAAAGAGAATTGGACAAACTGAAAGGAGTGTGGAGAGTGGCAACCGGTATGGATCAGGAGCGTGTATTTGCTGCAATTGCTGTAAAAGGGGAGGCGCAGGAGCGCCTGGCAGCATGGAGTCATTTGATGCAGCAGCAGTACGCATTTCGCAAATGGACAGCCGCAGCTGACTTTCACATTACACTTCAGTTTTATGGGGATGTAGATCGTGCTAAATTGCCTGAGCTGTCACACACACTTGCAGCTACAGTAGCAGGACATTCACCATTCAAGCTGCAACTTGGTCGTCCAGCCTATTTTGGCTTGCCCGAACGTCCGCGTGTGTGGTGGATCGACCCTGAAGGGGATCGTTCGGCATTGAACGCGTTGCAACACGACATCGTACATGCCTGTGAAGCGATAGGATATAAGGCGGAACAACGCCCCTATCATCCGCATATAACGATAGCGCGCAAATATGCCGGATCAGAGCCATTTGAAGCTCTTGCAACCGAAGACATCCATTTGGATGGAATCGCCTGGCAGGTGGAAGAGGTCGTTCTGTATTGTACACGAATGGGACAGATTCCGATGTATGAATTAGCAGGTTGTTTTCCGCTTACAAAAGATCGACTACTCTAAAAATTGGTTTTTGTCAATTTGACAAAAGTAATGGAACTATAATAATATACTCCGTGCTGCAAAAGGCAGTGTTCTTTTAGGGGAAACGATACGTATTTTTACATCACGGACATGGATTATTGTCCGGGTATCCATTGATCGGATATCGATTATCAAGTTGGCTCTTTTTTCGGATACGGGGTGTGTCTGAGAACCCATGTAATTGCTTATGATTCAAAATTTGGATGTTGGTGTATTCAAATGGAGGGTCAATCGGTTACATAGGAAATGGAGTATGCCAACGTTATTGGAGGAAAAACATGGATTTTATTAGACGCAATCAGTGGATTACGCCTCTGCTCGGCGTGCTTTTTATATTTGTGATGTGCCTTCCGTTTTGGATGGCAAATCATCATACGACACATAGTCAAACATTCACTCAGCTGCCCGCGTGGGGTGCGCAGCCAGCAGGTGCTGTTTCGTATGCACAAAAAGACAGGAGCAGTACGGCAGGTACGTTTATGGACTGGAACCAAACGCACACACGTAACTTGATTCAACAGGCAAAAGCAAACAAAGCAACAGCAACCAAGCAGCAACAGGCTGCACAGGCAAAACACGAACGTACAGCAGCTGCACAAGCGAAGGCAAACAAAGCCGTAGCGATCACAGCAGGTGCATCTATCGGCAATACCACCCCCACCAAATTATACTTTACTCGGACAAAGCTGCTTTCCCAGGATAACCATTCCCAGGCAACCTGGACCTACGCATTGTCTGATAAAGAACGGCTGATGCTGGAACGAATTGTTATGGCAGAAGCTGAAGGTGAACCGTACGAAGGCAAAGTGGCAGTTGCCAACGTTGTCTTGAACCGGCTACGGTCCGCTAATTTCCCCGACACGATTAAAGGTGTGCTGTATCAAAAATATCAATTTTCACCGGTATCCAATGGTCGCTTTGAGCGTGTGACGCCTAATGCCGATTCCATTAAAGCTGTCCGCGAAGCGTTGCAAGGACATAAGGAAGTGCCGGATAATACGTATTATTTTGTGTCGCTATCATTGGCGACTGATTTTGCGATTCCAAATTCTCAGACTGTAGTGAAGAAGATTGGACATCATACGTTTTACAAATAATATCGCTGTATCATAAGCTGCGTCATAGGCAATACACGCCATTAGCATAGTGATAGTCATGTAGATCGTGATGACACAAATAACGATGTTGCTCATCATGTATAAATGTAGTAGCAACAAGTATAGTGGATGAGTTCCTTTGCCGCTAATCGTGTCACGAATGACTCAGCTATTCTGTTATAACTGCGCATTTCATCTATATTCGGCTTTGCGCAATTTCGAGATTTGTAAGCAACCTGGCACCTGCAAAGTTACAAATAGATGTATTTTGGTGATAAAATAAACGGTGGCTATACTATTCATTTTATTGCGGAGGTGCTTTATCGATGAAAATTACGTACTATGGACAATCCTGTCTGCTTGTGGAAGAAGGCGGCAAAAAGGTAATTATCGATCCTTTTCTGTCCGGCAATCCGCAGGTCGATGTTGATGTAAAAGATATTCAAGTGGATGCTGTTATTTTGACGCATGGACACGGTGACCATTTTGGAGATACTGTCGAAATCGCGCAAAACAACAATTGTCCGGTAATCGCCGTCGTTGAGCTAGCACAGTACGCAGCAGCAAAAGGTGCAGCAGACACCGTCGGTATGAATCTGGGCGGCTCCAAGCAGTTTGACGGCTTCAAAGTAAAATACACACTGGCCTTCCATTCTTCTTCTAACGAGCTGGACGGACAAAATGTATACCTCGGTGAGCCAGCAGGTATCCTGCTAACGATGGGCGGCAAGACGCTCTACCATGCCGGCGATACAGCATTGTTCGGTGATATGAAGCTGATCGGTGAAATGAACCATATCGATGTAGCTGCACTGCCAATCGGTGACTTTTTCACAATGGGACCTGAGGACGCGTTATATGCAGCGGAATGGGTAAAGGCAAAGCATATCATTCCGGTGCATTATAATACGTTCCCACCGATTGAACAGGATGGCGATGCCTTTGTTGCCGCACTGGATGCTAAAGGGATCAAAGGAACTGCACTGAAAGTTGGCGAAAGCATCGAGCTGTAAGCTGATGGAATAGCAGCTAGACGCTGGATGAATATAAGCTGGCATGCTACAAGTAAGTGTACGCTGTAGAGCTATAAGTAGACAGGTTGCAAGTAGGATCGAGTAGAACTGTAAACTCATGGCGTTGCAGATCTAAGTTATCGTGCTGTAAGCAGATGAGTAGACAGGTATGAGCACTCAGGTAACAAATGGTCTAAGCTAAGCGTAAGCTGTCCACATATAGCTTGCCTGTTGTACCGATCTTATATCGTAATGCGCGCTGCCTTTTTTGAACGATGGCGATGGATGTTATCAAGTCGACCATTCCTATAGAGCCGCTGGATTAGCAAATAAATGCGTGCATGACGCACGTAGCTTGAACCGAATATAATGTGAGCTTGCTTTATACACAAAACGGACAGTCCTTTACAGGGCTGTCCGTTTTTGCTTGGATGTTTTATATTTATGAATAAAAGCTATGTCCGCTCGCTCAGTTTGGATGAAGGTCAAAAACCATTATAGACAAACCTATTGAATTATTTATAAACTTTAATGTATAATCATACACTATATGTAATGCGTTACGTTATCACACTAATGCTTTGACGCAAAATAATAATTTATCGCATATATAAAAAGTTTGAATTGCCATCATGTAAGGTCAGTGTTAAAATGTATAAAACTAACGAAGGTTACAGCAATATCACATAGCTAAATAAGTTGCTTGAATCTCATCAAAGTGGATATTTATTCTTCGCCTGTTACTTCTAACCTATATCCAAACATAGGCTGCTTCCGTCACCGTCCTGTACAATATGTACAAATATTGTAGATGATACTGTATGGAATGAGCAGCCTGTTTTGTATACCCTATCCTTAGAAGCATGTATCTTCGTCCGGCCGTCCTCTGGCTCATCTCTTGACAGTCACTTCATAATAGAAAGGTTGCGTATTATGAACATTACAGGTTTACCTCCGAAGCAGGGTCTTTATGATCCGCAGTTTGAAAAAGATGCCTGCGGTATGGGATTTACCGCGCATATTAAAGGAACACCTAGTCACCAGATTGTCAGTCAAGCACTGACCATGCTCGAAAACATGGAGCATCGCGGCGGCCAGGGAAGTGAGCCGAATTCCGGTGACGGAGCCGGGATTATGGTACAGATTCCGCATTCCTTCTTTGTAAAGGAAGCACAGGCTAATGGATTTGAATTGCCTGACAAAGGTCAGTATGGCGTAGCGATGGTATTCCTGTCCCGTGACGAGGAACTGCGTGAACGTCATGAAGCGTTGCTAAAGGACATTGTCGAGCAGGAAGGTCAAGTTTTCCTCGGTGCTCGTACCGTGCCTACCGATGACAGCACATTGGGCAAATCCGCGAAGGCGGCAAAGCCTATCGTGCGTCAGTTTTTTATCGGACGTGGCGAAACGCTGCGTCATGCAGATGAGCTTGCTTTTGAACGCAAGTTGTACGTCATTCGTAGAGTAGCAGAGCGTCAGATCCGTTATGCGGAAGCAGCAGGCGGCGAAACTTTTTACGTACCAAGTCTGTCCTGTCGTAAGGTCGTATACAAAGGCATGTTGACGACGATCCAGGTAGGCCAGTTCTATCTTGATCTGCGTGACGATGCATTTGAATCGGCGATGGCACTCGTGCACTCCCGTTTCAGTACGAACACATTCCCAAGCTGGGATCGTGCTCACCCGTATCGCTTTATGATCCACAATGGTGAGATCAATACGATGCGTGGTAACGTGAACTGGATGCATGCGCGTCAATCACTGTTTGAGAGCGAAGTATTTGGTAGCGATCTGGACAAAGTACGTCCGGTTATTAACCCGGATGGATCAGATACAGCGATGTTTGATAACACGCTTGAATTCCTGTACTTGAATGGACGTTCCCTGCCGCATGTAGCCATGATGATGGTACCCGAGCCGTGGAGTAACCACGATACGATGGATGAGAAGAAAAAAGCATTTTACCAATACCATAGCTGCCTGATGGAACCGTGGGATGGACCTGCCGCTATGGCATTCACCGATGGTATCCAGATCGGCGCGATTCTGGATCGTAATGGACTGCGTCCGGCACGTTATTATGTAACGAAGGATGACCGTATTATTCTGTCTTCTGAAGTCGGCGTACTCGATATTGCACCGGAAAATATACTATATAAAGATCGTCTTCGTCCAGGCCGTATGCTGCTGATCGACACGCAGGAAGGTCGTATTATTTCCGACGAAGAGATTAAAGAACAGATCGCTTCAGAGCATCCTTATGCGGAATGGCTAGAAGAGCATCTGGTGAATCTGGACGATGTGCCCGACGCACCGGAAGCGATTCAACCGGATCATGATAATGTACAGCAGTTACAGCTGGCATTTGGTTATACGTTTGAAGAACTGCGCAAAGTGATCGAGCCGATGGCATCGACAGGTGCAGAAGCGCTCGCTTCGATGGGTTATGATGCACCGCTGGCGGTATTGTCTGAACAGCCGCAACGTCTGTACAATTACTTTAAGCAGCTGTTTGCTCAAGTGACGAATCCGCCTATCGATGCGATTCGTGAGGAGATTGTAACGTCGACTGCGACATCGCTTGGACCGGAAGGCAATCTGCTTGATCCGCAGCCGGAAAGCTGTCGTCAGATCATTTTGAATACACCAATTTTGTCCAACGAAGAATTTGCCAAAGTGCGCCATGTGCGTCGTCCTGGCTTTAAGGCGATGACGATTCCAATTTTCTTCGAAGCGGCTAAAGGTGCAGAAGGATTGCAAGCTGCACTGGCGAATCTGTGCCAGGCGGCAGATCGTGTGATCGCTAAAGGTCATAACTTCCTCATTCTATCCGATCGCGGTATGGATAAGGAAAATGCAGCGATTCCAGCATTGCTGGCGGTTGCCTGTCTGCATCACCATTTGATTCGTCAGGGCACACGTACACGTGTCAGCCTGTTGCTGGAATCCGGCGAGCCGCGCGATATTCACCATTTCGCCTTGCTGCTCGGTTACGGTATCAGTGCGGTGAACCCGTATCTCGTATTTGAAACGATGCAGGATATGATTAAACAGGGCATGTTGCGCGGCATTTCGCATGATAAAGCTGTGAAAAACTACACTAAAGCAGTTACGAAAGGCGTCGTTAAAATCCTGTCCAAAATGGGGATTTCCACGATCCAATCGTACCGTGGTGCACAGATTTTCGAAGCGGTTGGTTTGAAGCAAGAGTTTATCGATCAATACTTTACGTGGACACCATCCCGTATCGGCGGCATCGGTCTGGACGAAGTAGCGGCAGAAGCGCTAGCTCAGCATAACCGTGCATTTACAGACAAAGACGGCAATGACCGTGTGCTTGACTCTGGTGGCGATTATCAGTGGCGTAATGACGGAGAAGAGCATATGTTCAATCCGCAAACGATCCACCTGCTCCAGCATTCCGTCCGTACCGGCGACTACAAGCTGTACAAAAAGTACGCTGCGCTGGTCGATGGGGAGAATGAGAAGCATCTGACACTGCGTTCCCTGCTCAAACTGAAACCGAATGGTGCCCCGGTGCCACTGGAAGAAGTAGAGCCGATCGAATCGATTATGAGACGTTTCAAAACAGGCGCAATGTCGTTCGGATCGATTAGTAAGGAAGCACATGAAAGTCTCGCGATTGCGATGAACCGTATTGGCGGTAAAAGTAACAGCGGTGAGGGTGGCGAAGACCCTGCACGCTTTATTCCAGATGCAAATGGCGATTCCCGTCGTAGTGCGATCAAGCAGGTCGCTTCCGGTCGTTTCGGCGTAACGTCCAACTATCTGGTCAATGCGGATGAAATTCAAATTAAAATGGCACAGGGCGCGAAACCTGGTGAAGGTGGACAATTGCCTGGCCGTAAAGTATATCCGTGGGTAGCGGAAGTTCGTCACTCGACTCCGGGTGTCGGTCTGATCTCGCCGCCTCCGCATCATGACATCTACTCGATTGAAGATCTGGCAGAATTGATCTATGATCTGAAAAATGCCAATCGTCGTGCGCGCATCAACGTGAAGCTCGTATCCGAGGTAGGTGTAGGTACAATCGCTGCTGGTGTAGCGAAAGGCCGTGCCGATGTGATCCTCGTCAGTGGATATGATGGTGGTACAGGTGCATCGCCACAAGGTTCGATCCGTCACGCGGGTCTGCCGTGGGAGCTTGGATTGGCGGAAACGCAGCAAACGCTCATTATGAACAATTTGCGTGACCGTGTCGTACTGGAAACAGACGGCAAAATGTTAAGTGGTCGTGACCTTGCAGTCGCTGCATTGCTTGGTGCAGAGGAGTATGGCTTCTCAACGGCTCCGCTCGTTTCGATCGGCTGTATTATGATGCGTGTCTGTCAAATGGACACCTGTCCAGTCGGCGTAGCAACACAGAATCCAGAGCTGCGTAAAAACTTCACCGGTGATCCAGAGCATGTCGTGAACTTTATGAAGTTCGTTGCACAGGATTTGCGTGAAATTATGGCAGAACTTGGCTTCCGTACCGTCAAAGAAATGGTAGGCCGTCTGGATTGTCTGGATGCTTCTCAAGCAGACGTACACTGGAAGAAAAAAGGTCTCGATCTGTCGGTACTGCTGCATCAGCCACAGCTTCCAGAAGGCAGCGAGCGCTTCAACGTACAGCAGCAAAACCATCTGCTGGAAGAAACGCTCGATCTGCGTCAATTGTTGCCATTGGCAGCACCTGCACTGGAAAATGGTACAGCCGTGCAAGCTGAACTGGATATTTGCAACGTCGATCGTGCGGTTGGTACGATTCTCGGTAGCGAAGTGACGCTCAAATACGGTGCAGCTGGTTTACCGGATGATACGATCTCGTTTACATTCAAAGGCTCGGCTGGACAAAGTCTGGGTGCGTTCGTACCGAAAGGGATTACACTTCGTGTCGAAGGCGACTGTAATGACTACGTCGGTAAAGGTCTGTCGGGTGGTAAAATTATCGTGAAACCCGATGCGGCAGCGACATTCGCCGCTGAAGACAATATTATTATCGGTAACACCGCACTGTACGGAGCGACAAGTGGTGAAGCGTATATTAGCGGTATCGCTGGTGAACGCTTTGCTGTACGTAACTCCGGTGCGAAAGTTGTTGTTGAAGGCGTGGGCGACCACGGCTGTGAATATATGACCGGTGGACGTGTCGTTGTACTTGGCTCGACTGGACGTAACTTTGCCGCAGGGATGTCCGGCGGAATCGCGTATGTGCTTGATCCAAGTCACGACTTTGTCGGTCGTTGCAATCTGGAAATGGTGTTGCTGGAAGATATCGAAGATGCAGACGAGCTGGCAGAGCTGCGCACGTTGATCGAGCAACATGTGAACTATACGGGCAGTGAAGCAGGGAAGCGTGTATTGGAAGATTGGGAACACCAATCGAAGGATTTCGTTCGTATCATTCCGAAAGACTACAAACGGATGCTCGAACAAATCCGCAAAGTTCACGAAAAAGGTCTAACAGGCGAAGCGGCATTGCTCGCAGCGTTTGAGGCTAATATGCGTGAACTGGCACGTTCCGGTGCGTAGTCTGTTGCAAGCTCTTGGCATGCTGCTGGCATTGTTTGAAGTATTTGAATAGTGCTGGTCATCGACCTTAGATAGCATTACATGTGGAACCCGCTTTATGCAGTAGTTGTCATCACGATAGCTGCTGTGTAGAGACGGGTTCTTTTTGTATCAAACGTAGGGTATGTTACAATAAAGGCGCTACAGCGGAAGTGGAGATGTAAACAGAAATGAAGATGTGGATACAAATACAAATGAAGATGTATTCGTCTATGCAAATGAATGACTCTCTTTAATACATCAACACATCATACCGCCAAAGCTACTGCAAAGCGTTGTTCGCTTGCCAAGTGTCCGGTGCTGTAATGTAAGAAGAGGTAGAATTGCACCTTATGCAATAGACAAGATGCCGTACAGAAAGCCGTAAGTAGCAAGTTCGTTAAAAGTCAGTCGTATCGTTTTATGTACATATTTAGCGCTGTAATGAACATGCAGCACGTATTCGAAAGGGGCCAGATGATGATCGTACATGTTAAGCAGCCACGCACATTATGTCAGCAGCCAGATGGTAGACCCGAAGGTAATTCATATTCAGGGCAAAAGAATACGGACACCACGTCTCATCATCAGTCAAACAACGCTGATACAACGCCCCATAACCAACCAAACGACGCCGACATCACGCCGTACAGCCAACTGGAGAAGGCTAATGCAATGTCTTCTCCTACGAGCGAACAGCAGCATACAGAACAACAGTATACAGCACGTTCTCTACACTCCTCTTCCACTACAGGCATGAATGAGAAGAATACAGGCATGGCTAACGCGATGTCTAATGGCGCTTTATCGAATGGCACTATATCTAATGAAAATATATCCAATGACACCACATCAAATGGCACGATCGATCGTCTTGCCGCGCCGGTCGTACAATTTCGCGGCGTTACGAAAAAAATAGGCTCTAAAACGATTATCGATAATTTAACGCTGGATGTACCCGCAGGCTGTGTGTTTGGCTTTCTGGGACCTAATGGTTCAGGCAAGACAACGACCATCCGTATGCTTGTCGGCCTGATGTCTCCCACCTCAGGCGATATTCGTATTGAAGGTCAGAGCATTCGGACGCATTTTGAGCAAGCGATCAGCAAAGTAGGCGCAATCGTCGAAAATCCGGAAATGTACAAATATATGACTGGCTACCAAAATCTAATGCATTATGCACGCATGTCACCTGGTGTGACAAAGGAGCGGATTGCCGAAGTGGTTGATTTTGTCGGACTTGGCGGACGTGTCCGTGATCGCGTGAGCACGTATTCGCTCGGTATGAGGCAGCGTCTTGGCGTAGCACAGGCGTTGCTGCATCGTCCACGCTTGCTCGTGCTTGATGAGCCGACCAATGGTCTTGATCCACAGGGCATCCGGGAGCTACGTGATTACTTACGCGCGCTTAGTCGCGAGCAGGGGACGACGGTGTTTGTATCCAGTCATCTGTTATCGGAAATGGAGCTAATGTGTGATACCGTTGCGGTAATTAATGGCGGGCGTTTGGTGGATGTGCGTCATTTGCATGGACAGCCTACAGCGCATACGTCAGCTACGGAAGAATTGATTACGGTTCGGTTTGAAACCGATCAGGCGGAAACGGTACATGCTCTCATACCGGGTAGTTATGTCGAAGGAAGCAGTTGTGTGGCTCGGGCGACTCGTGCTGACATTGCGCGCTTTAACGCACAGCTCGTACAGCAAGGTGTTGCCGTATACGGGATCATTCCGATGCGTCAGACGCTGGAAGATCAATTCCTGGCGATGACACGTGAAGGTGGTGTGCGCCATGATTAATTTTATCCAGCTCATCTGGAATGAAATGCTCAAAATTGTACTACGTATTTCCAACTGGGTGATGCTAATTATATTGCTCATTTTGTCACCGTCGCTGTTAATTTTGCTGCGTTTAGGCGATTATCCGAACCATGCATTAATGGCCTTTCAGGATTCATTTGCGATGTTTTTTCTGGTGGTGCTGTTCATGCTTATTGTCGCCTCGGAATCGGTTGCAAGTGAGTTTACGAGCGGTACAATCAAGCTATTGCTCATTCGCCCGTGGCAACGCTGGAAAATTTTATGCTCCAAGTTTCTAGCTATGGCGATATTTCTACTCATCTTAACGATCATCTTCTCACTGGTAAATCTGGCAGTATCATACATGCTATTTTCGAAAAATGGGACTAGTCTGCCGTATGGGGCAGCAACGGCACTGGAAAGTAATCTGATGTTAGAAATCGTATACGCCTTGATCCGAGCGCTCATGCTGGCAAGCTTTGCCTTTATGTTGTCTGCATTGTTCCGTTCATCCGCGGTGGCGATCACATTATCGATGCTGTTATATTTCTCTGGAACGATCACCAACAGCCTGCTACGTTTCTTGTTAAAGCCGGAAGATTATTGGATTACGAAATATTTGCTGTTTACGAATCTCGATCTAACGCAGTATTTCTCTAATCCGACCGGTAGCTTTGGTGTAACATCGGTAGGATGGTCGCTGTTTATTATGGCGGTGTATTTTGTAATTTTCGCGCTCATTTCGTGGGTGTCCTTTTCGAAACGAGATGTGCGTGCATAATGGACAGACAGATGAGTGACAGCTGAACAAACGGACGAGGAAGAGCTGGACAGGCGGATGAGTGACAGTTGGACAGACAGGCCTATGATGGAGAGACGGTAGTTATCATCTAGGGTATGGTGTCTGCGTTCCTATTCGTCATTTCAAATATTTCGTAATGGACACAGTTGCTCACTCTCATTTTCTGTGATCGCTTATCGTATTTATCTTCTTATTCTGTTCGCAGCGATCGGTGCTCGATAGACTCGGTTTGCGTGCACAACCCGGTATCTGGGCGGAGATTATGTTGCGTGTTAAAGCTCGTTTAAGCGCTTATTCAAAAGGATGCTCGTACACAAATAACGTTTAAAGTTGCTTCCAATCTTGATCTATAAGCATGCCAGCACACGAGCAAAAATCATATTTAACTTGGTCACAGTGCTAGTAAGTTGACCGCGTTAAATATGGATTGTGCTAGGCTACAGCAAACATAAGTTCATGCTAGGATACAAGTGTATTTTGCATAAAGTGGAGTCGGTTAGATTTTAATTTAAGCGGGTCAAGGTACTGGTATACGTTTACGGTTTAGAATTTATATTCGTTAAGCCTTCTGTCTCTTGTACAGAAGGTTTTTTATATTGTGTTGATGTTGTGTTTTGATCGGATGCAACGATCATGCGTTACATCTTATCGTAACGATCCTAATATCGTAACGACTCTAATATCGTAAACAGCTCAAATTTGAGTGCTAATTTACTATCGAATACGGTGATTTCATACAGATTCTCTTGATTTACTATATCGAGCCGTGATATAGTTGTTTCAGATCACTATATCGCGTCACGATATAGTTGAGTGAAAGAAAGCGGTGAAACGGATGAACGACAAAATACGAAGTTATTTGCCAATGACTGAGACAGCCTTTTACATTTTACTTACTTTGCAACAGGTTCGGTACGGCTATGGCATTATGCAGGATGTCGAAGCTTTAACAAAAGGACGCATCAAACTAGGCGCAGGCACAATTTATGGTAGTCTGTCTCGTATGGAAAAGGATGGCCTGATCAAGGTAGTCGGGGAGGAAAATCGACGTAAATCATACATAGCGACAGAGTTGGGGAGCGAACTACTGCGACAGGAAATAGCTCGTATTAGCGAGCAGTACCATAATGCGATGCAAATGGAGGGGATGAATGATGAGCAGCACTAAACGTGTCTTTCGCTGGTGGTGGATCTGGCAGTCAGAGAAGATGGAAGAATGGATCGAAGCGCAAGAACAGCAGGGATGGCATCTCGTCAAAGTAAAGCCAAGCTTAATGACGTTTTATTTTGAAAAGGGTAATCCGCGTACGATCCGATATGTGTTTGATTATCAGAACAAAGTGAACGAGGATTATACAGCGTTATATGAGGATGCAGGCTGGGAACGATTGAATAACGGTCGCAACAACTGGTATTTATGGCGAAAGTCGTATCCAGCAGACCAGCCGGACGCTCGCCCGGAAATCTATTCGGATATCGAGTCGGTCATTCAGCGCAATGATCGTATGAAGAAAACATTAATTACCGTCGGTCTCATCCTAGTTCCTATTCTGGTCATCAATATGATTGCGCAGCAGTTATGGCAGGTTCGTTTAGCTTTGATCGTCTCGTATGCGTTGACCTGGCTTATATTTGTGTATGGAATCAATCGTCTAGGTGCTCAAAATCGTAGATTGCGTTCACGATCAATTTCGTCTAATCGGTAGATAAACATGCTTTTTCGGAGCATTAACATTAACAAAACAAGCTACGCTCACGTGTAAACGGAGTGTAGCTTGTTCATTTTATTATATAAATAGCCGATACTTTATAAGAAAAGGCAGTACAAATTGTACTTCATTATTTTTATAGTTCGACGCTACAGGCAATGTACATACAGTAACAATGGATGATATAAAATCCTTTTCAAATACAAACATGTCGATGTTTACAGATACACCTATCCGAAATAAACTAGCCGGATTGTTCACTTTTTCATCTTGAAATATAGGCACAAATTAAAGTCTGAACATCCCCTCCATATCACTCGAAAATCGACCTTCCATATTATCTGATTTAAGGCATAAATGACGTTTTTCTTTGTTCTATACGATACATATAGAATCGCTCTATATATGTCGTTATGTTTATAGCGAAATTGAGAAGCTGAGATGCTAATATTGCAAATGTAAGCGCTTATCTCATATTTTGGTAATTATTGTGAAGTCTACATGGATCATCAGTATACCTGGAGGAGGAAATGAAGTGTCGAAAAAGTCGAAGTTATGGAAAGTGATTGGAACGGTAGCCATGACAGGGGTGCTCTGCACCACGTTCATGTCGGAGTATAGCTATGCCAGTCTTACGAATGGCAGTAAGTTTCTAGGGAATATTATTGCAGGCAGTGTCCCGTCCAGCTACGGTACATACTGGAATCAGGTGACTCCAGAAAACTCCACCAAATGGGGAGCCGTGGAAGGTACTCGTAATTCAATGAACTGGGTTCAGGCGGATATGGCGTATAACTATGCGCAGAGCAAAGGCTATCCGTTCAAATTTCATACACTGGTCTGGGGCAGTCAGGAACCAGGCTGGGTGAAAAATCTGTCCGCATCCGAGCAGAAAGCCGAAGTGACGCAATGGATTCAGCTTGCCGGTCAAAAATATGGCAAATCTGCGTTTGTCGATGTAGTCAACGAGCCATTTCATGCTAAGCCATCGTATAGCAATGCGATCGGTGGAGACGGTGCGACAGGCTGGGATTGGATCATCTGGTCATTCCAGCAGGCGAGACAGCAATTCCCTAATTCTAAGCTATTAATTAATGAATATGGTGTCATTGGCGATCCTGCGCTGGCTGATCGCTATGTGAACATCATTAACATTTTGAAAAGTCGCGGTTTGATCGATGGAATCGGTATTCAATGTCACCACTTTAATATGAATAACGTATCGACAAGCACGATGACTACGGTACTGAACAAATTAGGCGCAACTGGACTGCCAATCTACGTATCCGAACTGGATATGTCCGGTGACGATGCTACTCAACTGGCACGCTACAAAGAAAAATTCCCTGTTCTCTGGAACCATCCTTCCGTTAAAGGGGTAACACTATGGGGGTACATCCAGAACCAAACATGGGAGCCAAACACCCATCTGCTGAACAGTAACGGCACCGAACGCCCAGCCCTTAAATGGCTAAAACAGTTCTTCGGTCAATCGGTCATGGCTGAAGGCCAATCCGTCATGCTGGAAAAAGACAGCATGCAACCCGCTGAAGAGACCGTACAGCAATAATGGCATTGCGGCGGTACTATGCAGACAGGAATGCAATAGCATAAGCGTTAATCCGCTGCGAAATGAATACTATAGCATCATCGTTGATCCACTGCGAAATGAATACCTTCTTGTAGGTCTATCTACTTTGTCGTTCGATCCCCCTCAAAAACTACAAGTAAATAGAAAACTGCATGTATAGGATAAACAACTACAGGGTAAACGACGATGATGAAGATCATTCACAGCAGGGTATCAACCGCTTCTCCTATGATGCCATGTATCCTATTGTCTATCGTATGTCCTTGCCGCTCGTGCTACTGTCTAATTCAATACATGATTTAAATGAAAAAAGCACAGATATGATTTTAAAAATGAAGCATAATTCTAAACGCAAAATATCACTTCAAAAGCATCAGCTTGCCCACTAAAGGGAAGCTGATGCTTTTTTCATAAAAGGCTTACCTTGTGGTGCTAGCTGCACACAAAATAGCCTTGCTCAGAAAAATATCCAAAATGGAAGTGACCAGCCCCATTTTAAAAAGTGGATGTGCGCTTAATCCGTCGTTTTGAACTGACGTGCATTCGCTCTAAATATTGATCTAGGTTTGAGGTGCAGAACGATGGCAGTTTGCTTACATAGTAACCTTTAGAAAATAGGGATGATTCAAGCGTAACTTGAACGATCGCTACGGATAAGGACTTATATCACTTCAATAGTGTATAAAAGCTTGTACATGTTTGGATGCCATGCTGAAAGGCGGGAAGGAAATAAGGTAAAGGACGACTTACAGTACTAGCGATTTTCTAACACGGGAATCTATCATGTACTCCTAATCCGTAGATTCCTATGTAAGACCAGAGTCCGTCCCTTATTCCTTGCCGGAGTGGTTGAAGCATCCCAGCACAAGTTTATACACGCCCTATCATTTCATTTGACCTTCCCTTCAAACACTACAAACAATCCCAATGTATCATTAGCTTGCCAAGTTGGTTATATGTTAATGATAAATGATCACCAAATCACCATCAGTTTGATCTTCGTTTCTGATATGATATTGTTTGCATAGAGAAGATGCCTGTTGGACGGGTGAAAGGGAGAAAGGAAGGCGCACCGAGTATGATCTGGTTGTTATTATTATGTATTGTATTTATTAGCCAGTGCGGCATTATATTGTTATTAGAGTTCCATTCGCCTACGAAGGCGGTAGCCTGGCTGTTTATTTCATATTGCGTTCCTTTTTTAGGATTCGTTATATACTATTTTGTCGCACGGAATTATCGGAGTAGGCGTACCATTCGTAAAAAGGGAACTATTTTATTCCGTGAATTACGCAGTCGTTTATGGAGTCAGGCAGCTGTGATCCAGTCTGTAGATATGATGGGCAATCCCGAATTTCATACGCAGAGCAGACTGTTTTCGTTATTGTCGCATTTGACCGAAAATCCAATTACTGCATGCAGTGAAATTGAAGTGCTGACCGATGGTGAGGCAACGTATACGGCAATGCTGCATGCACTGGAGCAGGCACAGCATCATATTCATATTCAATTTTATATTTTCCGCGAGGATGATATCGGTCAGCGGTTTACGGATATTCTCGTGCGCAAGGCGCAAGCCGGTGTAAAGGTGCGTATGATGTGTGATGGACTTGGTAGCTATCATTTAAAAGATCGTTTTGTACGTCAGCTGAAGGAGGCAGGCATCGAATTTTACTTTTTCCTGCCACCGTTTACTTCATTCATTCAGCGCGAAGTCAATTACCGGAATCACCGCAAAATACTCGTGATCGATGGTGAGATCGGCTTTATCGGTGGCTTGAATATCGGGGACGATTATCTCGGTCACGATCCGAAGCTGGGTTACTGGCGCGATACGCATTTGCAAGTGCGTGGAGATACGGTGTACTTTTTGCAAATTGTGTTTCTGGAAGATTGGGAGTTTGCTTCCGGTCAGCGAATTACAGATTCGATCTATTTTCCTGCGCATCAATGTGCCGGTAGTGAGCGTGCGCTAATCGTCGCCAGTGGGCCGGATCGCAACTGGAATGCGATTCAGGAAATGTGTTTTAGCGCGCTGGCGGTAGCGAAGCGACGGATCTGTATTACGACGCCTTATTTTATCCCTGATCAGAGTATTTATGCCGCTTTGAAAACAGCAGCGATTAGCGGCGTGGAAGTCGATATTATTATTCCGAAAGTGTCCGATTCTCAAGTTGTCCAGTATGCGTCCCTATCGTATCTGGAAGAGCTAATGCGTGTCGGTGTGCGTGTACATCAATATGAAAAAGGCTTTGTGCACGCCAAAATTGTCATTATCGATGATCTGCTCGCTTCGGTAGGCACCGCCAATATGGATATGCGTAGCTTTTACAGCAATTTTGAATTGTCGGCAGTGCTATTTGAGCAGGAGACGATTGAGCGGTTGATGGACGATTTTCGTCGTGATTTGCAGGCAAGTCGTAAAATTAATTATCATGAATTTATCCGCCGCCCTCGTACACAGAAAACGATGGAAACCTTATCACGTATGCTGTCGCCCCTACTGTAAAAATGCAGCAGAGGGCTGAAGTGAGCGGTGAATGTGGTATACTGGGAATAAGAATCAATAAACAAGATGCATGATCGATCGCTGCTGTGATCGTGTTGCATGATGGAGGGTCATATGGCACAATCATTGCCTCAGCAGACGGCAGATTTTACGAGCCGCAGTCTGGAGGATACCGAGCGACTGGCTGCTTTTCTGGCAAGTCGCGCGTTTCCGGGCACAATGATCACGCTGGATGGTGATCTGGGTGCAGGTAAAACGCATTTTTCCAAAGCGTTTGCGAAGCATCTGGGTGTTGCTGGCATGGTCAATAGCCCTACGTTTACGATTATTAAGGAGTACGAGGGTCGTATGCCCTTTTACCATATGGATGTGTACCGTATTCATGAAGACGAGGCGGCTGAGTTGGGACTGGACGAATACTTTTTCGGACAGGGCGCTACGCTGGTGGAGTGGTCGAGCCGAATTGAAGACCTGTTGCCCGAGCAGCGATTGTCACTTCATATTACGGTTAATGCAGATGATAGCCGCACCATCGTGTGCGAAGGATATGGTGACCCTTATGGAGACTGGTGCACCGAGTTAAAACAGAATGGAGTCAATGACAATTCATGAGTGAAATGAACGAACAGCCGCGTAAGCGGTTTTTAGTTTTGGATACATCAACAGCCGCACAAGTAGTTGCTGTGATGGATGAAGAGAATGTACTGGCGGCGGAAAGCAGTAATGCGGATCGTAACCATTCGGTAGGTTTGATGGATAGCATCGCTCGTATGCTGGATGCAGCATCGGTATCACGCCGTGAGCTGGATGGCATCGCCGTTGGCGTGGGTCCTGGCTCGTATACAGGGATTCGGATTGCTGTTACTACAGCGAAAACGCTAGCATGGACGCTACAATTACCGGTTGCCGGCTTTTCCAGTCTGGCAGCACTGGCGCTGAGCGGATATCGTCAGGCAGGGAGCAGTAGCGAATCTACGACAGCGGTAAAGCAATCTTCTACACGCATGGAGGCGCTAGATCACGGATCTACTGAGGATGCCATTCATCATACTGGCGAGCAATCTTCTACAATTGCGAATGCACAGTATGATGAAACTGAAACACAACCTATTGAAACTACAGGGCATACAGCTCACCTGACTACCGATACGCAGCAGATGCCGTCAGCCGTTACCACAAGCTGGATCGTACCGCTGATGGATGCACGTCGAGGTCAGGTGTATACCGGACTATTCACCACGACCGGCACCGGCGTACTGGTATGTGTAGAAGCCGATCGGATCGTACTGATGGACGACTGGATGGATCAACTGATTGAGCGTTATGATGCGCTATCCGAGCAAGAACGTCCATCCTCTATATATATCGTAGGCGATACAGCGCTGCATGAGCAGCGTGCGGCGAAGCTGGCTGAGCTTGCAGGGGATCGTGTAATCCTTTTCGCTTGCAGTCTGGAAGCGGAAGATGCAGGTATGGTAGGAGCGGCAGCATTGCTGTCAGGGCAAAGTGAGCCTGCGCATACGTTATTGCCCAATTATACGCAGCTGTCAGAGGCGGAAGCCAATCTGCTGCGTCATTCATAATGAAAGGACGTGCTGCTGTGGCCATGTTATCGGAGCAGGGGGAAGAACATCCGGTTCTTCGCCAGATGAGTATGGACGATTTACCCGCCATTATTGAAATTGAGCATGAAGCGTTCACCCTTCCCTGGACAGAGGAGGCGTTTCGCAATGAGCTGACGATGAACCATTTTGCCAGATATATGGTGCTGGAACTAAACGGTTATATTGTCGCTTATGCAGGCATGTGGACGATTATGGATGAAGCACATGTGACGAATATTGCCGTTCGTGAAGCCTATCGTGGTAGAGGGCTGGGCGAGCTACTGCTGGTGCGGATGATGGAATGGGCAATCGAGCTAGGTATGATTCGAATGACGCTGGAAGTACGGGTAACGAATGAGCCGGCACAAAATCTGTATCGTAAGCTAGGCTTTACCAGTGCAGGGGTGCGCAAGGCGTATTATTCGGACAATAATGAAGATGCACTGATTATGTGGTGTGAACTCCCTGTGGATGGGGAGTCTGGAAATGGGAAGGAAGCGTGAACGATAGATGATGCAACAGGAACACCAGGAATCGGTGTGTAATATACTGGCGATTGAGACGAGTTGTGATGAAACGTCGGTCGCGATTGTACAAAATGGGAAGCATGTGCTGTCCAATCTAGTATCCAGCCAGATCGAGACGCACAAAGCTTTTGGCGGTGTTGTGCCAGAGGTCGCTTCACGTAAACATGTAGAGACGATCACATTGATGATTGAGCAAGCGGTCGAGCAGTCTGGTCTGACACTGGACGATATTTCCGCCGTAGCGGTGACAGAAGGTCCCGGACTGGTTGGTGCACTGCTCGTTGGCATTATGGCAGCGAAAAGTGTAGCTTTTGCGCTGGATAAACCGCTGATCGGTACACATCATATTGCCGGACATATTTATGCTAACAATTTGACGGCAAATATTGTCTATCCAGCATTGGCGCTAGTCGTGTCCGGTGGACATACCGAGCTAGTACTGCTGGAGCGTGAAGGACAATTTCGTCTGATCGGCAGCACTCGTGATGATGCAGTAGGCGAAGCGTATGACAAAGTTGCTCGTGCGCTGGGCTTCCCGTATCCAGGCGGTCCTTATGTGGATCGATTGGCGATGGAGGCAGAGTCAGCAGTCGAGCTTCCGCGTGCATGGCTGGAACCGGATTCGTATGATTTTAGCCTGAGCGGTTTAAAGTCTGCTGTCTTAAATGTAGTCAATCAGAAAAAAATGCGTGGCGAGGAGCCGATGATTGCGGAAATTGCGCGCGGCTTTCAAGAATCGGTCGTGGAAGTGCTGGTCGAAAAGGCGATTCGCGCGGTGAGAGCGTACGATGTGCGTCAATTGCTGCTGTGCGGTGGTGTAGCTGTGAATAAAGGACTGCGCCGTACATTAACCGAACGCTGCCATCATGAAGGGATTGAACTGCTCATTCCGCCATTTGAATATTGTACCGATAATGCGGCGATGATCGGTGCTGCTGCTTATTTAAAATGGAAAACTGGCGAATTTTCCGATTTGCGCATCAAAGGCGATCCGTCGCTATCACTTGAAAAGTGGTCAACCGTATCGATCGGTTAATCGCAGCGTTCAACATTAAATCATATACGGGTATTAAATCACGATCATAAACCATGTCAAATAAGACCGTAATAGCAGAGAGCAATACGCTGCTATTACGGTCTTATTTTTGATAGTAAAGAAGAATACGCTGCTATATACGGTCTTATTTGTGATAGCAGGGAGGAACATGCTGCTATATGAGGAACATGCTGCTAGATACAGCCTTATTTGTGATAGCACTATCCTTCTCATCGACAAGGAGCAATGGGATTTTTACTAATAATGGATTTTACAATGCTATGCATCTCAAGGGTAGTTTTGTCAAGATGTTAACAAAGTTATCCACATATCCCCTGAAAAATGTGGGCAAGTTGCAAAATGCTTGCTATATCTGTGTTTTTTAAAATCATCGTTTAGGGGATAGTTAGGCACAGCTTTCACACCCCAATCTGTGGACAATGTGCATAACTTAGTGGATAAATATGGATTTTTCTGAAAAATGCTATTCTAGCAATAAAAATTAGCTGTATTCACGCAATTTTTTCGCTTTTTAAGCGCTGCGTTTTGTGGATAAGTCTGTTCACAACATCGCTCAGATTATTTTACAAAAAAAGTACGAATTTTTACAATGATATGAACAGGTATTGACAGGTGCTTATTCGGCAGCTAACAATTCCCATTCCTCATACGCTTGTTCCAGCGTTTGTTGATAGGTCGCAATCTTTTCCTGACGAGTCTGAACAGCTGCATAATCTTGATAAATGTCTGGTAGCGTCAATTCCTGCTCCAGTGCAGCGATTCGATCCTCACAGTTTGCAATTTCTTCTTCCAGTTGCTCCAGACGGCGCTTGCGATTACGCTCTTCACGTTTCGCCTGTTTACTCTCCTCAAACGACATCGCTGCCAGGCGAATAGGGTCATTAGCTCCTGCATCTGGCTTCGCTGTTTTTAGTGCATTTGCCGCTTCTTCTGCCGCAATCTCCAGCAGTTCCTGCTTTTTAGCTGTATAATCATCAAAGTTACCGAGATACGTTGCCAAACCATCCGGCCGCAGCTCCAAAATACGCTCAGCCATTTTGTTCAGGAAATAACGGTCATGGGAAATGAACAGCAATGTGCCTTCATAATCCATCAACGCAGATTCCAGCACTTCCTTGCTCACCAGATCCAGATGGTTGGTCGGCTCATCCAAAATGAGTACATTCGCTTCCAGCAGCATCAGCTTGCTGAGCGATACACGTGCCTTTTCGCCGCCGCTCAAGGCAGCTACTTTTTTGAGCACATCTTCACCACTGAATAGGAAGTTGCCAAGCACCGTGCGGATACGTACTTCCTCCAGATGTGGGAAGCTACTCCACACTTCCTCCAATACGGTATTGCTCGGGTTCAAATGTCCCTGTTCTTGATCATAGTAGCCAATTTTCGTTTTGGCGCCCCATTCGATTTTGCCGCCATCTGGTGCATGATCACCGATTAACGCTTTGAGCAGTGTCGTTTTACCCGTTCCGTTCGGACCGATTAGAGCAACCATATCACCGCGCCATAGTTCGAATGAGATCGGTTCAAATAGCTTTTGCTTATCTTCATACGACAGTGTCAGATTGTGTACGCGCAGCACATCTTTACCGGATACGACCGACGTTTCGAACGTAAAGCTTGCCTTTTTCAAATCTCCGGCAGGGCGATCCATACGATCCATTTTTTCCAGTGCACGTCGGCGGCTTTGAGCACGCTTGGTCGTGGAAGCACGCACGATATTTTTCTGAATAAACTGCTCCATACGCGCGATCTCATCCTGTTGCTTTTCAAATTGCTTCATGGACGATTCGTATTCTGCCGCTTTAATGTCGATATAACGGCTATAGTTACCGGTATACCGTCTGGAACGGTGACGTTCAATCTCAACGATGCTTGTGACCAGTCGATCAAGGAAGTAGCGGTCATGCGATACAACGAGCAATGCGCCAGAATAAGCACGCAAATAATCTTCCAGCCAGGCGAGCGTATCCAGATCCAAATGGTTGGTCGGCTCATCCAGCATCAGCAGATCAGGTGCTTGCAGCAGAATGCGAGCGAGCGCCAGCCTTGTTTTCTGACCGCCGCTTAACGTGGACACCAGCGTATCCTGTGAAAAGTCTGCAAAGCCCATTCCGTGCAAAATGCTACGAATCCGCGTTTCCATCTCATAGCCGCCGCGTTCGCGGAACCATTCAGACTGCTGTGAATAGCGTTCTAGCAGCTCAGCATAGGCTTTTTCATCATCCATATGTGCCGGATCGGCGATTTGTTGCTCCATCGCGCGCAGTTCACGCTCGGTCTCAATCAGCTCGGCATATACCGAACGCATCTCCTCACCGATCGTATTGCCGTGATGCAGCCCGCTATTTTGTGCCAGATAGCCCAGGGTCACTTCCTTGCTACGGAAAATTTGTCCGCCATCATGCGACATTTCGCCAGCGATAATTTTGAGCAATGTCGATTTGCCGGCGCCATTCACACCAACGAGACCGATCCGTTCGCGTTCCTCAATCTGTAAATTGATGCCTTCCAGCACCGGAGTAATGCCATATAATTTAGTAATGCCGCTTGCTTGCAATAACACAGTCAATCCATCCTTTCCTATATGAACAGCCAGTCGCTGTCCGGTTCATTTGCCTAGTATACGAGCCATATCCTGATCCATAGTGCTCTGCCAGTTCATGCTAGACAGGAACATGCTCACGATCAGTATGGAGCATTTTATAAAACGAAATGGTGTCGCCTATATTTACAGCGTTGTCGTTTATCGTTGTACGTTATACGGAGAGGGAAACTAACCCTTCTGCCGCAATTAGCCCATCCTGTCTAGTGTACATGAAATGCTGCTATTTTGCATGATTTAATCCGGTACAATGTCTGCAAAATAGTGCCGTGCCAGCGTATACAAGTCCTGATATGAAGGTTACATAAGAAGAGAAAGGGAAATTGGTTTTTTGACAGGAAAGTGTTACACTGTCAATATGAATGACTCGTGCTTTTTGCTTATGATTCGCCGGGTCGATGTACGGGAGGCTTTTGATGGAACACCAGAGCGATAAACGGCTACTTCGTGAACAGCTTCAGCAGCGAAGACGTCAGCTTCTTGCAGAGCTGCGTGTTCAGCAATCGGCAGAGCTGTGTGCGGTTGCGACAACGTATATTCAGCACTTGCGACAGCGGGCACGCAAACGGCCGTTTACGGTGTTCAGTTATTTGGCTTACCGGGACGAGCCGGATACATTACCTTTGCTGGAGGATTGCTGGAAGCACGGCGATCGTGTGCTGGTGCCTCGTATTCAGCGAGAGCAACAGGGCATTTTTGAATTGTATGAAATCGGTGGCATTGATGATGTGGAACCGGGCATGTACGGTATTCCTGAGCCGAAGGAACATACGCCGCATTATCCAGTCGAACGCTGGCATGAGATTGATCTGGTCATCGTGCCCGGTCTTGGCTATGATCGACTTGGGGGACGTATCGGCTATGGCGGTGGTTATTATGATCGCTTTATGGCACAGCTCGTCGTTTCCGGTGATACTGCCCCACTGCTGGCAGCACCGGCATTTGATGTGCAATTGCTGCCACATATTCCGATGGAGCCGCATGATTTTCGGATTCATTTATTATTTACACCTTCCGGGGTTGTGATTACGCATGAATGACGGTGTACCGTCATCTTATAGATTAAGCACGCGATGAAAGTTGGGATTCCATTGAGCCATGAACGGCATAATGAATATGAAGGGCTGCCGACTGTGAGTGGGCCGCTTACTCATTTTAATGAACAGGGTAGAGCACGTATGGTCGATATTTCGGGCAAAGAAGAAACCGTGCGTATCGCAGTAGCTACCAGTCAGGTAACGATGCAGCCTTCGACACTGCAAGCGATTCGATCCGGTGAAGTAGGTAAAGGAGATGTGCTGGCAGTCGCTCAGGTGGCAGGTATACAGGCAGCCAAGCGTACATCCGACTGGATTCCGATGTGCCATCCTTTACCGCTAACTGGCGTAAACATTACCTTTGATGATAATGGGGAAGATGAGCTTTACATTGAAGTGAAAGTGAAGACGGAAGGCAAGACAGGTGTTGAAATGGAAGCACTGACCGCTGCCTCTGCCGTAGCTTTGACGATCTATGATATGTGCAAAGCGTTACAAAAAGATATGGTTATCGGCCCGACGCTACTGCAATCCAAAAGTGGCGGTAAAAGCGGAGACTTCACCAGAAGCTAAATACAACAATACCATCAGCAAGATCAGGACAAAGCAATCTATCATATACGTAACAGTCGAAACAAACAGGACATAGAGATGGGAGGGTGAGCGTATGGTTTGGAGAACAGCTATTTTAACCGCCAGTGATAAAGGAGCTCGCGGTGAACGCGAGGATACAAGCGCGCAAGTCATCCGTGAGCTAGTAGAAGAGGAACTTGGCGGCGAGATTGTGGAATATCGTGTTGTACCGGATGAGCCGGATGAGATTATTGCTGCGCTAATTGAAATGACCGAATATTTTAATGCAGATTTGATTTTGACGACTGGCGGAACCGAGCTTGCCCAGCGTGATGTTACACCGGAAGCGACGCGGCGCGTCATTCAGCGTGAAGTACCGGGTATGGCAGAAGCGATGCGTGCTACCGTTATGCAGAAAAACCGCTCCGCTATGTTATTCCGCGGAATTTGCGGCATTCGTGAACGCAGTCTGATTGTGAATTTGCCGGGCACACCAAAAGGGGTACATGAGCATCTGGCAGCGATTATGGATCAGTTGCCTGAGGCGCTACTTATGATTACAGGACAATATCGTCCGGTTGATGAGCGCTAACTCCAGCCAGGTCTGGCTTGTGGAAGATCGGATTCCACAATAGTACGTATATGCTGGACGTATTCACCGTTGAGCGGAAACGACATCTGATCGTAACCTATACACAATGACTGTATACAAGTGTGCTATGCAGTATAACTTCTGTTATACAGTATAACGTTTATCGTGCAGCGCAATTTTTCCAATGGAGGAATTGTGTGTATTTGTGTGCGAATAACAAAACATTTTACGTGATCCAATAGTGAAGCGAAGTGCGTAGTTATGCTATGATAGGAGCACGATAGACGGATGCTGTCGTACAATGAAGGAGGAGTTCCAATGTTAAACGGTATGGGTATTGGCCCAACTGGCTTCATTTTGCTCATTATATTGGCGCTTATTTTGTTTGGACCGAACAAGTTGCCTGAACTTGGGCGTGCGGTAGGACGTACATTCCGCGAATTTAAAGAAGGTACCCGTGATATGATGAAAGAAGAAGATCAGAAGACGAAAGCGCCAGTAGAGCCTGTTCAATCGACTCCACTGCCACAGGAATCCAAGCTAGAAGACAAACGTTAATGATACCAGGTGCTTCGTTACAACAGAACGTTGTCACCGTTCAACTATGCCGGAGGCTATATTGAAAAGTCTCCGAATCCCTTCCTTTCGGAAGGGATTCTTTTCGTATAGGGCGAAAGGTAGCCGGTCGGAATCTGTCCTGTGCACGATCAGGGGCATGCAGAAGTGAGGGAATCCATGAATAAATTGGAAAAAGAAATGTCGTTGCTTGATCATCTGACCGAGCTTCGGCGTAGACTCATTATAATTATTGCGGTGCTATTTCTAGGCATGGTTCTTGGTCTATTCGTGGCTCAGCCTGTCTATCAATATCTCGTGTCGGCTGAAACCGCGCGTCATCTAGTATTCCATGTTTTTTCTTTCTGGGATGGCATTGGATTATATATGAAAATTGCGATGATCGTCGCTTTAGCATTAACGTTGCCATGTGCATTATTTCAGTTATGGGCATTTGTCAGTCCGGGCTTGCTGCCGAAAGAACGGCGTGCTGCACTGCGTTATATTCCGTTTGTATTTTTGATGTTTATGATCGGTGTGTTATTTGCCTATTATATTGTCTTTCCGATGGCACTTACGTTCACATCGCAGGTGACGAGAAGCATGGGGCTGGAAGAAACGTATGGTGTCGTGCAATATTTTACGTTTATGTCCAATATCGTCTTTCCCGTCGCGGCGCTGTTCGAGCTACCGCTGATCATTATGTTTTTGACCACGCTTCGTATCCTATCGCCTGCTTTACTGCGCAAGATGCGGCGCATCGCCTATTTTGTACTAGTATTTATTGCGGTCGTTGTCACACCGCCCGACTTTATCTCTGATATTCTCGTTGCCATTCCACTGCTTGGTCTGTACGAGCTGAGTGTATTCCTGTCCTCGATCGTCTACCGTAAGCAGCAGGCAAGCGATCGGGAAAAACTGGAAGAATAGAGCAAATAATTATGGAAACAATGAAGGAATAATCGATCATCATCACGAATTAGTTTAACAGTTAAGATGTTTGATAAAAAATGTCGACAAAGCCAAATAAGTAAAGAATTTTAGATAGTATATACCATAAATTCACAGAATAAAATCGAGAATATAAGATTATATTTTAATGAATTTTTTATGTAAACGATATCCCCAATCGTTCAAAGTGCTTTTCCAGTTGTAATGGATCGTGCAGGTCAACGCCTGTACTGACTGGAAAAGCACTTTTTTTACTTAATTATCTACCAAAACACTATCTTTTTTTTGCCTAGCCGATTATAACTAGTAAATAAGGACTGATACTAAACGTGACCGTTTGTAGAATAAACACGACAAACGCAGGTTACTGGAATTGAACGGTTAAATAGGAGGAATGCAAAGATAGAGAGAGGTAAGCCTGTAAACGATAGCTTCTTAATATTAGCTTTGTGATGAAATGATTCCACTCGCAGTGGATGGACTCAAAGCGAATAAGCTAACATTTTTAGTATATAAACAAAGGGGTTACGACGTTGAAAAAAATAGTCTTTTTAATCATCACATCCGTTCTGATTTTCCTGTTGCCTACACTTGGTAGTATTGTAAGATGGGGAGGGTTGCCAGAAGGCTACGGTCTATTTCCTGCACAGGAAGCAGGTACAGATCCTGGCTTTAATTTAACGTATTTCATTTGTGCTTCTGTCGTAGCTGCGTTTATTTTAATTTTTCTTTTATTCCCACGCTTATTTGGTTTTAAAAAGCCGGCTCCACAACCGGTTGTGCGTCAAAACGTGAAGTTTCCATACTGGTTCTGGGGAGCGCTACCTGTATTGATCATTTGCTGGATCATTATGTGGACACGTGCTAAGATTCCAGTTGATTTGGAATCCATTACATCTCTCCCGATTTCTTTCTCTCTTGAACGTTATACCTTTGTGCCACTATGGTGGTCATTTATTTGTATTTTGGATGGTATTGTATATAAACGTAATAACGCGGTATCGTTATTATCAACAAAGCCACGTGTGATGCAGATTTTAGCTGTTGTATCGTGTTATAGCTGGTTTGCTTTTGAATATCTTAACTTTTTCGTGATGGAGAACTGGTATTATCCTAACAATAAAGTCATGTCTGACTTTGGTAATGTATTCTGGTTCTCACTATCGTATACGACGGTATTGCCTGCTATTGTAGAGTGGTATTTACTGCTCAAAACATTCCCACTCATGCGCGATCTGTACAGCAATGGACCTCGCTTGAAGGTGAATAAGAGCTGGCTCATTATACTGTATATTCTAGGGCTGGCACTTTCATTGTTAATGGGCTATTTTCCGTATCAATTGTTCTGGGTGCTGTGGGTGGCGCTCGTGCCGTTATTATCGGCTGCAATGGGCTTATCTCGTCTATGGACGCCATTCCATCCGATTCGTGAAGGAAACTGGTCACCGCTGTTACTGATTGCGATTGCTACGGTGTTGAATGGGTTCTTCTGGGAAATGTGGAACTTCGGTAGTGAATGGTTTAAATCAGGCTATCCTGCCAATCCGAACTACTGGAAGTATTCTGTTCCTTACCTGGATAAGTTCCATATTTTCTCGGAAATGCCGATTCTGGGCTATTTCGGCTATCTGTTCTTTGGTGTAAACTGTTGGATCTTGTGGTTGACCGCAGCGTATATTTTCAAATTTAACCCTAACTTTGAGCTGGATGGTAAGCAGGTAGACAGGATGAAATGAGGGGACGCTAATGATATGGAAAGATCAGAAATACACCGTGATAGAGGAAATTGCTGATCATGGCAATAAAGCCATCTATCGCTGCATTAATAATCTTTCCGGAGAACGCGTAATTGCTAAAGTGCTTGGAGCTAAAGTATCCACGTATGAATCAATTATGCGTATCAAAAAAGAATATAAGCTATTGTCAGAGCTGAGTCCGACCATCTCAGGCATTATTCGCCCGATCCAGTTAGAGGAACGTGGCGGTTATATGATTTTGACGCTGGAGGATATCTCTGGGGATTCGCTGAAAAGCATCATGAAGCAGCAGCATCTTGATACGCAAACCGTGTTACAGCTAGCGATCAAATTAACCGATATTATCGGCAGTATTCATGATCGGCAAATTATCCATAAAGATATCAAGCCGGCTAATCTGATCTGGAACCGCGAAACGGATGAGCTGCGCCTGATCGACTTTGATCTGTCTGTACGCTGGAGCAATGAGAAGCTAGATTATGTGGCGACCGGTGTGATGGAAGGGAGTCTCGGTTACATTTCTCCAGAACAAACGGGCAGAATTAATCGAACGATCGACTATCGGTCTGACTTTTATTCGCTCGGTGTAACGCTGTACGAAATGCTGACAGGTAGTCGTCCACATCCTGTAGATACGACGATGGAGCAGATCTATGCGATCATCGCCAGAAAACCGGTATCTCCCTATGATCAGACAAGTGGCAAAGTCCCGCGAACGCTATCGAATATCGTCATGAAACTGCTTGAAAAGTCACCGGAAGATCGTTATCGCAGTGCTTACGGCATTCGGGCCGATCTGAAGAAGTGTCTCGCTTCGCCGATGAATTATCAATTTAAAGTCGGTTTGGAAGATCGGATGACCTTTTTCCGTATTCCACAGCGATTGTATGGTCGTGATGCAGAGCTGGGTATGCTGGAGCAAGCACTGGATCGCAGCATACAGGAACGTGTACAGCTGGTGCTAGTTGCGGGTGAGGCTGGAGTGGGCAAAACAGCACTCGTGAATGAGCTTCAGGCTACCGTATCTACACGTAAAGGCTATCTTGTACAGGGCAAGTTTGAGCAGTATAACAAGAACATTCCCTATAGCGCGTTTATCGAAGCATTACGCGCACTGCTGAGTCAGTGGTTTAATAGCCCTGATGAAGAGCGTACCAGCTTACAGCATGCATTAAAGCTCAATCTTGGTACCAATGCGGGTCTGATGACCCGCTGGCTACCAGAGCTGGAACAATTAATGGGATCACAGCGCGAGCCTGAAGAGCTGCTACCCGTAGAGGAAAATAACCGATTTTTCCAATCTGTATTACGATTATTGGAAACGCTGGCAAGTCAACAAAAGCCGATTGTATTGTTTATGGATGATGTGCAGTGGGCAGATAGTTCCAGCGTACAGCTATTCACTCGATTGCTGGAAAGCAAGACGTTAAAGCGAGTGATGATCATTGCTTCGTATCGACCTAATGAAGTGAACGAGGTTCATCCACTCACAGTAGCCATTGAGCGTGTGCATGAGCAGGAATTCATTCATCAGATGCATTTGCAGCCGCTGAGTGAGCCGGTTATTCGACAGTTCATTAAAGATACGGTCGACTTGAATGTACAGCAATTGAAATGGCTTGCACCGGTAATTCATCGTCAAACGGGAGGCAATCCATTTTTCGTACAGGAGATTTTGAAAGACTTGTACAAGCAGAGTGCGATCTATTTTGATCATATGAACGGAGAATGGTCATTAAATGCGGTGCAGATTCGTGCACTGACCTCGAATGAAGATCTGATCGATTATTTGATCCAGAAAATGAAAACCCTGTCCCAAGAAACGCAGTTGATTTTAAGTATTGCTGCACTAATCGGTCGCAGTTTTCACTGGCGCGTACTGAAACTGATTGGGTATGCGGAGAAAGATCAGCTATTGTCTGCATTATTGCTGGCGGTAGAGCAGGATATTTTAGTACCGCTGCAATCAAGTTACCATTTGCTTGATGCTTCGACACTGTCTGAGGATGAGCTAGAACGGCTAAATATTCAATTTGCCTTCCAGCATGATAAGCTTCAGCAGGCGTTATATCAAATGATTGAACCAGAATTACGCCAGCAGCTGCATATAAAGCTCGGTTGGCTGCTTCTGGATCAACAGCGTGAACAGAATGTTCAGACGGATATTATGGATATCGCCGGCCATTTGAATAAAGGCATGAAGTTAATTTCCAATCCGATCGAGCAAGAACGTCTGATCGATGTGAATATGCAGGCTGGACGACGCGCGAAAAAGGCATTTGGTTATGCCGCGGCTTTAAAGTTTCTGGAAGCGGCGATGGAATTATGTAATCATCGACATTGGTCTGAACAGTATGAACGTATGTACGAATTGCATTTCTTGTACAGCGAATGCGCCTATTTGATCCAAAAGCGAGATCAAGGCGATAAGATGAGTATGTTGCTGTTGGAACGTGCGCATACGGACATGGAATGTGCAACCATTTATGAAATGCGCTCCAGCCATTATATGTATCTGGGTATGATGGAGGAAGCGATTGCTGCTGGTGTCGCGGGATTGCATTGTCTGAACTTTGCTGTACCGAAACGATTAACGATGGCGGTAGTCGGTAAAGAATTGATCGCTGTCAAAATTAAACTGGGCAGACGCAAAGCACAGGAGTTGCTGGAAGGACCGGAAGTTCAAGACCCGAGAATGAAGATGATTATGCGTCTTCTGCGCGGATTTGCAGCCCCCTCCTTTATTACAGGAAAGAAGGAACTTTTCGCCTGGTCTGTGCTTAGACAAACGGCACTTTCTGTTCGTTATGGGAACTCGCCAGAGTCGGCAGGCGCTTATGTGGGCTATGCGATGTTACTGTCAGGACTTGGCGATTTTAAAGGGGCTGAAGACTACGGTCGTCTGGCTGTAGAGCTTAATCGCAATTATAAAGACTTGCAGTGGCGCAGCCAGATTCATGTGTTGTACAGTCTGTTTTGTTACAGCTGGAGCCATGATTGGGAGACACTGGAGGAGCAGTACAGCCGCACGATGGATTACAGCCTTCAATCCGGGGATATGCTGTATTTAGCCCATGCCTGTTATTATATGAACCTGTGGAATCCGGACATGGAGATTGAAACGTACTTGCAAGAGAGCGACTTTATGCTGGATAAGATTGAAAATACGCGTTATATGCCTGCGCTCGCTACCGCCCGTTTAGCTCAGCAAAAATTCAGACTGCTGGCAGGCAAGCTGGACAATACAGATTCACTGGATGAAGGCGTATTCAGCGAAAAGGAATACCTTGATCTGTTGGAGAATGCACGGTATTACTCGGGCATCGCTATCTATTATGTCACCCATTTGCAGATTGCTTTCTTATTTGAACAACGCGGTCGTTCCAGAGAGCTGTTGGAGCAGGCAGATCGTGTGATGCCGACGCTGGCAGGCTCTGCTTTTATGGAAGAAGCGATCTTTTATACATTCATGTGTCTGGCATCGGATTATGATCTGTACAGTATTCATGAGAAGCGCAAAGTACGGCGGAGAATGAAGCGTGAACTGCGCAGAATGAAGAAGCTCGCTGCCTATCATCCGCATAATTTCCTGTCTCAATACGAGATGATGCAGGCGGAGTGGTATCGTATTGGGCTGAATTATCGTGAAGCAGAGAAGCATTATCATGGGGCATTGCGTCATAGTGAGCAGGGGCGATTTACACGTTACAAAGCCATTGCTAGCGAGTTAGCCGGACGCTTTTATCTGGAGCGCCAGTTGCCGGAAATTGCCGCCTACTATGTGAAGCAGGCTTCCTACTATTATTCCGTCTGGGGTGCCAAAGCGAAAGTAGTGCAGCTTCAGGAAGCGTACGAGGAATTAATGGGACATATTCAATGGCTGCCGCTGCATGGCGATCAGACGATGAGCATTTCGACGGAAAATATCGATATCCATCTGCTGCTTAAAGCTTCGCAGTCATTCTCGCGTGAGATTGAAATCGACCAGCTGTTGCATAGTATTATGAATGTCGTGCTCATTAATGCAGGAGCGCAGCGTGGCTGTATGATTATGAAGTCCGGACCGAGCCTATGGGCAGAAGGTCAATATGATGAATCGACCGATCAGGTCCATGTACGTGTACATCGTGATCAGCAAACGATGGGAACTGAATTTCCATGGTTGACGCTGGAAGAAGTATCCGCCGGACAGGAGACGCTCATTTACAATGATGCACGTTTGAGTAATCGGTTATCAGATGTACGCTATATGACTGAGCATCAGCCCAAGTCGGTGCTATGTATGCCACTTGTGAATCAGGAACGCGTGATTGCGGTGATCTATCTGGAAAACAATCTTATTACCGGCGCATTTACACGTGAGCGATTGAATATGATCAATTTATTATCACGCGAGATGGTATATGCGATTGAAAATGCCAGTTTGTATAGCGAGCTGGAAAATCTGGTCACACAGCGTACAGAGGAACTGGAGATCAAAAACGATCAATTGCTCAAGTATCTGGATATCGTCGATAAAAATGTCATCATTGCCAATATCGATATGTATGGTCGTATCATTCATGTGAGCGAAGAGTTTTGCTTTCTGACAAGTTACAAACGGGAGGAATTGATCGGTAAGCCGCATCAATTTTTCAAGCCGCCTTCGTCGCAAAAGGGAGACATTGTAGAACCTTTTACAATGAATGAAAATCGAACATGGCATGGCGAGCTGGTGCAATTTTGCCGTGATCAGAGTAAGTTATGGCTCGATATGGTCATTGAACCGGAATTTGATCAGGATAAGCTGATAGGTTATACGTGTATCGGCCACAACATTACAGACAAAAAGCAGATTGAGCATTTATCGATTACCGACGAATTGACGGGTTTGTACAATCGTCGTTATTTTAACAGCCAGATGCCACACAAGTTGGAGCAGGCAGTCATTCAGCAGGCGAGCATCACTTTTATTTTGCTGGATATTGACCATTACAAAAAATACAATGATGCCTACGGTCATTACGAAGGTGATAATGTACTTCGGATCATTGGCGCTACTTTGCTGGAGCAGGTAGGCTATAAGAGTAAAGCTTTCCGTCTGGGTGGGGAAGAGTTTGCCATTCTGCATATCGGCGGTACGTATGATCAGCTTAGTGAGTATGCAGAGCGCATTCGTCAAAGTATTGAAGCTTTACAAATTCCACACGCACAGAGTGATGCAGCGCCTTATGTGACGATGTCGATTGGAGTCGGTTTTGTTGAACAGGCGATCGCTGATCTTTCAGAAGAGAAGCTGTATCGTTTGGCAGATGAAGCCCTGTATCAAGCGAAAGCGAATCGACGAAACTGTGTCGTCATTCACACGTACCAGGCAGACACATCATACTCAGAGCAAGCAGATTACTCTGAGGCAGAACGTTGAGAGCAGCTAGTATGAGTGCAAACATAAGAGCAGAGAGGTGTTTTTCAGAAGTGACCGTCTATCGGTTTCACTGCATGAGAAATGGTTCTCTGCTCTTTTTCTATGACTGCTGTACGATTTTTACATAAAGGGACTTGAAATCATCGTCCAAGTTGAGTATCATAAAGTTGGTTGTTAGCACTACACGTGGTTGAGTGCTAACACAAGCGTGCAGATGATCTGTACGATGCAATTATTCAAATTAAGGAGGCTATTTTTCATGATCAAACCTTTAGGTGAACGTGTATTGGTAGAAGCGAGCCAGCAGGAGGAAACCTCTGCATTCGGTATCGTGCTTCCGGATTCCGCCAAAGAAAAACCACAGGAAGGTACTATTATCGCTGTGGGTAGCGGACAACTGAAGGATGGAGTTCGTATTCCGCTGGAAGTAAAAGAAGGCGATCGCGTGCTGTTCTCCAAATATGCCGGTACAGAAATCAAATTCGAAGGCAAAGAATACCTGATTATGAAAGAAAGCGATATTCACGCAATTATCGGTTAATTCCGCGATCTTGCCCATACATCGCCTGGACGCTCAACGTCTAAGCAACGCTGTTCCAAACATGAATTTCCAACATACTGAGGAGGTACTTTTCAAATGGCTAAAGACATTAGATTCAGTGAAGATGCTCGTCGTTCCATGCTGCGCGGTGTGGATGCACTGGCAAACGCAGTAAAAGTAACACTCGGACCAAAAGGCCGCAATGTGGTACTGGAGAAAAAATTCGGTAGCCCACTCATCACAAACGATGGTGTAACCATCGCAAAAGAAATCGAACTGGAAGATGCATTCGAAAACATGGGTGCACAACTCGTTAAAGAAGTAGCTACCAAAACAAACGATGTTGCCGGTGACGGTACAACAACAGCAACCGTTCTGGCTCAAGCGATGATTCGCGAAGGTCTGAAAAACGTAACGGCTGGTGCTAACCCGATGGTCGTACGTAAAGGGATCGACAAAGCGGTTCGCGCTGCGGTAGAAGAACTGCAAAAAATTTCCCGTCATGTGGAAGACAAGCAATCGATCGCTCAAGTTGCAGCCATCTCCGCAGCTGACGATGAAGTCGGTCAACTGATCGCTGAAGCTATGGAAAAAGTCGGCAATGACGGTGTGATCACTGTTGAAGAATCCCGTGGATTCGCGACTGAACTGGAAGTTGTAGAAGGTATGCAATTCGACCGTGGCTACATCTCTCCATACATGATCACAGATACAGATAAAATGGAAGCTGTCCTGGACAACCCATACATTCTGATCACTGACAAAAAGATCAGCAGCACACAAGAAATCCTGCCGCTGCTGGAAAAAGTTGTACAACAAAGCAAGCCGCTTGTGCTGATCGCTGAAGACATCGAAGGCGAAGCGCTGGCAATGCTCGTAGTGAACAAACTGCGCGGTACATTCAATGCAGTAGCGGTTAAAGCTCCTGGCTTTGGTGACCGTCGTAAAGCGATGCTGCAAGATATCGCTGCACTGACAGGTGGACAGGTGATCACAGAAGAACTCGGTCTGGATCTGAAATCCGCTACAATCGATCAACTGGGTACTGCACGTCAAGTACGCGTAACAAAAGAAAATACAATCGTTGTAGACGGTGCTGGCGACAAAGCTGACATCGATGCACGTATTAGCCAAATTCGTTCCCAACTGGAAGAAACGACTTCCGAGTTCGATAAAGAAAAACTGCAAGAGCGTCTGGCTAAACTGGCTGGCGGCGTAGCCGTAATCAAAGTCGGTGCAGCAACAGAAACTGAACTGAAAGAGCGCAAACTGCGCATCGAAGATGCTCTGAACGCAACTCGTGCAGCAGTTGAAGAAGGTATCGTATCCGGTGGTGGTACTGCACTCGTGAACGTATACCACGCAGTAGCAGCGGTAGAGGTAGATGGCGACGAGAAAACAGGCGTTAACATCGTTCTGCGTGCTCTGGAAGAGCCAATCCGCACAATCGCAGCCAATGCAGGTCAGGAAGGCTCTGTTATCGTTGAGCGCCTGAAAAAAGAAGAAGTCGGCATCGGCTACAACGCCGCTTCCGGCGAATGGGTAAACATGTTCGAAGCAGGTATCGTTGACCCTGCTAAAGTAACACGTTCCGCACTGCAAAACGCAGCTTCCGTAGCAGCAATGTTCCTGACTACTGAAGCCGTAGTAGCAGACAAACCAGAACCAGCAGCCCCAGCAGCTCCAGATATGGGCGGCATGGGTGGTATGGGCGGAATGATGTAAGATCATCCCCCTAAAAAGCGTCAAACCTTGGTAATCCAAGGTTTGACGCTTTTTTTTGGAAATTTATAGTTACTTAATATTGCATTTAGATTGTCAAATTATTATTACGATTAATTAACTTTAAAATAATATGTATAAATATTAACTTAAGAAAATTAAAAATGAGCATAGTATCAATTTTTCTTTTAATTAGAGGGTATGATTGCATAATCTAAAATCACATAATCAAAGCAAGAAGATTTTCTGGGTCTAAAAGATGAATATATTTAGATGATTTAGGCAGATGGCAAAAATATGTTATATAATTAAATTATATTCAATAATGTGGAATTTGATCAAATAAATAAAAAATATGAGATTAAAAGAGGTTTGTAGATGCATTTATATAATTTAGAAATAATATATTCAGAAAAGGCTGTCGCACTTCCAATGTGGATTAAGTTTGCTTTTGCCATTGGTTATTATTTAGTTGAATCTAATAAAGAAAATGGAAAAAGAACCAATATTGCTATTACAGTGCCTCATGATGAATATTTTGCATTATTTGCAGCTATGGGAATTGCTGAAACAATCTATTCATCGAATAACAATAGTAGCTCATTGCGCGAACATATATTGAAATTAAAAAAAGGAAATAGAATCATTTATAAAACAGGTAATTTAGCGAGAAAGGTATCAGTGGTATCAATCGGCGAAAGCCCAATTGATAATAACGAGATGATGTTGCATATACAAGATAAAAACTTTACCCAAGGAATCCCAGAGCGTCAATGGCAAGAAAAAATTTTCCTTTTAAATGAACAATATGAAGTAATAAAACGCACTAGGATTATGAGCGATAGAGAGAAAATAGGTATAGACAGTCCTTTACTTAACCGTCTCTATACTAAACAACAGTTAAGGGGTACAACTTTTTTTCCGATAGAAGCATTTCAATTGGTAGGTAATAAAAATAAATTAATTAACCAAATGAATGAGAGGATTTTTTTTTCTGGTGAAATCCAAGGATCTATTCGTAATTTTCTATTTGTAGAAGAGCTTAATAACAATAGTAGTTACAGCAATGGTAAGTTTATATCTTCCCTAGCGAGAAAATCAGAAAACAGACTTTTACCAAACACGCCTGTCCTCTATTCAGATGCTCTTAGTTTTAGAAAGCAGGGGATTAATTTTAAAAAAAATCCATTTTTGGGAGTAATCAGCCGTTCCGACTATGAGGACTTAATACATGAAGTCACTTCTGAAATCACCAGATCAATTATACAAGGTAAGGATGTACGTTATCTTACAAATCATCTTCTAAACTCTATAGAGAATCAATACCGTTGCTTGGTGCCAGATGGAGTTGAACTTGTTGCATGGAGGGAAACGATAGAATGAAGAATATTACCTTCTCATATACACTTGAGGGAAAAGAAATTTCATTTAGGCATGTTGAGTATAAGCTTGTAGACGAATTAGCTAAACAATTATATGATTTCAAATTAGATTTAACGCGGAATTTTGCAGAAGAAGAATTTCTTTTAGATTTATATAGCTCTGTGAATAGAGTTTTATTCAATTTGTGCCACAGCATCATGCCTTATTCTAGTTTGTTGGATAAAAATCTTTCTGATATGTTATTGAATAAATTCAAACAAGCAAAACTTGGGTATCCCGATTTATTCCAGAAAATGATAATCCCCATTGTGAAAACGGTAGATGCTTTAAGAAGGGATGATGAGAATGTTTTGTACGATTTTATATGCACTTATTTAAATGAAAATCCTGAAAAACGTAAAAAAATCTCAATTATTACAAAACGTTCTCTGAACTATTCGGAAAAAGAACATATTTTGCACAGAATAAACCCTGAATTAAACATTAGCTTTTACACAGAAAATGGATATCGAAAAACCCAAATGATATTTGATGAAACAATCTTTTTAGGAAGCAGCAACTTCTTTAGCTCTTTTTCTAGCCAAGTATTTAAGTCGTATCAAACTATTTTTATTTCTTACAGTTTTTTCCTTCATAAAAATCGTAAAACAAGCGCATTTCCACATCTGCCTACCACAGAATTAACTAACACTATTCAAAAAGGAATCATTTTTAATAATCAAACATTTAATAAAGAAATTATTGAAATAAAAGAAGAAAATACTATCCATCAAGTAATAAAAAGCATCATAAAAGAACAAGAAAACATAGATCAAGAAGATAATCACCGCCAAGTGGTTGCTAGTATCATATTTATAGAGAGTGATCGATTTTTGTTTGTTTCTAGGGATGCTAATGTTCGTATTTTATCCTTACATGATAGGAACGAATTTGTGAAACAAATTCATTTCAAAGATTTACAGGAAGATGATTATCTTATTATTCGAAATGACTGGGATACAAAATTGATTGCAGAAGTTGCAGATAAGAAAGTATTAAAAGATAATGCAACTCAATACAGGGGATTACAAGAAGACTGGAAAAAAAGATTGCGGAATCACGTTAATAAATTAGGAGCACAACGAGTAAGTAAAATTCTCAGCCAGAAATATAACATGAAAACCGCTTCAAGTGTATCTGTCCGCAATTGGTGCACTGAAGAAAGTATCTGTCCCCAAGAAATATCTGCTTTATTAAAAGCATTGAAATATAAAAATAATGAAATTGAGAATATATACTCTGCAATGAAGGAAATACAAAATGCCCATAGGCAGGCTGGTAGAATCATTACACGTAGCTTAATGAACGAATTGAAGGAAGATATATTCGAAAAATTAAATGAACAAGGATATTACACATTTAACTCTAATACTTTTAACGGAGCATCCTTCAATATTGAAAGAGTTATCTCTATTGATAATACAAAGTATTCTATCTTTTATTATGATTTGATGAAACCTATTAATGCGAATAGATATAAGGAGGACAGCAAAGATGTCTATTAAGAATCAAGTGCTAGAAAAATCGCTTAAAAATCGCGAATATGTAATCGCCTCTGTAAAAGAAGAAATGATAGGTCCTCAACAGATTAAAGATAATTTCATAGAATTTCAAGCCCAAGGGGATACAGCTTTTGATAAGGAAGAAGATCTATACAAGCCTTATTATTGGAAAGTTGGAAATAAAAAAGAGGAGATTCTCCAACGTGAAACCCCATCTCGTCGTTATGTAAGTGGACAGCTTTTTCCTATTACATTTGATAGCGAAATCGAAGATGATCCAGAGACTTTAGAAGTATTGAAGTCTATTCAAGAAGAAACAGAATCAGATCCTATTGAACCTGAAGATGCAGGCGAGCAGACAGAAGAAGATGGAGAGATGGAGTTGCTACCTCAAGGAGACGATTATAAGCCATCCACAATGGGCTTGACCTTTTGCTTAGATAAATCAGTTCCAAGTATAAACGCTATAGTTCGGGGGGGGATCTATACGCCCCACAAAATAAAGATTAACGCAGACGGACATCTAAAAACCTGGTGGATGCGAGAGTCTATGGAAGGTTTAATAACAATTCAAGTAAGCGATTTATTTTCAAAGAAATATTTTATAGAAACAGTGGAATTGAAAAACTCTAAAAAAGAAAAAAATAGCTATATTTCTATACAGTTACAGGCAAGAATCCGTAAGGTACAGGGATTCTATATTGTAACGGTTAGTATTACAAACCGTTCTTCTGTTCCTTCATTCTCCAAAGACGAATTGACTCTTTTTCAAGCTGATCTCGAAATAAAAACAGAAGAAGGTTACAAGTTCTCAACGTATCCTAAACCTTATCAGCTTAAACGAGAACTCAACTCAAAAGAAGCTTCTACAGAATTGCTATATAGAAATCAAGGTACATTTGCATTTGGACATGGTTGTGCTGCAACTTGGACGCCTCACTCAATTGTGCAATCGATCAGATCAACGTTTCTTCCAGAATTTGAAACACAAAGTATGACACCTGATATTGTTCTAGAAGACGGTATCCCTTTGCAAATTAGGATGAGTGACCTTGCTGGCTTATCATCGCAAAGTGACCCAAAGGAAATTCTCCAACCCTTGTTAACAGGCTATGAAAAATGGATAAGTGAGAAAGAAAGCGAAGTTGAACAGCTTCCTCTTAAGCTTCAAACTGCTGCAAAAACACATATTTCTTTATGTCGCTCCAGCTTAGCTAGAATGGAACATGGTCTTTTATTACTCAATGATGAAAAAGCAATGCGGGCATTTCAGCTTGCCAATTTAGCTATTCTACTTCAGCAAGAAAACGGGACTGTCAAAAGGGATGGAATTATTCAGCAGGATGAGGGGCAAACCGAAATTTATTACAAGTTAAAATATAAAGAAATTGTAAAAGAACCTCAAAGTCTTTACGATGCGAAAAATGCTTGGCGTGGGTTTCAAATTGCTTTCTTCTTGATGTCTATTGGTTCTTTCGTAGACGAAATGGACGATTCAAGAGAGATCGTTGATTTAATCTTTTTCCCTACCGGTGGTGGAAAAACCGAAGCTTATCTAGCTGTAGCTGCTTTTCAAATGTTACTGCGAAGGTTAAAAGATCCGTCAGACGCAGGGGTAGACATCATTATGCGTTATACATTAAGGCTTTTAACAGCCGACCAATTTCAGAGGTCTTCTCGATTAATTTGTGCATTAGAGTATATTCGGAAGGATAAAGAAATAGAACTAGGAACAGTTCCTTACTCTATTGGAATATGGGTGGGAGGAGAAACAACGCCTAACAATAACTCGGCAGCAAATATTCAGCTTTTACAACTACAAAAAAACAAAAGTAAAACCAAGGACTTCGTTATTGGCAATTGTTCTTGGTGCGGTGCTAAGTTAGGATATTATTCTACGAAAAAGGGCAAAGACAGCAAAAATAAATTATATCTGGGATATGCAAATGAGAATGGAAACTTAAGAATTTATTGTCCTGATACCCATTGTGTTTTTCATAGTGAGCTTCCTATTTATATCGTAGATGAGACTATTTATAAAAAACAGCCGACTTTTTTGATTGGAACAATTGACAAGTTTGTCCAGCTAGTCTGGGAGCCGCATGCCCGATCGCTTTTTGGTATTGATTCAGAGGGAGGACGATTTGCGAGCCCGCCGGCACTAATTATTCAGGATGAACTACATCTTATATCTGGTCCGCTTGGGTCTCTATCAGGCCTTTTTGAAATTTTAATTGAAGAGCTATGCACAAAGGAGATAGAAGGACATCGAATTAGACCTAAAATTATTGCGGCAACGGCAACAATTGCTCAGTTTGAAGAACAGATTTTAGCTCTTTTTGGGAGAGGAGAAGATAAAGCGCGCCTTTTCCCTAGTCCAGGGTTAGATCATGATGATTCTTATTTTGCTAAACCTGCGCGAGACAATGAGCATAAAAAACTCATGCCAGGCAGAAAATACGTTGGAGTGTATACTAATTCTGTCAAAATCATGATGAGCCAAGTTATGACATTCTCAGCTATTATTCAGTCTGCAGCAGAAATTGAAAGGGAGGAACGTGATCCATACTGGACTCTTCTAGCATTTTATAATAGCCTTCGCGATTTAGGAGCAGCCTTAACCTTAACCCAGACAGATATTCCTCAATATATGACTTCGATGACACAGCGGAAGGGGACACAAAACTCTATTCGTAATGTTGGAAATGTGCTTGAACTCACTTCAAGGGATCAAAGCGGCAAGATTTCTAAAATAATCGATAATTTGAAAGTGAAATTTGAGCCGAATCAAAATAAGCAGGAAGCGCTAGATTTATGTCTGGCTTCAAATATTATTGAAGTTGGTGTTGATATTGAACGACTTTCTATTATGGCTATTGTGGGTCAGCCGAAAATGACTGCTCAATACATTCAAGTTAGTGGTCGGGTAGGGAGAAAATGGTGGGAACGACCAGGTGTGATCTTCACTTTATACTTAAATACAAGATCAAGGGATAAATCCCACTTTGAGCATTTTCAAGAATATCATCAAAAATTATATGCGCAAGTCGAGCCAACCAGTGTTACCCCTTTTTCTGACTTTTGTTTAGAAAGAGGACTAAAGGCAATAATTATAGGTTATTTACGTCAAGCATTGACAGCAGATATTTCTCGTGCTCCTAAACCTGACTATATTGAAAAACATTTGAATTCTAAAATCGTTCCTTTCTATGAACGAATCATTCAACGAACCAAGTTGATTGATCTAGAACAAGTGGAATCGGTAAAAAAACATTTCAAGAAAATAATAGAAAGCTTAGAGCATGGTCATTATGCTTCTTGGAAAGTAGGAAGAGATCCAGGTGGGTTTATGTATCCTATGGGCTCGCCTAGTCCGCAACATATGTCTCCAAAACCTGAACCTATGATAAATACAATGAGAAATGTGGATGCCCAGTGCTGTGGCATGATTTCAACGCTTTACGCAGAAGAAATGAAAAAAGAGGATAACAATGGCTGGGGAGGTCTATTTATATGAATGGTATACCACTTAGAAGAAGCCAGTTGATTACTACATTCGGTCCAGGATCGCTTGTCGTAAGTACAGATGGTGAAACGATGCTAGTTGGATCTTTAGATAAATGGTATCACGATCAAGACGGTATTCCTCTCAGATCGCTTGGAGAGTATGAGATTTTCGAGCCAAGATTACAATCCTTGCTTAATGTTAATAAATTATTAGCCCCACCAGATTTCAGAAAAATGTACAGCGCATCATATAAAGGGATTAGTATACCTCCAGATAATATAGAGATTTGTATCCCTTTATTAAGGTATCCATCTTGGCACTATTGCTTGCATTGCAAGACTTTGTATCAAGTATCCTTATCTTTAAAAACAAATAATATTGACTGCAAAAAATGCCAAAGAACAGTCAAAATGATTCAAGTACCCTTTGTCATGATTTGCGAAAATGGACACATCTCAGACTTTCCTTGGAGAGAATGGGTGCATAAAAGTGAGAAGGCAGTCTGCGAAAAAGATATGTCATTAAGGTCTACAGGTGGTGCTACACTTGATTCCCTTAAAGTTGTTTGTGAATGTAATGCCGAACGGAGCTTGAGAGGCATTATGAGTAGGAGGAATTTTAAAGAAGACGATGATGGAGTTAGTGAGTTAAGTCGTTCGCTGAATCAATCGAGGGAAGATAAAAAAGGGAATTATTACACTTGCCCTGGTACAAAACCTTGGTTTGGTTCAATGAATGATAAAGAAATTTGCAATGCGTATCCAATAGCAGCTCTTAAAAATTCAATTAATGTTTATTATTCAAATACTATAAGCGCTATTTTTTTGCCTGGAGAAAACAAACAAGTAGACGAAATTATTAATATGTTTGAAAAATATAAAATAACTACCGAAATCCTTAATACTCACGATCAGCTAGATGGGAAAATTAAAATGGTTAAGCTTCTCGCTCTGCCAGAAATCAAAAGTTTTTTAGATGATGATATTGAGCAAGCTATTTTGTATTTACAATCAGGAGCCGAATACAAGGAGAATCAAGAGAAGAATCAAAACGTAGAGATTGAGCTTAGGAAAAAAGAATATGAGACTCTTATTAAAGAGCTTGATACAGAAAGCTTAAAAGTTGTAAAAGAATGGGATAAAGATAGAGACGGCGAAGAAGCAGAAGAAATCTTTTCTTCATACTTAGGTCTATTGCATCGCGTAACTAAATTAAAAGAAACAGTCGTATTGACAGGCTTCACACGTTCTAAGCCTTTTTCGGATAATGACAAAAATCTTCAAAAACTAAGGAATGGTCGTGAGCTTCTTTTCAAGAATTTTAAGGCGCCTGAAAACAATTGGTTACCAGCTTTTAAAGTTTTTGGTGAGGGTATCTTTTTTACGCTAAACAAAGAAAAGTTAGATGAATGGGAAAGTTGTTCAGATGTCGATAAGTATTTCAAAAAGTATATTAAGAGATACAAAAAGGCAACTAACAATGAAGGCAGGGAGTTATTACCAAGATCTATTCTTCTTCATACATTATCCCATCTTTTGATTGATCAACTGGCTTTAAAGTGCGGTTACAATACGACCTCTCTTAAAGAGAGGCTTTATTTAGAGCCGATTCAATCAGGAGTCCTTATATATACAGCTTCTGGAGATTCGGAAGGAACATTTGGGGGGCTTGTGAGGATGGGAAAGACTAAGAATTTTACATCTACTTTGTACGCTGCTCTGAATAAAGCTCTTTGGTGTAGCTCTGACCCAGTTTGTACTGAGATTGGTACAAAAGAAGGGCAAGGGTTAAGGAGGTTAAACGGGGCAGCATGCCATAGCTGCTCGCATTTGCCAGAGACCTCTTGTGAGCATAACAACTTATTACTGGATAGAACTTTCTTAATAGATGAAAAAATTGGATTTTTCAAAGATTTGGAGGTTGCTTTTATATCAGAGGCCTAAAGCGAATTGAACAAAGCAATGCTTCGTATACGAAATAACTTTGGTATGAAATAATATAGAAAAAAAGTATAGATAAAATAAAGGTAGTGATTCTATGGCAACTCAAACGGTAAATGGAAAAGCTTTAGAGTTTGCTTTTTTGCAATCTTTAAACCATTCATTAAGTGGTCAAACTAATGTTCAGTTGATTGATTCGCCACAACTGCACACAGCAAAAAATGCATACCTATCACTCTCCCAGGAAGTTCAACAAAAGATGATTGCAGGCGCTAACGCAGGTATTAATACTATTATTCAATTAGAACCATGTCTGTTAAATGGAAATGGTACTTTGCAGCTCTCAATACTTCCCGATTCGGCAGGCCAAGCTGGAGATGTACGAGATGTATTAGCTGTAAGAAGCGCACAAAGTTGGCAATTGGGAATTTCATGTAAGAATAATCATACAGCTTTGAAGCACTCCCGCTTATCAGCGACTATTGATATAGGATATTCTTGGTTTGGTTATAACTCAACAGTCGATTATTTTAGTCAGATCACTCCTATTTTTAGCGAATTAAGTGATTTAAAAGGTCCAGGAGTATTATGGAATCAAATCTCTAACAAAGCCGAACGTTATTATATTCCTGTTTTAAATGCACTTGTTGAGGAGTTATGGAGACTTGACAGAATGCATCCAGGTCAAATTCCGCAAAGATTATTAACCTACTTGCTAGGACGATCAGATTTTTATAAAGCTATTTTAAAACCTGGTCGAAAAACAACTGAACTGCAAGGTTTCAATTTACAAGGAACACTAAACCAAGTTTCACAAGGAAAACGACCAGTTTTAAGAATGCAGCAATTTAGATTACCAACCAGATTTTACGATATCCACTTCAAATCTGGATCAGATAACACAATACTTATCGTTTGCGACGAAGGTTGGACAATCTCTGCTCGTATTCACAATGCAAGTTCAGCAGTTGAAGGATCGCTCAAGTTGGATGTTCAACTTGTTGGACTACCGCCAAATTTATTTAGGCAGACATTAGCTTGGTAAAAAAGTTGAGAGTCCTTAGAGGACTCTCTTTCTTTTGTCTATTCTGTCGAGTTTATAAGTTCAACTTAAATAATCTTTTATTTTAATGAGGTGCTATATAATTTAGCTAAGCTAAAATCTAAGATGCTATAACAGGATTTTTTAAGGGGTTATAAGTTTTATTAAGCGTTTTGAAATAATACTGTTAATATATGAATTTGGCGCTGGCCTTTTTGCTTTAAATTTGTTACTATAGAAAATAGGTAATAGGAGGGTATTTAAATTATGACTGTAAAACTTGATATAAAAGGAAGAGGAAGATTCAAACCAACCCCAGACTATTCTATAGATGATGTAAAAAGTGTGCTCATGGAGAAAATACTTGAGGAATCTTTTAGAATTATAGACTCTCATGAAGATCTCGAAGTTATTAAAAAAGTAGATTTCCGTAATGATAAAATAAACGTCCTTAGTTTATTTTCAGGCTGTGGAGGTCTTGATCTTGGTTTCGAATTAGCAGGATTGGCTGCTGTTATAGGTGAAGAAGAAGCTCTTGAAGCGTTTAAAGATAGAGACCGATTTAATCAATTAAGAGAACAAAGCATTTTCCATACAATATATACTAACGATATGTTCAAAGAAGCTAACCAATCTTATAAAATGAATGCTCCTTCTCATATTGTCCAACTTGAAAAAGATATAAGGAAAGTTAAATACTTTCCAAAATGCAACTTGGTTTTAGGTGGATTTCCTTGCCCTGGATTTAGTGAAGCTGGACCGCGGTTGATAGATGATGATCGCAATTTTTTATATTTACATTTTATAAGAAGTTTAGTGCAAGTGCAGCCCGAAATATTTGTTGCAGAAAATGTAAAGGGCATGATGACATTGGGTAAAGGGGAAGTTTTAAAACAAATTATAGAGGACTTTGCTTCTGCAGGCTATAATGTGCAGTTTAAGCTGTTAAATGCCAGGGACTACGGTGTTCCACAGTTGCGTGAACGTGTTATTATTGTTGGAGTAAGAAAAGATATAGATTTTACTTACGCATATTCTGACCCTACACATGGAGAAGCAGAAAGCCTGCTCCCCTTTAAAACATTGCGCGATGCTATCAGTGACTTAGAAGAAGATCCAGGTCTGTATTATACAGGCTCGTACTCATCAATTTACATGTCTCGAAATAGAAAAAAGGGATGGGATGACCAAAGTTTTACGATTCAGGCATCTGGTAGACAAGCTCCGCTTCATCCAAGCGGTTTGCCAATGCAGAAAGAAGGAGCAGACAAATGGAGCTTCACAGATGGGGAAGAAAAGAACCGAAGGCTGTCTGTAAAGGAAATAGCAAGAATCCAAACATTTCCCGATTGGTTTGAATTTAGTATGGGAACAAGCGAGAAAGCATCGCTGAATAATAAGCTGGATAAGCAATATAAGCAAATAGGAAATGCTGTACCTGTTTTGCTGGCAAAAGCTGTGGCAATGCCTATTGCGAATTGGGCTGTAGAGTATTTGAAACAATACCCTAACGAGCATATTCGAAGAGAAAATGAAGAGTTTCAATTAGAATTTTTCTAATAAAATTGCTGTGATAACTTAGTGAACTGTAATCTAAATCTTAAAGCGCTAAGAGGTTTTTATTTAAGGATACTCAGAAAAAGAAAGGGCTGACGTGCTATATAGATAGAACGTCAGCTTTTTAATTTATCTATATACAATATTACTGAAATATAGAAAATCAGTCACGATTTTATAAAATTTATTATTAGCTGTAATAAGCACATAAAGTGTCAAAATCAATTTCAATTTCATAGCTAGGATACATTGCCTTATGCTTATTAAATAAAATCATCAACATGTCTCTTTTCTCTTCTTCTATAGCATGATGAATTTTACGATGGCAGTTAGGGCATAATGCTACAATATTATCAGCAAAATCTATTGTGTTTTCATAAAAGTCTTGCGCTGCCATAGGAATAAGATGATGAGCTTCAACATAGGGGTTGTTATCACTTGCGGACTGAAAGGTAACATGCGAAACATCAACTTCACATGTCCAATTGTTTCGTCTTTTAGCCTCTATGCTTTCTGTAGGGTTTCTCGGATAACTTGCCCCATATCTGCTCATCTCTTTTTCTTTTCTTGGTCGTGGGCCTTGTATCAATTCGCTGCTACCATAGTATGATCTATTTTCTTTTACCTCATTTAGTTTATTGTTAAATTCTATATCAATTAATTGTTCAGTTTTTTCATTGTATTTATAGTTGACATACTCCACAAAGCAACGAATTGTAGCACTTGGAAATCGTGCTTCATCTTTATTATAGACTTCAAAATTTTTATGTCTTCCTAAATCTTGGAGTCGAATAACGCTCTCATTTGAAACTAACTCATTAATAATATCGCCATCTTCTTCTTCAATCAGCACTAGTAATTTAATCAAGTAACGCGCGTATGAACTCGCTTTGCCACTACTTTTTAATGATCTCCCTGCTTGGTCTGTAAGGTGTTGGGCAAATTTCTGAAAATCATTATAAGTATATTGGTACTTTTCTTTGAGTTTAATGTATTTAGCATCTGTAGCTGGGATTTTGCGAAACACGGTTTAACTTCCTTTCTGTTACTTTTTAATTTTGAATGATGGTCATCTTTTCTACAATACCTTTATACACTAATTTAGTGAGTGTGATTAGTTTGTAGATCTTTATTTGTATTAAATATACATAATGTTATGTATTTAGTAAAAGATGACTCGCCATAAATTATTGGCAATTAGCAGCAATTAGAAATGAATAGTCATTAATACTTCTATTTTTGTAAGGATGCAGACTGAATAGATAGAGAAAAAAGATATCTTGAGTAGATTTTAAGATTTAAAAAGATAATCAAACAAAAGCTGACACTCAGGGGAGAATGTCAGCTTTTTATTTTGGGTGCATATTTGGCAGATACGCACCCGATCTATGAAATTCGGCCGATTTTGAAAGGGGGACTTTCAATCGTGTTGGATCATGTTACTTCGATTTCGAATGTTAGCCCTTGGATGCCAGCTTGATGGGGAGCAAGCTGGGACGAATAACATCGAGTATTACATTAAATCCATCTATATCATTTTAATCATGATTGCTTTACATACAACGACAATACTTTAAACCAAACGGCTTATTTTTGTGGAACAGTCAGTTGAAAACCAGCAGGCAGCAGGTTGTTGGCAGCAACCAGTTCGTCTACAGTGACACCGTATTGAGCAGCAAGATCAGTCAGGCTGGCACCTTGTGGAACGACAACAGTGATCGTTTTGTTTGTTGCATTGGTAGCTGGTGTTTGGGAGTTGGCAGGCTCCTGTGTTGTTGTTGTGCTGTCTTCTTCATCCGTACCGAACAGTGCTTGGAATTGTGCTTCTTGTGCAGCCAAGAAAGCGGCATTGTTCGCGATACGATCTTCTTTATCTTTACGTTTCTCGTGGTTCGATTGATCGTTTGTTGCAGCGTAGGCGTGGCTGCCTCCGATTGGGGCGATAGCAACTGCACCCAGGGTTGCAGCTAAAGTGGCGGACATCAGGATTTTAGTAAATTTGTTGTTCATGAGTAATGGCTCCTCTTTGTTAAATGATTTTTGTTGTTCTCATGGTAGTAATACCGTGCTGTTCTTTATGTACTAAATATAACATAGATTAAAGATGATTGCAATACTAAATAAAAGTAAATCTAAATAAATGCTAAACTATTTATTTAATACACTATTTATTAGTAAAACATCATATCTATATATTACAAAAAAAGTCTGCACCTTCATCATCAAAGGTGCAGGCTGTGTACATATCCGGTGCTTATCGTCCACACTTGCTGATTCCTGCTTAACGGTGTATCCCCATGATACAAAAGTAATATGTCGATCATATGTCAACATAAGATAAATGTACTTAATTTATCGACAATGACGTGCTGAATCATCCCATTTATAGATAGATGATGAGTTAGATAATGCAACTGTAGATCGAGAATCAGACTATAGATCAAACATGCGATTGTCGAACAAGAACCAGACTATAGTTCAAACATGCGATTGTCGAACAAGAACCAGACTGTAGTTCAAACATGCGATTGTCGAACAAGAATCAGACTATAGATCAAACATGTGATTGTCGAACAAGAATCAGACTGTAGTTCAAACATGCGATTGTCGATCGAGAATCAGACTATAGATCAAACATACGATTGTCGATCAAGAACCAGACTGTAGTTCAATCATACGACTGTACATCAAAAATCAGGCTGTAGTTCGATCATACAACTATACATCAATAATCTAACTGTACATCTTCAGTTCAACTGCACAACGTTCATCCAGTCTATGCTGCCAATCATCCTTAACGGCTGCTCTGATGAATCAATTCAGCCAGCCGATCTGCGACATAATTCGAACCACGATGCAGCTCGCTACTGCTCAGATCAAGCCAGCTACGACGCTCATCCATATCAAAGGCATTTGCGAAAAATCCGCCCAATCCCCGTCCACGACGATCTACCTCAACTAGCACTTGCAAGCCATCTCTACTGAAAGCCATCATCAGCTCAAGCTCGCTTACACGACCGCTAAACTGTGGTCCTGGGTGAAATTCAATTTCTTGCACATATGGGACGCCAAATGGAGCACGGGAGGCATATTCGACTGTTGATGCCTTGAAGCGGAAGCCCAATATTTCAGCCGCTTCCAGTACTGTGCTCATATATGGATGTGGCTGTACTGAAATATAGTCCTGATCGGTCGGGTCCACACTCATTTCGATATCGAGTCCAGTATGTAACCATACTTTTTGATTGCTGATCGTAAGCGGCGTTTGTGCTGGCAATAAGAAGGCAAAAGGAACTTCGGTTTTTGCGCCGCTTTGGATGAGCATCTTATCGGATACACGATGACGAGCAATCGCGTAATTGACCTCATTCTTTTTGTCATCCTGTTCACGAATGTAACGAGTCATCACTTCAATATAGATGCTACCTACTTCCTGATCGACATTTCCACCTTGAATATAAACCTTTCCATGTACTTCGCCAGTAGGCACATATTCGTTTTTCTCCAATACAGTATCAATTTTAGCCGCGCCTACTCCGACACGTGCAAGCATTTTGTTGAAGAATGACATTGTCCATTTCCCCTTTAGTCATATAATGTTTTCCAATTAAACACGATCATACAGCAGCTAAGAACGAACTGTATAGGTGAAATCAAAGCTTGTTCTTCAGCGCCATGATCATCTTGTTATGGTGAATATACGCAGTAGAAACGGTATCCGTTTCCAGAAATTTTATATACAAAAATGTTTGATGCAAATTTAGTAGAAAATTGTCGAATTTTACCTCGATTACCTATTCAAAATGACCTAACCAACCGATATAGCTAACATAGAAACTTAAATTATGAATGAACATGGCCAGGAGGCACACACATGAATATTAAAATGAAGCTATACAGCATTTTCTCGATTATGATTTTGATTGTGCTCATTGTGGCTGGTGTAAGTAGTTATGCTGCACGTTATTTGAATAATAGTTACGATACGTTGCTCAATGGCCATGTCGAAAATATTTCAGAAATAAAAGATTTGAAATACTTTGCGGCAGACGAAACGAAGTATATGCGGGGCTATTTATTAACAGGTATGCAAGATCAACTGAATCAATTGCAGGATGCTAAGCAGACTACAACGAAGCAGATCGCGATGCTAGAGCAGATCTTATCTGGCAACAGCGAACAGCTACTTGGTGAATTCAAAGCTGTACAAAAGGACTATGCGGCTCTGACAGAGCAATTGGTTGCTTTAAAGCAACAAGGCGATGCAGCGACCTACAATGAATTAGTAGCAACCAAATGCGTACCAATGGCACAGGAACTGGCAGAAAAAGCAAAAGCAATGGAAGATTATGAGCGCCAGCAGCTATTGCAAGAGCGGGCAGAAAATGCTCATACCGTTAATGTGGTGCATTGGACGTTAATTATCGCTGGCATTATAGGTGTATTGCTCGGTATTATTATTGCTACATTCGTTGTACGTATGTTCTCCAGACCGATCAAACTGGTAGCCGATTCCGCCAGTGAAATTGCTAGCGGCAATCTGACTATTCCAGATATTGAACTGAAGTCCAAAGATGAACTGGGGCAAATGGCAACTTCATTTAATTCGATGAAACATAAGCTGCGTGAGCTGATGAATATGATTGCCAGCAGCTCGGAACAGATGGCCGCAGCTTCAGAGCAATTGTTTGCCAATGCGGAAGAAGGGATTAGCCTTTCATCCAATACCGCCGTTATTGTGAGCGGTATGTCCGATTCAGCGACAGAACAGCGTGCTCAGGTTAATCAGAACAAGCAGCGACTGGATCAGAATGCTAGTAGTATTGCTAATATCGTAACTGCCACTTCACAGGTGTCCAAGTCTTCCGAACGAGTTATAAGCGAGGTAGAACAGGGCAATCGTAATGTACAGCATACTGTTACGCAGATGAGCGTCATTGATAACACCGTACAGGAAACAGCAGCATCATTATATAAACTTGCCGAGCATTCACAGGAGATTGCTGCGATTGTACAGGTCATTCGTGATATCGCGAGTCAAACGAACTTGCTCTCGCTTAATGCTTCGATTGAAGCTGCCCGTGCAGGCGAGCATGGTAACGGCTTTGCCGTTGTGGCTAGTGAAGTGAAAAAGCTTGCCGACTATTCAAGTCAATCGGCTGGACAGATCACTACCAAGATTGAAGATATGATTCAAAATATGTCGTACACTGTGTCTAAAATGGAAGAAGGCGCACGTCAGGTACAGAGTGGAACAGCAGCGGTACAGCAGATGGGGGCGATTTTCGATACGGTACAGGAAACGATACAGATCGTTTCTATTCAGGTGCAGGAAGCATTGCAGGCGTCTGATGTTTTGTCCCATTCTGCATCCAGCATTATGGAGGCCGAGAATCAGATCGTTGGCATGGCAGATACGATTATGGATAACTCACGTACAGCAACAGATGCATCGAATCAGCAGGTCAGCATGATGGAAGATATCTCCGCCGCAGCCGATTCGCTCAGTCAAATCTCGCTTGAGCTACAGGAAGAGATTCGTAAATTCCGCATTTGATCATAGGATGGGATGACAGTAAAATCATGTGACGATATGGTAGTGAGATGATGTAATATGTCATCCTATCCCATCGATTATTCCATTGCACACTAAACGTATGTTCCCATCTTATGCAAACCCGTTTATACTTGTACAGTATAGAAGTGTCTGATTCACGGCTTGGGCAAAGCCAGACACGAGGGGGAGGAAATGGAATGTCATCCAAAAAAAAATGGGCTGCGGTCACGGCATTGATCGCAGCAATCCTTATTTATCTAATTACAGGTAAGGTGGACCTATCCCATGTGCTGGGGCAGCTTCAAACCGACACAGGAAGTGTAAAACAACAACAGGGGCATACGGATTACACGCTGCAATTTCCGCTGAGTCGTTATCCAGAGACAGGCGCGCATATTCGCGAAGCGATTGCTGCGGGCAAATCGGCGGTGTGCACGATCGATCGTTCCGGTGCGGAAGCCAATCGTAAAGCATCGCTCAAAGGGATACCGACGCGTAAAGGTTATGACCGTGATGAATGGCCGATGGCGATGTGTCAGGAGGGCGGAACAGGCGCGGATATAAAATATGTCACTCCAGCCGACAATCGGGGGGCTGGTTCATGGATTAGTAACCAATTAGACAATTATCCTGATGGCACCCGCGTATTATTTGAGGTAAAATAGCTAGAGTATGGTTATTTATAATCAAATGATGTAAATCGGTGAAGGAGGAACGAGTGTGGAAACAGCGATGACGGCTCTACTGCCTTTATTTACAGAGTTTAACGCACATACCCCTTACATTTTGTTGTATGCGGTCATGATCGTAGGCGCGGCCATTTTGTTCGGAATTTGGATCAAAAAGCTGAATGATCACAAAGACGATTCAAACAGCGGCATGTAACTCAACAAACGATATGTATGTGCACCACATGATACGACAGGATCGTTTTAATCGACGATCTTGTAAATGATAAAAGACGCTTCCTAAGCAGGAAGCGTCTTTTATTTATAAGGAAAGGCTGTTATTTTGCTGCGGATTGCTGATCTTTTAGCTCTTCGATCGAGCTAACATTCATATAGGATGGAACGACCAGGCCAACTTTGACACCTTCCATATTCGGGCCTAAATCTTCCAGTTTATTTTTGTATTTTGCCCAGTAGTCCGCATGGGTGAGTGGTAACCATGCAGCTACAGTTGCATCTGCATCCCCATTAGCGACACCGGTAAACATTGGGCCGGCTTCAACCTGTAGTGCGGTTACTTTGTAGCCTAGCTTGTTTTCCAAAATGTATTTGATCAGATTTGTGCTGGCAATCTCAGAATCCCAGGCGACATAGCTCAGTGTTAGGGATTTGCCGCTTGATTTGCTCAAGCCTTTTGTCCATTCATTAACACGATCCTGGTGAGCTTCCGCCCAGTTTTTGGCTGCAACAGCCGGGTCAGCACCATCTTGAATCGCAACCATCATCTCGCCCATTTCATCGGAAGTCCAGGAGAAACGGTCGAGGAATTGATATGCGGTTGGATCTTGTTGTTTTAAGCCTTTACGTGCCAGGGTATGAATCTCTTCTGCATCACCGTATGATTTTTTCGGATCTGCGAGATATTTCAGATCGTATTTACTGAACATCCAATGTGGTGTCCAGCCGGTTACGATAATCGGCTCCTGATTACGAATCGCTTTCGCAAGCGTAGCGGTCATGGCAGCACTGGAACCTTCAACGAGCGTCCAATCGTTCAGACCATAATCATCGATCGCTTTGCGTGTCGCCTTCATAATACCGGCGCCCGCATCAATGCCGATAATCTGGTGATTCACCTGTGCACCGATCGGATCAGAGCTAGTGGCAGCTTCGCCGCTACCCGGGAATGATGGAAATGGCTGACGTTCCGGGTTACATGCCGAAATAATCAGAATCAGCACGATACAGCCAGAGAGAAGCCAGTTTCTGTATTTTTTCATGAGTGATTTCGCTCCTTTTGCCTTCGTAGTATTTGCATGTGTAGTCGTAATGGAAATGAATCAATGTGGTTCAGGTTTACTTTTAAATAAGTAGGTATACGGTTTAATTGATAACGATCCGTATGTATATTTTGATACGGATGATGTGGTCAGGCGATCAGGTGTAGGATGTGCTGACCACAGGGTACTCATCGTATGGTGAGTACCCTGTGGTTAGCACCATACATGCGGACAAAGGGAAAGCGGCTGAATTAAGCCGCTTTTTTACTTTTACCATTAAAGAAGCTTTGGGACAGACGATCCAGTACGATCGCGAGGACAACGACAGCCAGACCGGCTTCAAAACCTTCACCGATTTTCAACTGACCTACGGCGCGGTATACGACTGCACCGATCCCCTGTGCACCGATCATGGACGCGATAACGACCATCGATAGTGACAGCATAATTGTCTGGTTCACACCCGCCATAACGGATGGCAGTGCGAGTGGAAGCTGTACTTTGAACAGCTTCTGTCCACCGGTCGAACCGAATGCATCCGCAGCCTCAACCAGCTCACTGGACACCTGAGTAATCCCGAGATGAGTCAGACGAATCGTTGGTGGCAGTGCGAAGATAACCGAAGCGACTACCCCTGGTACAACACCCAGACTGAAGAACGTTACAGCTGGAAGCAAATAAACGAACGCAGGCATCGTCTGCATAAAGTCAAGCACCGGTGTAACGATACGCGCAGCGATTTTGCTTGAAGCACACCAGATACCGAGTGGAACACCGATAATAATCGAAATTAGAGCCGATGTGACAACCAGGCCGAGCGTATTCATCGTTTCAGTCCAATAGCCGAGATTATAGATGAGCAGGAAACCGAGTGCAGAGAATAGCGCCATCGTCCATCGTCCTGCCATATAACCGAGTAGGGCGACAATAATAACGAATAGAAACGGATGGGGTAGCATAAACAACCAGGTGAAAATGTCTACCACGTAAGTAATAATGTTAGAAACTCCTTTGAAAAATGCTGCCCAGTGAATGCTGAGCCACTCTACAATAACGTCAACCCAGCTTGCTACAGGAATCTTAGGCATTTAAAGCAACCCCCTCATTTTCAACTCCGCCGGCAAGTGCGCCCAGCAGTGCGCCGCGTACGATAACGCCAGTCAGACGTTCACGCTCATCCACAACCGCAACAGGCAACTTAGCAGTGCTTACCAGTTCGAACAGATCGTTCAGCATACGTTCAGGTTCGACATGCGGAACATCTTTAATTAAAATATCGTCAAGCTTTTGTTGCTGACGCACAGCGTTAGCAGCATCTTCAGCTGTAATAATACCGAGCAATTTTTTCGAGCGATCGATCACGAACAAATTCGAAATACCACGTTCGCGCATTAGCTCCAGTGCGACACGAGGTCCGCGATCCAGCGTAATCGTTTCAGGTCTGCGCATCACATGGGCAGCTGTCAATACTTTGGACAGATCGACATCCTCTACGAAGCGCTCCACATACGAGTTAGCAGGCTGAATCATAATTTCCTCTGGTGTACCGATTTGTACGACAGCTCCGTCTTTCATGAGAGCGATACGATCACCGATACGCAATGCTTCATCCAGATCGTGCGTGATGAAAATAATCGTTTTACGCATTTTCTCTTGCAGTTCTAGCAGTTCATCCTGCATATCACGGCGGATCAGTGGGTCAAGTGCGCTGAATGCTTCGTCCATCAGCAGTACTTCTGGATCATTCGCCAGTGCACGAGCCAGACCAACACGTTGCTGCATACCACCACTCAGCTCATCCGGCATTTTGTCACCCCAGCCTTTCAGGCCCACCAGTTCGAGTGATTGTAATGCTTTCTCGCGGCGTTGTGCTTTAGCTACTTTTTGTACTTCCAGTCCATACTCTACATTGTCGAGTACGGTACGGTGAGGGAACAGTGCGAATTTTTGGAACACCATACTGATCGTTTTACGGCGCACGGTGCGTAATTGTTCTTTGTTCATTTTGCGAAGATCTTTACCGTGTACGAGAATTTCACCGGATGTTGGTTCGATTAGACGGTTAAACATACGCACCAGCGTCGATTTACCACTACCGGACAAACCCATAATGACGAAAATTTCGCCTTCCTTGATCTCCATATTGACACGATTAACACCGACAGTAATTTGCTTTTCTTTCGCCATTTTTTCTTTTGTCCAACCCTGTTCAACGAGTTTGACGCCCTGCTCTGCGTTTGGGCCAAACAGTTTGCTGACATTTTTAATTTCCAAAATTGTAGACATTCTATTGTCACCCCTTATTAATAGTAGAAACATCATTCATCTTTCAAGCGTTCGTCCTTCAAACATTGTGATACTGTCTGCCGTGCTGCACAGTTTCCATATAACGATGTGTTGACGATAGTACCGCAGTATGGGAAGCCTCTGGAGCATAGCAGCGCATTTGCTCATTCGCTTGCTTTATTGACAGTAAGGTTATTAACCAGTTGTTCACTAAATGAAAACTAAATTTGTTTTCACGCGAATGAATAATTTTCATTACTTTCAATACAACGGGATTAATTGTAACAAATCCGATTTTGCAAATCAACCGTAAAATCCGTATAATAAGTTTGTACAGAAAAAACTGTACGATATTTATAAAGTAAATACTGCCATATCCTAAATGATACTCCCAAATGCTCGTCTTTACATTTAGTGAGAATTTTTTTAAAATGGAAAAAGTTGAAATAATATTCAGAACGTTTTGGATAAACTGTATATATAGAATGGAGTTGCCAAGCATGAGCTTGAATGAATTAGATGAAAATCAACTGGAAATCGTGCAAAAACTAAGAAAGCGAGTCATTGAGGTGATCGGTCGTAATATGGATCTATATGGAATTTCACATTCCACCGGTCATTTGTACGGCTTGCTTTTTTTCGCAGATCATCCGATGACACTTGATGATATGGGGCGCGAGATGGCGATGAGTAAGACAAGCATGAGCACCGGGGTACGGAATTTGCTTGATCTTCATATGGTCAACAAAGTATGGGAGAAAGGCTCGCGCAAAGATTTATATGAAGTAGAGTACGATTGGTATCAGACGTTTACCGACTTTTTCGTCATCAAATGGCGCAAAGCGGTGGAAAGTAATCTGTTAATTTTGCGCAAATCGGTAAAGGAGATCGATAAGCTTATCGCTGATGAGCAGCAATCGCCGATCCGCGACGTGTTGATTCGCGACAAGGAGAAGATGCAGGAGTCGATCAAGTATTATATATGGCTGGATCGGTTGATTGATACAATGGAAGACGGGACCATTTTCGATCTTGTACCACGTGAAGAGTAGGAACGGAATAGCGGCATCATGATGGAGCATTCATTCACTGCATTTATAAGTATGCAGGCAGATGAATGCTTTTTTTGCTTGGCCGTATAGGTAAAAAGACTGGTACAGGGCGTTTTTGGGATAGGTTTTGGACGGATTGATAAAAATATACTTTTAATTTATACGTAACGCAAAAATAATCTATAGATGGATAAAATATCTAGCCAGTGGTTAATTCAGGTGATAATATAATCCTATGTAACAAAATCTTCCTAAACATATGACGAATGGGGAAGGAGGTTAATAAAACTAACATATATATTTTTTTGCTTACAACAGGGGTATGAAGATCGGAAGTATACACTACTATTTGAAATGAGGGACGTAATTTGACGAAAACGAAATTTCACGTTTTACGCAAGCTGTCTACCGCTTCTCTGGCTGTATTGCTTACCGCAGGAACAATCTGGGCACCCGGTGCTGCTTATGCTGCAAATGAAGGAACAGCAGAATCACCTTACATTTTGCAACAGAAAACATTGCCTGATCGTCTGATCGGTTTACAGGGTACAGATCAGGAGCATGTGATCTCGCCTAATATTAATACAAGTGGCAAATCGAATATTCGTGTTATCGTACAGCTGACGAATCAACCGGCAGCGGTAGGTGAATATGCAGCGCAAATCGGTTTGCAGTCGATTGCTGCTGAATCTACAGAGAGTGCGGTTAACAACCAGCAAAATAACTTTGTTACGCGCGCACTGGCGGCAGGAATTAATCTGCATGTTAATTATCGCTACAATACGGTACTGAATGGATTGGAAATTACGATTCCTGCCAACCAGGTGCCCAAGCTGGCTGAACTGGAAGGGGTACGCTCCGTATTTGAAAATAATACATACTACACGGTTCCGGTACAGGACCCTCCTTCATTAACGGCGAGTCAGGCTACATATGATGCTTCGCCATTGTCACTCATCGGTGCGCAAAAGGCATGGCAAAAAGGTTTGACCGGTAAAGGCGTGAAAGTGGGCGTTATCGATAGCGGTGTCGATTATTATCATCCAGATCTGAAGGGTGCGTATAAAGGCGGCTACGATTCGTTTGATAAAGACAATGATCCGTATGAAGCACCTCCAATCTCGGTACAGGATGATCCATACGGTATCGGTTTTGCCGGTACATCTCATGGTACGCATGTATCCGGTACGATTGTCGGTCGCGCTGCCAACAAGCAGAGTGACGTTGTGCAAAAAGGGGTCGCGTATGATGCCGATCTGTACGTCTATCGTGTACTCGGACGCAATCCACAAACAGGTCGTGCTTCCGGTTCATCTGCACAGGTTATCGACGGCATTGAACACGCGGTCAAAGATGGTATGGATGTGATCAATCTGTCGCTCGGCTCGGATGCGGAGAAAAACGTAAACTCTCCTGATTCGGTAGCGATCAACAATGCGGTATTGAGCGGAGTAACCGCAGTGATCGCTAACGGTAATGCAGCCAAAGCTGGTTATTACTACTACTCAATGGGTTCACCAGCAAGCGCCCAGCTGGCCATCTCGGTCGGCGCTTCGTCCACACCGTACAATTTATATGAAGCAAGTGTAACGGCTTCTGTGTATGGTGGTGCTACAGCAGCGCCTGCATCGTCTGTACGTTACCTGGATGACAATACACCAACGGTGAGTAATAATGTGTACGGCGATCAAGCGTATGGACTGAGCTTGATGGGCTGGTATGTAGGGCAGGAGAATTTTGCTTCCATTCTCGGTACATCCGCACAGCAAGGTGTCTATGTAGGATTGGGTACAGAAGCAGATTATGCTGGTAAGGATGTTAAAGGTAAAGTGGTGCTGATTTCTCGTGGTAATCTGGCATTCGTAGATAAAATGTCGATTGCTCGCAAAAATGGCACGAAAGCAGCGATTATTTTCAATGGTAATGCAAAGACAAGTAACCCGAACGAGGCTGATCTGTCCGAGAGCATTAGTGGACGCGATGGTCATATCGGTCCATCTGCATTTATCGGAGAAGGCTATGATTATGTACCAACCTTCGATATGTCTGGTAAAGAAGGACGCGCCCTTGCACGTGCTGCACTGGACAGTGCGAATGGTGAGCTGACCTTCAAATTCGGTAGTGAATATCCAAAAACAGTAGTAGCAGGCGACAATATGGCTGACTTTAGCTCACGTGGTCCGAACCAGGATGGTCTGCTGGGCATTAAGCCAGACCTGGCTGCACCGGGCGTAGGCATTCGTTCCTCTATTCCAGCCTATGGAAAATACATTAAAGATGCTTCGTACAGTCAAGCCTACGAGCGTGAAAATGGTACAAGTATGGCTTCGCCGCATGTTGCCGGTATGGCTGCCTTGCTGAAGCAGGAGCATCCAAACTGGACACCGTTTGATATTCGTGCAGCACTGGCGAATACAGCAGATACGATTGCTGATCAGGAAGGCACACCGTATGATGTGTATTCGCAAGGTGCAGGTCGTGCCAATGTAGGTTCTGCGGTCTACACACCAGCTGTACTGCAAACGGTAGAAGACATCACGATTCTTGATAAAAACTGGAACAAAACGAAAGTAACCAATTACAATCCGTCCGCTGCTTTCGGCTTGATCGCAGCTGGTGGCGATGCGGTAACGAAACAGCTCCAATTGAAAAATGGATCAGGTTCGACTGTGACGTATAAAGCAAGCGTGAAGCTGCATCCATCCGTAACTTCTGATCCATACAATCCTGTAGCTACGCCGGATGTGAGCAATATTACGGCGGTACTAGAAGGTATAGGGGCAGATGGCTCGGTAACGGCAACAGCGGGTAAAGCATCGAAATTTGCATTGTCGGTAAAAGCATCGGCAAATGCAATAGAAGGACCTTATGAAGGTGAAGTGGTACTGACGGCAGCTGGATATCCGACATTGCATCTGCCATTCGTAGCGCAGGTCGGTAAAAGCAATCCAGATAGCGGACTCGGTCTGCAAGAAATATCTGTAACTGAGCCGACTGTCCGTCTCAATGGGAAGCAGGATTCTACCGATGTTCGTTTCCGCTTGCTCATGAACGATACCAATGTGTTGGAGTTATACGCATACGATTTGAATGATGAATATGTAGGCACACTGGCACAAATTGTGCAGCCACCAGGTGACAACGGTTATCCAGCATTTGCACCAGGATACTATGCGTTCAGCGGTATCGATAATATTTATATCGGTAAGGACGCTAATGGTAAACCGGCCTACAAAGTACTGGATAAAGGCGTTTACAAACTGGAATTGGTCGCGTATCATATGGCGGCTGATGGTAGTGTAGCTGAAAGCTCCATCAAGCGTGCGTATTCTTCTTATCGTGTGGATGGAACAGAGAAGGATCGCGTGAATACAGCAGCGCGTGCATTTAACTACATTCTCGATGGCAATACGGTAATCGGTCAGTCGGTACTGAATCTGCCGCAGGATGGACGCGTACAATATAAAGTACTGTCCAGCAGTGATGTAAAATATGTGGACAACGCTGGTACATTGATCAAATATCCAGCGGCAGGCTATCGTATTGCTCGTTTGCAAGTACAGATCAGTTCGTTGAATGATCCAACTGTGAAGCGTACCGTACATGCACTGGTGAAGATCGAGAAGCCGAAGAAATAAGTGATCGTTCATTCCTTATACTCTAAGCGATAAGAAGAATGGATCATGCATCGATATGGCTTGATGCCATGTTCTATATGTCTGTATGATCGCATATGCAGCATGAAACGTATGTATACGTATCGTCAGAATAAAAAAAAGTGAACAACACCCTTTGAAATAGAGCGAATCCCCTATACGGGAAGCTCCATTCAAAGGGTGTTTGTCATTACCACTGTCTCTTCCATCTCGGTCTTAAAGAAGATATACAGTATAGCTGTCAGTTAGACAAAGCATAGCAAGATGAAATGTAATAAGATAACAAGCAACAAGATGAAGCACCCTTTAAGGTAAGCATGTATAGATTGGTGTACTGACCTCAAAGGGTGCTTTGCTTATCATTATGTTCTTATTTTAGTACTTTAGATGTTATAACTTGCATAAATATGTTATTGATATGTTTTTCAACTAGTTCTAAAGTCTTTTTCTCAAAGATAATCAAGTTTGTAAAAAATAAATATCATCTATATAAATTACTTTGAATGGATAAATAAAGGTGATTTTTAATAAGTTAATGTTGTTTAATAAAAAACGTTTTTCAATAAATAGGTATCGCAAAAAAAATGCTATCTGTGAAAAAAGTCTCTATTCAGTCATTTAGCAGCGGTGGTACTATAGCACTGCTTCATGACAAAACTATAGAATGGAGAGAGAACATTGAACACAGGGAGCAAGCGAAATCGGTTATGGATTTGGTCTATTACAACAATTCTGAGCATTAGCATCGTCGGCGATCCTTTTGTCGCTCGTGCTGCTACTCCAGGCACGGCACAATCACCTTACGTGATTCAACGTGGTAATCTAACGGCTTCCATGTCAGGATTGATTCATCAACAGGAGCATATGATTTCACCGGATATTGATACTTCCTCCAGCAAGCCGGTATCCGTTATCGTACAAATGACCGATCAACCTGTGGCGATTCAATTGCAAGATGATCAAACAAGTTCAGCGCAGTCTAATTTATTTTCCGATAGCAAACTGGAAACTTCGCAAAACAACGTCGCTTCTCAGCAAAACAACGTTTTACTACAGGCAAGCAACCAAAATATTGCGTATAAAGTAAATTATCGCTACAATACCGTACTGAATGGTGTAGAGATGACGCTGCCAGCGAATCAAATTCCACAGCTTGCCAAGCTGCCAGGCGTCAAATCGATTTATAAAAATAAAACATATACTACTTTGCCAGCACCTCAAACGGCTACAACAGTAACCGGCGCTACGTATGATGCGGTGCCCCTATCAGTCATCGGTGCACAAATTGCTTGGGCGAAAGGATTGACTGGAAAAGGAGTTCGAGTCGGTGTACTGGATAGCGGTATCGATTACGATCATCCCGATCTGAAAGGCGCCTACAAAGGCGGTTACGACTCGGTCGATCATGATCGCGATCCATATGAAAACCCACCTGTCTCGGTTGCAGACGATGTATACGGTACAGGCTATGCCGGAAGCTGGCATGGTACGCATGTATCCGGCACGATCGCCGGACGCGCAGCTAACACTCAAAGTGATGTGGTGCAAAAGGGTGTAGCTTATGGAGCAGATCTGTATATGTATCGTGTGATGCGACGTGACCCGGAGACCAATGCGGATACAGGTGATACAGCGACGATCATTGATGGTATCGAGCATGCGGTCAAAGATCATATGGATATTATTAACATGTCGATCGGCACCGATGAAGATAAAGACATCAATGCCCCGGAAACGATTGCGGTTAACAACGCTGTATTAAGTGGAACGACCGTTGTCATTGCTAATGGGAATGCAGCTTCATCAGGTTCTTATTATTATTCGCTCGGTGAGCCAGCAACATCACCATTAGCGATCTCGGTAGGTGCCTCAACTGTACCGGTTACCTATTACAGTGCTACCGTCCATGCAGATGTGTATGGTACGGATACAGCGACGAATACAATGCCTGCTCGTGTAACAACCGATACGTATGGGACGGATTCTACAGCAGTAACCAAACCAACTACCAGCGAACCAACTACCGCCCAATCAACGAATGCAGTTGACCAAGCATATGATCTGCATATGCTTGCCTGGGAGACCGCTCATGACCAGTTCGCTTCGGTTCTCGGTACGAAGCCGCTGCAAGGGGTATATGCAGGTTTAGGCGCGGAAACGGATTATGATGGTAAAAATGTGAATGGCAAAGTTGTGCTTGTTTCGCGTGGTGGACTGACATTTGTACAAAAGATTGCCAATGCAAAAGAACACGGAGCAGTAGCGCTTATTATTTTTAATGGCAATGAAGATGCTAACGATTCCAGCAAAGCCAATCTGTCTACCAGCATCAGCGGTCGGGATGGATATATTGGTTATAATGCTTTTCTGCGCGATAGCTTTGATTATATTCCGACCTTTGATATGAAAGGTGCGCAAGGCCGCGCGCTTGCCCGTGCTGCACTACAACATGCCGATCAGCCGATTACATTTACATTTGGGGCGAATTATCCAGCGCAAAATGTGCCTGGTGATCATCTGATCTCCTACAGCTCACGCGGTCCGAATCTGGATGGTGATCTTGGTATCAAACCGGATCTCGTTGCACCAGGATTGTCGATTCGTTCTACATTCCCTGCGTATGGAAAATATAGTAAAGACGCAAATTATGCTACTGCGTACGCACGTGAAAGTGGTACGAGTATGGCAACTCCACATGTGACTGGGATGGCGGCTTTGCTCAAGCAAGAGCATCCAGACTGGACACCATTTGACATTCGAGCCGCGCTTGCCAATACATCGGTGCCATTAGTAGATGAGTCCGGTCAGCGTTATGATGTGTATTCGCAGGGAGCAGGACGAGCAGATATCGGTGCTGCTGTAAATACACCAGCTGTGCTGGAAGCGATCGAGAATATTACTATTTTGGACAAAAAACTTAACGCCAAAGCGGTAACGAACTATAATCCGTCTGCATCGTTTGGTGTGATAGAGGCAGATGGAACGCCTCATGATCAATTGTTACAACTTAAAAATACGTCAGGCACAGCTATAACGTATCATGCAAAGGTCAATATGCATCCATCGGTTACCTCCGATCCAAGCGCACCAATCGCAACGCCAGATGTGAACAATATTGGGGCTGTATTGCAAGGTATCGGGGCGGACGGAACGATTACGGCTGATCCGAATAAAGCGACGACGTTTACACTTTCGGTTACACCTTCTACGGCGGCAGCAGATGGCGTATATGAAGGCGATGTGCAATTAACAGCCGACGGTTATCCATCACTCCATCTGCCGTTTGTGCTTCATATTGGTAAAGATCAACCTGATACAGGCTTAGGTATTCAGCAAGTACAGATTGAGAATCCAATTGTACGCTTAAACGGTAAGGAGGACGCAGCAGCACTGAAATTCCGCTTAATGTCGGATAATATCAATGCGCTGGAGCTGGATGCGTATACGATTAATGGTGATTATATGGGTACACTGGTGCAGCAGGTCAAATCATCGTCCGACACGTTTAAACCGGGCTATTATACATTGAGCGGATTAGACAATATCGTCACTTTCCTTGGGGATGACGGTAGCTCAAAAGTTCAAGTATTGCAGCCAGGCACCTATCAGCTTCATCTGAGTGCATATCATTTAGATGAGAATGGAAATGTGGTGCAGAGCGATACGAAAATTGCCAATAGTATTTATCGTATCGCGGGTACCGAACAGGATCGTGTCAAGGCTGCTGCGGGTGCATTCCATAAAGTGATAACTGGCAATACGGTCGTAGGCGAGCCGATCATCACACTACCGCAAAGTGATCGTCTGACTTACAACATATTGTCCAGCAGCGATCCAGAATACGTAGACAATACTGGTAAGCTGTTAAAATTGCCACAGTCTTCACACCGCATCGTGCGTTTGCAACTGCAAATTAGTTCGATCAGCGATCCTTCGGTATCGACGACGATTACAGCATCAATCAAAATTCAACGTCAAAAGTAGTGTTTGCATGTGTGCATGTGGATGAAGGATACGTTGTAGCTGTATCGTAAACTAACTGCTCCAGCACGCACTCGTATCATGTCATAGAGATGCAAACACAAATACACACAACGATAGGTACAACAATATGAATGAAACACAACCCGTGTAAAAGAAAATACAAACGCAAAGAGACAGCTTCCTTGAACATAGGAAGCTGTCTTTATTATAGTTCGCCAGATGGAATCGTACCCAAGTAAAAGGTGATTTTATAAAAGTATAATGGCAATCGTGTAGCGTGTAGCAGTACAAAGCAAATCGTAAAACAGCATAATGACAAGTATACAGCTACAAGCGTCAATCATTCAACAGCCTAACCATGCACAGCCAGGTATCCATATTCATACAAAAAGGTTTGCATGCAACTATGCAAACCTTTTTGCTCAAACCCATATTAATGACTCTGCTTCACGCCGAGCTGACCGTACAATAAAGACTGCTGTCGCAATGCTTCATCATATTTGTCATGATCCGGTTGCTGCAAAATAAATGTCAGGTCATCATGAAAATCCTGTACCATATAGCCTTCTGGCAAATCTTCAAACAGACTGTGGAAGTCGACTTCTGGCAAAGATTGTTCACCCTCAGCACAGCGTGTCATCCAGTCGATCCAATCCGAAACGGCAAGCACGCCGCTCATACACAGATCTTCCTGCAAGCTGATAACATCCTGTAGCTGCTCATACGCTTCCGGCTCGCTATAACGCTGAAAAGCGGCAATGACAATCGTATACAGTGCATCTGCCGCAGCAGCGAGATCCCCTGTCAAAGGTGTCTCTAACTGCTCATGGAAATCCTGTAATTTTAATTGTCCGCCTTCATCATAAAGCAACGGTACGACAGAGCATTGATGCAAAATATCAATAAGTGTATCTTCTGAAAGTGTTCCTGTGGCAAACCATTGTTCCAGTTTATGTGGTGACATCGTTATCCTCCGGTTTCGGTGCTGTCAGCTATGGGGCTGCCTCACCGTTGTTGATTTCAATCCGTAACGATTATACACCACATGCAGAGATGCTGTCCGCTGTTTGCTTTATTTGATCGTATACATATCCCGTATAACGTTATAGCTCCCAATGCGATCCAGCAGGGGCAGGACAATGGCTTGCCTGTAAACGCGTTCGAATATGCACGAGACAGCCGCAATGTTTACAGGTCGTACCGAATTGGAGAGAAGGGCAGACCATGCAACGCTGAAACCGCTCCTGCTGCACTGTTTCGGACGCAAGCTCATCCGCCTGCTTGCCTGCCATAGCGAGCTGAACAAGCTGCTCGATTCTTTCCTCTGACAGTACAGGACTGCGATTGCAGCCTTTACAGCCATTGCTAGTATCGACAGCAGGCTGCATCCGATGAATTGCGCTCATGGTTCATGCCCCTTTCTGCAAGTAAAACGATTGTTTGTTTTCATTGATTATAGCTGTTTATTAACTTCATCTGTTTCGTATATTGATAGAACGACAGGTTCATAAATCCCTAACTCTGTAACTTCGTAAACCCGTAAACCCGTAAACCCGTAAACCCGTAAACCCGTAAACCCGTAAACCTATAACTCCTTAAACCTATTTCTACTTACTTTGTGGTATTTATAATGCTAAAGCTGATCAATGCTATAGTCATCGTGCTCGATTTCTTACTTTCAGTGCATCGCCTGTATTTATCCGCCTATATCGCATCCATGTCATGTGTATAACACTCGCGATTAAGACAATGTAATACGCGCAACCGAAGCAGGTGGAAGCTCGAAGCTCAGCACGCCTTCTGCTGACAGCGTCAAATTGAGTTCAGTTGGTGCTACACGATCTGGCTGTGCAAATGTGTTATGTGCATCCAATGCATCGCCTGCCAGTACGATTCCGTTAGCCGTATAAGAGCCACCTTCAATCGCACAGCTGAATGTTTCGGATTCATTGTGGCTCAGATTACATACGGTAATATGAACCTGACCCTGTGCATCCTTCGATGCGGCAGCGCTGATTTTTGGAATCGATTGTGCGCCCAGCACGTATTCCGGGCTTTCCCAGTGCAGTTCCAGACGCTCGCTATCCTGATGCACCTGATACATATTGAACACATGGTATGTTGGTGTGAGCAGCATTTGATCGCCTTCGGTCAATACCATCGCTTGCAATACGTTAACCATTTGCGCGATATTCGCCATTTTGATCCGATCTGCGTATTTGTAGAACAGATTCAAGTTCACGCCAGCTACGATCGCGTCACGCACTGTGTTTTGCTGGAATAAGAAGCCTGGATTGGTACCTGGTTCTACTTCGGTCCAGATGCCCCACTCGTCGATGATCATGCCGACTTTTTTCTCTGGATCATATTTGTCCATAATTTGAGAATGCTTCACGATCAATTCTTCCATGAACAGCGTGTTTTTCAGCGTACTGAACCATTCTTCTGTCGTAAAGCCAGTAGCAGCCCCTTTACCGGTAAAGAAATTACCAGATGGAATCGTATAGTAGTGCAAGCTCAAGCCGTTCATCAGATGACCTGCTTCGCGCATCAGCACTTCGGTCCATTTATAATCGTCTGTATTCGCACCGCAGGCGATTTTGTACACTTGATTATCGCCATAGTTACGCACATAAGTCGCATAATGACGATACAGATCTGCATAATATTCAGGACGCATATTGCCGCCACAACCCCAGTTTTCGTTACCAACACCGAAGTAAGTCACATTCCACGGCTCATCGCGACCGTTCTGGCGACGCCAGTCTGCCATTGGAGACGTACCGTCCTGTGTCATATATTCCACCCATTGCTGCATCTCATGTACCGTACCGCTACCTACGTTACCGCTAATGTACGGTTCCGTTTCCAGCAGTTCACACAGACGTAAAAATTCATGTGTACCAAAATGGTTATTTTCCTCAACGCCGCCCCAGTGACTGTTCACCATCCGTGCCCGTTCTTCCGGTTTGCCTACGCCATCTTTCCAGTGGTATTCATCCGCAAAGCAGCCGCCCGGCCAGCGCAGTACGGGAATATTCAGCTCACGCAGCGCTTCCAGTACATCATTGCGGATACCGTCTGTATTCGGAATTGGTGAATCGGTACCTACCCACATGCCTTCATAAATACAGCGACCGAGATGCTCAGCGAATTGTCCATGCAGATGACGGCTCAATGTGCCTGTTGTTACCGTTGTGTTCACATTCATATTAATCATAGTAAAATGCCTCCTTTGATAGTAAAAGCGAAGTTAAAGTGGGATTTTGCCTGACAGAATGGGGATATTTCCACATTTCAAGCGGAAACGTTTGTATTTTTGTTAACCTAAGGATATAGTGAAAATATAAACAAAAACGTTACACACTCGCTAATGAAGGAGCTTGCCCATGAATCTCGATATTTCGGACAAATCATTGCCTGTGTATGAAGCCCTTGCCAGCAGTGTACGGCACAAAATTATTCAGCTGCTTGCCGACAAACCGATGAATATTCGCGAACTGGCAGAAGCGGTTGGATTGACTAGCGCCATCGTATCGATGCATGTCAAAAAGCTGGAGAAAGCAGCCATCATTTCAACCAATATGCAGCCTGGTAAAGGCGGCGTACAAAAGGTATGCTATCTTCAAGTGGAAGAGGCGAATATCGCTTTCCCTAATAAAGTAGAGCATGTGCGCAACTATCACGAAAGTGAGATTTCGATCGGACATTATACTGATCTGGCAGCTGAACCGACCTGTGGTCTGGCTTCAACTGAAAAGTTTATCGGTCAGGTTGACGATACACGCTACTTTTTCGATGCTGAGCGTTTTCAGGCGAAAATTTTATGGTTTAGCGAAGGTTTTATTGAATATAAAATCCCGAATTTTCTGCTATCCACTGAAAATCCGCTGGAGCTAATGATGTCGATGGAAATTTCCTCGGAAGCTCCGATGACAGATGATCGTTTCCCGTCTGATATTACGTTTTACCTGAATGATGTTAAGCTTGGCACATGGACAAGTCCAGGTGACTATGGCGATAAGCGCGGTAAGTATAATCCGGCATGGTGGCCAGAAATTATTAACCAGTACGGTCTACTCAAACATTTGCAAGTGACGCGTCAGGGCACCTTTATGGACGGTATTCAGTTGTCTGATGTGACGCTGGATCAAGTGAATGTGCGTGATCGGCAATGGACATTACGGCTGGCTGTTGAATCTTCGGCTGAGCATGTGGGTGGGCTGACATTGTTTGGACGCGGCTTTGGTAATTACAATCAGGATATTGTATTCCGTTTGTATTATGACAAGCGTGTTCGCCCAACAACACCATCGGTTGAACAACCGAAGCCGGAAAAGCAAGAACAGCATTAGGCAAGACCAATGGGATGCACCATTGAACAGGATGATCCGCGTATGATTTATTGCTGATTCGATTGCACGATCATTCGGTTTATGACGATGCTGATAGCGCTTGCAAATATTGCGACAACGCATCGCTTCGCAGCCTACATAGATGCTGGCGTATTCGCGTATGCATGCTGTAAACAACGATATTGCTCAGTTAGAGCAATAGTATAGCAACAGGAGGGAGGAGGTGATCGAAGGATCGCTTCGCTCCCTTTTTGCTATTTATAGACAAGATAAACAGGATGAAAAACTACTGCCAGAATTACGCTTTGCGTAAACGAATCACATTCCATGAAGCTTTGCTCAGACGTGCAGTCAGCATGCCGCCATCCAGTGTGGAGTTACCACCGCTATGCGGTTTAACCTGCTCATTGTCGGCTGTGTTTACAGCTTTCAGATCATCATTTTCTAGTACGATATGCTCCTCGATCACATAGCCTTCAAAGGAACGAACATCACAGTTCAGATCAAGCGCATCGGTCAGATGGCGGTTCACCGCGAAGATCGTCAGATGTTCATTTTCTTCGTCATGCACCACAGCGCTGTCCAGATAAGGAACATCAGTGTAATCTTTTGCATCATATACTGGGGAATCGATAACTGGCTTCAGCGATATGCCACGACCGTACACCGAAGCATGCATATACGGATAGAAGATCGTTTGCTTCCAGGAACGCCCGCCTGTCTCGGTCATAATCGGTGCGATCACGTTCACGAGCTGTGCCATACAAGCCATTTTCACGCGATCTGCACGACGTAGGAACGTGAGCAGCATACTGCCAACGAGCAGTGCATCTTCAAAATTGTACACATCTTCAAGCTGTGGCGGCGCGATGCTCCACGGGTCCATTTTGCTATCGGCATCGTTAGAGTGATACCATACATTCCACTCGTCAAAGCTCAAATACATATCTTTTTTGCTGCGTTTCTTTGCTTTGATATAGTCACAGGTTGAGATTACGGTATGAATAAAATGATCCATATCGACCGAGCGAGCCAAATAGTTGGCAGGGTCATTTTCCTGATTGCCATAGTATTGATGCAAGGAAATGAAATCAACCTCATCATACGTATAATCAAGCGTTGTTGCTTCCCATTGTGGGAATGTCGCCATGCTAGTATTGGAGCTGCCACATGCTACAAGTTCAATCGATGAATCGACCAGACGCATCGCTTTGGCTGCTTCCAGTGCCAGCTTGCCATAATCCTCTGCATTTTTGTGTCCGATCTGCCACGGGCCATCCATCTCGTTACCAAGACACCATGTTTTGATACCATGTGGATCGGCATAGCCATGCTGCTTACGCAGATCGCTATAATATGTACCGCCGGGATGGTTGCAATATTCGACCAGATTCCGTGCAGCATCAATGCCACGCGTACCTAGATTGACCGCCATCATGACTTCGGAGCCAATTTCGCGCGTCCATTGTGCAAATTCATTTGTACCGACTTCATTCGGCTCAATCGTTCTCCATGCCAGTTCCAGACGCTTCGGACGCAGGTCGACAGGACCTACACCATCCTCCCAATTGTAACCGGATACAAAATTACCACCAGGATAACGAATAATCGGAACTTGCAGCTCCTGAATCAATTGTTTGACATCATTGCGATAGCCATGTTCATCGGCGAGCGGATGCCCTGGATCATAAATACCACCATATACAGCCCGGCCCAGATGTTCGATAAAAGAGCCGTAAATTCGTTTGTCTACCTCGGCGATACGGAAGGATTTGTCAACAATCATTCTAGCTTTGATGCTTGTTTGAGACATAGTGTTCATCCTTTCATGTTCAAAATAGAGTTGATGCAAGAGTGGAAACGTTGCAGCTATATGTATACAGCAAAACAAGCAGCTGCAAGATGCTATCGTTTATAGTTTGAATGTATCATAACGTTCATAGATAGGTCAATTATAATATTAATAATTAATGTTTTTGTTAACTATATAAAAATGACTATAGGGAATGACCGTTTGAATTATCGTCGGTTATGATCTCATCCATGCTGGCTACTCACTTTTTCAATTCACTTCTAGTTGCTTCATCTCTGCTTACTTTGTGTTGCTCCATCTCTGTTTATATTTGCTGTAAACGTAACCTTTTCCGCTTGGAGATTTGTTATAATTTTCAACATATTCGCGCTTTAATCGCTTGTATAACGATGTAGAGCGATCAGCGATCATTATACACATAAGGAGTTGAATAGCGGATGCCTGCTAAAGATATGTTTCCTCCACAAGTGCAAGAAGTGATCGATTTTATTGAAAAAGGCGATGTACTGACAGGTACGTATAGGGCAGCTGTAGAGTCGATCCATGTTGCTACGCAGCTACCAGAGGAGAGTCACGGCAAAATGATCGAAATCCATACGTCTAACCACTTGTTTACCGATCTGCAAGAAGCGCTGGAGTTTTACAGGGATGAAGATGTGGAGCCTCCGTATTATTTTTTGTTGGATATTACGGCAGAAGCTTTAGGCGATATTCCCGCAGCAACGGATGATGAGCAGCGACAACTTCAACGTGCATTGATTGAGTATGAAGAAGAACATGATTTTTATCGTCTTATTAAGGAAAGAATGACTCCGCTTGCTACTGAATTACATATAGAGAGCGAACATGTTGATCAGGTAGCTGATATTATTAGTGGCGACCTGTATCATTGTGCGACAGCCCGGCTGTTAATGAAACAACCACATCCTTACTTTGAACAAATGTTTCACATTTATCGCAATCAGGGAATGCCAGTGGGCTGGGTTGGAAGTGAGTTACCGGATGAAGGTAAATTTGTTATCTATGCGCAGCGAGTGGAAAGCAATTGATCGTATTATAGTTGTAATGCTGTAGAGGAGCAGGGCTGTACTGAGATACTTATGTAAGACGGCAGGGGTAGTGATCTCGGTAATAAATATAGACATGGACACATAGACATAGACATACACATACACATACACATATTGGCAACAACACATCGCCTATTGTCTGGAATGACTAACTCTAATCTCCATCTTGTAATCATTTTAAATGTGGATTATCCGGTTTAGGGCGTATAGGCAAACTTCTATACGTGTAAGCAGCAGTAGTGTCTACCTAGTAAAACAGTTGGTGTACATGCACTGGCATCTTCAAATGTGAATCATCCCAGTCCATAGCTTCATCGGTTAGCGAATTTTTTTCTTCCTATTTACAAGTACAATCGGTTCCGATATGATATATTTATAATTATTCTAAATATAAATACAAGTTACGTATGTTGATGGTCTCTCTTACAGTCAGACACGGTATCGTACCGTGTGCGTGAATATACAGATATCGGTCTCCATTTATATTATGCTCGGTAGATGCAGACATGAATGTGTACGTCGTGTCGAGATGTTAGCTACACCGTACCATTTGGAATAGATGACGAAGATGAACGATTCCACCGAAATGACAATATGAACACGTTACTTGAACAGGAAGAATCAAATTAACCGGAAGGTGTGAAAAACATGATGGTGCTGACGGAACAGGTAGACCGGATTAAGGAACGTCTCAAATCCAAAGGCTACAAGCTGACGCCACAGCGTGAAACGACAATCCGGGTATTGCTGGAGCATGAAAAGGATCATCTGAGCGCAGAGGAAGTATTTTTGCTCGTCAAAGAAAAATTTCCGGAAATCGGTATGGCGACCGTGTACCGGGTGCTGGATTTGCTGAATGAGCTACAGATTGTACAAAAGGTTAATTTTGGCGATGGAGCGGCACGCTTTGATCTACGTGCAGCCAATAGCCCCCATTTGCATCACCATCTCATCTGCACACGCTGCGGCAATGTGGAAGAGATTATGGAAGACTGGTTGCTCGCTCTGGAAAAGCGTGTGGAACGTGAATACGGCTTTACAGTGACCGATCACCGACTGGATTTTCAAGGTGTGTGCTCTGCGTGTCAGGCGAAAGAACGTGAGAAAAATAAAGGCGGTAAGAACTGCCAGGCAGTTTCCTAAGCATTGAAGACTGCGAAGCCTTTCCGTTAAGAAGCTGAGCGTGAATATGCGCTCAGTTGCTGCAATAAAAATTAGCCATGCAGGGCACGGGTAGCTAGAAATCTGCGACATTAAGGAGCCTGAAAAGGCTCTTTTTTGTTGTGTGGGTTACTTTTCAGACTCGATTAGCCGACATTATAAATTAGATCCTACAGGTTGTGGTGCGCCCCAGACGCTGGCACCCCAGCAAAATCGTGAATGCGAATATTGCGGTACGGTAGTAGTTTACAAATGATTTCAGGATCACTTTAACACTTTAATGTAAATTTCTTAATTTGCAATCGATCCGCTTCTATTTTGAAAGAAGAGGGTAAATACTACAAACAAGGCGAAACCGAACAGACAATGCTGGACGGCTATTCGCCTTTTTAGGGTGAGATTAGATATAATAGGATGATGTCGTTGATGTCGGCTGTCATTCCATGCCGAATATTCTTCACTGGAAAGCGGTGGATTCGTCCGCTGGATCGTTCTGTTCCGAAGCCTTGACATCGCATTTGATAGCATCTTGCAGGTCGCTTGTAATTGACAGTTATCCGGCTTCCGCATTAACATAGTTGTATTGCCCGGATGGGCAAAAACGGATAGAAGGTGACTGTAATTGCAAGAGCAATATCGACCAACAAGAGCGGAAATTGATCTGGATGCGCTGCGAGCGAATTATGAAGCTTTTCGGAGTGCATTGCCGCACACAACCAGACTGATGCTTTGTGTAAAAGCAGGAGCGTATGGACATGGTGCTGTAGGGATAGCCCGTGAGCTGGAACAACTTGGCGCGGATTATCTGAGCGTGGCTTTTTTAGACGAAGCGATTGAGCTGCGTCAGCACGGTATTTCGTTGCCGATTCTCGTACTGGGCTATACAGGACCAGAGGCGGTAGCAGCAGCTTATGAGTATGATGTTACTTTAAATGTGTTTACAGAAGAAGTGCTTGAAGCGATTGCCGGACTGTCTGTGGAACCTTCCGGTCGCAAGCTCAAAGCTCATATCAAAATTGATAGCGGAATGGGACGACTGGGTCTGTTTCCAGATGAGGCACCTGCATTGATCGCTAAGGCGTTTGCGGTACCGACATTGGAAGTGGAAGGGATGTTCACCCATTTTGCAAGAGCGGATGAGCACAATAAAGATTATACACTGATGCAATACGAGAATTTCCAGCGTGTGAACCGCGAAGTGCGAAGCATGGGCTATACTATCCCTGTCATACATACGGGGAACAGTGCTGCCGCGATTGATGCTCCTGAATTGTCTCCACAGATGGTTCGGGTAGGAATTGCACTGTATGGGCTGTATCCTTCGACCGAAGTGAACCAGCAGGCGATAGCATTAGCCCCGGTCATGGCTGTAAAAACGAAGGTTGTCTATACCAAAACGTTGCCAGCAGGCTCGGGTATAAGTTATGGCACTCGTTATGTGACCGAGCAGCCGGAAGTGATTGTTACGCTTCCAATCGGCTATGCCGACGGATATTCACGCTTACTTAGCGGAAAAGCCGAAGTGCTGCTTCGCGGACGTAGAGTTCCTGTCGTTGGAACGATCTGTATGGATCAGTGTATGGTATCACTTAAATCTTTTGCCCAGGAGGCAGAAGAAATCCAAATCGGCGATGAGGTTGTCTTAATCGGCCGTCAGCAGGATGAATTCATCCCGGCTGATGAGCTTGCTTCTTGGCTCGGTACTATCAATTACGAAGTGGTCTGCATGATCGCTTCCCGTGTCCCTCGTCTCTATTACCGTGACGGCGAAATCGTTAGCTGTTTAAACCCCCTTTTGCGGTAAAATATTTTTCGCAAAGTGGAAGGAAACGGAAAATGTTGAGCGAATCTTACATAATGTGATGAAAAGTCTGTACTCATACTGTTGTTGTAGTTTATAATGAGGGCAGCAAAGTGGCTCCATGTATTGTGCATGAGGTCAGACCATAAACTTGGATTCGCATTATGAAAAAATGCCGTTACAACAGCTAAGGGGTATAGCTGAAAAGGTTTTGGGGGTGCTGGACAGTTGGACAACATGCAGAACGTGCAAGGGATTATGGTCCATTTACCGGATCAGCTTTTGCAGGAAATCGATGGGATCGCAGCTTTGGATAATTCCGACCGCAACGAGTTAATCAGAAAGGCAACGAAAGTGTATCTGACGGAGCGCAAGAAACGGATTGTCCGTGAATCGATGCAGCGCGGATATATGGAAATGGCCAAGATCAATCTGAGAATCGCTTGTGAAGCATTCTATGCGGAGGAAGAAGCGGACATCACTCTGGACCGCTTAGTTAGCGGGGTGTAGACATTGATCGTAAAGCGTGGCGATGTATTTTTTGCAGATTTATCGCCCGTCGTCGGTTCTGAGCAGGGTGGCGTGAGACCGGTTCTGGTGATCCAGAACGATATCGGTAATCGCTTCAGTCCGACGGTCATTGTGGCGGCGATTACGGCACAGATTCAAAAAGCCAAATTGCCGACGCACGTGGAGATCGACGCGAAGTCTCATGGGTTTGACCGAGACTCCGTCATTTTACTAGAGCAGATTCGTACCATTGATAAGCAACGTTTGACTGACAAAATCACACATCTGGATGAAGAGACCATGCGTAGGGTGCATGATTCTCTCCAGATCAGCCTCGGCCTCGTGGACTTCTAAAGGCTTTCGGCGAGCAAGTGGACCCGGTGACTGCACCGGGTTTTTTGCGTCTAATCGGTAAGGTTTGCAATATCGTTTGAGATCATGCCCAACTTTTGAGATAATATAGCTATTGATATAGGTTCTCTGCATGTACAGAGAATGGAAAGAGGGATCAGATTGTCTGAACAAAAAGTAATCCATGAAGCGCAAGCGAAAGATAGCGAGCAGCAGGTACGCGAGCGGATCGTACGTCAAATTGCGGATGAACTGCATATTTCACAAAAGCAGATTCGTACGACGATTGATCTGTTGTCTGAAGGCAATACGATTCCGTTTATTGCCCGTTACCGTAAAGAGATGACCGGAGAGCTGGATGAAAACCAGCTTCGTGATATTGAAGAGCGCCATCAGTATTTGCGTAACTTACAGGAACGTAAGGAAGAAGTGCTGCGCATCATTAGTGAGCAAGACAAGCTGACTGAGGAGCTGGCAGCGTCGATTCAACAGGCGAGCAAGTTGCAGGAAGTGGAGGATTTGTATCGTCCTTACCGTCAGAAGCGTAAAACACGTGCCAGCGTTGCCCGTGAAAAAGGATTGGAGCCACTCGCACAATGGATACGCAGTGGGCCGAAAGCGCCAGAAGCGCTTGTCGAGGCTGCGAAGTATGTGGACGAGAGTAAAGGCGTAGAAGACGCTTCTCAGGCGCTACAAGGAGCGATGGACATCATTGCAGAAGATATTTCCGATGATGCGACCATTCGTACCTGGATCAGACGCTACACCTTCGATCACGGCATGCTCGTAACTGAAGCACGCAATGCGAATGAAGAATCAGTATACGAAATGTATTACAGCTATCGGGAGCTGGCGAAAAAAATGCCACCTCACCGTATTCTAGCGATCAATCGCGGTGAACGCGAAAATGTACTCAAAGTACAGCTGGAAGTCGCACCAGAATCGATCTATCGTTATATGGAAAAGCAACTCATTCAAGGTCCATCTGCCGTGCAAAAGCTACTAGGTGAAGTGATTGAGGATGCCTACAAACGTCTGATCGCACCTTCGATCGAACGTGAAGTACGTACAGAACTGACCGAAAAGGGCGATAGCCAGGCGATTTCGATCTTCGCTGGTAATTTGCGCAATCTGCTATTGCAAGCACCGATCAAGGAAACGAGAGTGCTCGGCGTTGACCCAGCTTTCCGTACAGGCTGCAAACTGGCCGCTGTCGACGAGACAGGCAAACTGCTGGAAGTGGCGGTTACTTATCCAACACCACCGGTCAACAAAAAGCGTGAAGCGGCTGAAATTTTCCAGCGTATGATCAATGAGCATGGAATCGAGCTGATTGTCATCGGTAATGGTACCGCATCACGTGAAACCGAGCAATTTGTAGCCGATCTGATTGGGGAGATTCAGGATCGCAAGCTGGCGTACCTGATCGTGAATGAAGCAGGAGCGAGTGTATATTCCGCTTCCAAGCTAGCGCAGGAGGAATTCCCTGATCTGGATGTCGCACAGCGTAGTGCAGCGTCCATCGCACGCCGTATACAGGACCCGCTGGCTGAACTGGTCAAAATCGACCCCAAAGCGATCGGTGTCGGACAATACCAGCACGATGTATCACAAAAACATCTGGAAAGCTCGCTGAAAGGCGTTGTCGAATCCGCAGTTAACCATGTCGGCGTCGATGTGAATACCGCTTCTCCATCGCTGCTCTCCTATGTCGCAGGCGTGAATGCAACAATCGCCAAAAACATCGTCAAATACCGTGAAGAACATGGTCGCTTCATCAGCCGCAAGCAGTTGCAAAAAGTGCCGCGTTTGGGTGCGAAGACGCTTCAGCAATGCGTCGGTTTCCTGCGTATTAAAGGTGGAGACAATCCGCTTGATTACACTGGCATTCACCCGGAATCGTATGCGGCGACGACCAAGCTTTTGCAATCGCTCGGCATTCAGCCAGCACAATTAGGTAGTGCGGAAGCCATATCTGCGCTTGCAGGTGTAGACGTCGAACAGACAGCCGCAGCGCTGGATATCGGTGTGCCCACACTGCGCGACATTTTGGACAGTTTACAGCGTCCAGGACGCGATCCGCGTGATGAGCTGCCATTGCCAATTTTCCGTACCGATGTGCTGAAGCTCGAAGATCTCACGCCAGGGATGGAGCTGCAAGGAACGGTACGCAACGTGATCGACTTTGGTGCCTTTGTCGATATCGGCATCAAAAACGATGGCCTTGTGCACATTTCCCAGCTGAGCGAGCAATTTGTGAAGCACCCGATGGATGTCGTTTCGGTAGGCGATAATGTAACGGTATGGGTACTGAATGTAGATATGAAAAAAGGTCGCGTTGGACTAACGATGCGCCCATCGTCTGCTCAGGAAGCAGCCGGCCACTAAATGATCTGTATCTAAGTCAATATGAATGGCTCGCTAGTCTCGTTAGTAGAGTAGTGCGAATGTGATAACATTGTTTCGGCGGGGAACCATATGATGGTATATGTACGCGATATCGTCGTCTGCTATGTAACAATATGTACTGAATAGGCTCGTAACAAAACAATAAGTCAGCAGCAGAATAAAAAGAAACAGCCCTGTAAAGTAATCTACAGGGCTGTTTGCATATGATGATAGTTAGAGTAAAGGGAACGGGGTCTTCAGTTCAGACAGCCACATCCGCTATAACACAAGCTCATTGCTGCTCAGCATATTCTTCAACCCATTGCTCAAGCTGCGCCTGTAACGCACGTATTTCGGTCAGAAGGGACACTAACGGGTACTCCTGCTCCTGTAAACGTGCAAACGACTGCTCCAGTGCATTAATATAATCCAATCCGCCAATCGTTTGTGCACCATCCTGTAGCAGCTCCAGATCGTTGCATTCGGCAACGGCATAGGGAAGCTTGGGCACATCAGAGACGGTTAATTTGCCGATCTCCTTATGTAATCGTAAATGAAGCGCGCTGAGCTGGTAAGCATAATCCGCAGGCATCTCCACATATTGAAGCTCAGTATCCTGCTGTAAAATCACATAGCGCATAGGTGAGGTACTCATCATCATTCTCCTTCAGTCGAATTGCCGGAAGTCCGGTATACATGTTCGTCATAAAAATGATCGAAAATGCAGTTTGTACTTGAAGTGTAGCGCATAACAAAGTTAAAATTCAAGAGAAGCAGAATGATATTTTGCTTTGCAAAAATCTTTTTTATTGAACCGCGTGTTAGAAGTTCGCTAACACTAGAAGCGGTATGATATTTTGCTTTGCAAAAATCTTTTTTGTTGCACCACGTGTTAGAAGATCGCTAACACTAGAAGAGGTATGATATTTTGCTTTGCAAAAATCTTTTTTGTTGCACCACGTGTTAGAAGATCGCTAACACTAGAAGAGGTATGATATTTTGCTTTGCAAAAATCTTTTTTGTTGCACCACGTGTTAGAAGATCGCTAACACTAGAAGAGGTATGATATTTTGCTTTGCAAAAATCTTTTTTTGTTGCACCACGTGTTAGAAGATCGCTAACACTAGAAGCAGAATGATATTTTGCCTCATAGGAATCTTTTTTGGTGCACCACATGTTAGAAAATGGTTAACACTAGAAGATACTGACTTGTGCTGCTTTTTAGAAAAGGGCTATGCCGTATAGGAAAGCAGTATACATTCGGAACAATCATGTCAAAGGAGCAGAGCGGGTTTCATGACGAACGAAGAACTTCAGGCATGGGTGGAACAATTATCTTTACAGCATTTTGAACGTCCATTTGTGCACCATGCCGTATTTAATGCGCGCCTACGCACAACAGGAGGACGTTATTTTCTCAAAAGCCATAATATCGAGATTAACCCGCATCAGCTCGCTGCTTTTGGTCGCGATGAGGTAGAGAAAATTATTAAGCATGAACTATGCCATTATCATCTTCACATTTTAGGTAAAGGTTATCAGCATAAGGATGCCGAATTTAAATACTGGCTTCAGCGTGTAGGTGGGGGGCGGTACTGCCAGATTCCGCCGGATATGCTGAAAAGCAAGCCGAAAGAGCTATACCGTTACCGACTTGTTTGCCACGATTGCAGCACACAATATTTACGTAAACGTCGTATGGACCCTGGCAAATATCGTTGTGGCAAATGCGGAGGAAAACTTACATTGGAATCGCTTGACTTGCCCAGAGAAACATGGTAAATTATTTTTTAGATTGATCAATGTTCCCTGATAGCTCAGTTGGTAGAGCACTCGACTGTTAATCGAGTTGTCACAGGTTCGAGTCCTGTTCGGGGAGCCATTTCTTGGAGAGATACCCAAGTGGCTATAAGGGGACCCTCTGCTAAGGGGTTAGACTGCGTAAGCGGTGCGAGGGTTCGAATCCCTCTCTCTCCGCCATATGAATTTATATTCATGTAGCAACTTTAGCAATCAGCATACATAAGCAAGTGAAGAGTCGGCATAGTCGGCTCTTTTTTATTGTTATCCTGACTTTTAAATTGGTGTAATGAGCGGTAATTTACATAGCGTTTAGAAAAAGACATATATACGGTTAGAAATCTTATTTATAATCGAGCAGATGATAGTGTAAACAGAGCAGCCCCTTGTCCATGTGCTATTAATGAATAGTTTATTATCGTTTTCAAAACAAACAAACAAACAAATCAATAAAAAAACCAACCACCAGACAGGATCGTCTTCGTGGTTGGTTTGTACAGCTGTTATTTATTTATGAGGATTGTAGTTTGTGTTTGTAAGCATTTGATTCACGATATACACCAGATCGTCGTCGCCAATTTTGCTATCTTCAGTCTGGTCAGCATCATACAATGTTTTATCTGTATCTGCTGCTGTTAATCCGAAGTAGAATGCATCGATAGAAAGGTCGAGTAATGTATATTCACCAGATCTATTTACGTCCAAAAAAGCAGGTTGTTCAATAAGGATTGTATCCTGCAATGCATTGGCTGCGCTAATATCATACTCTTGCTTCGTATCAGCGATTCTGCCTGTGAGTGAATCGACTTTGCCTTCACCTGCTGCGATCGCTTTAAATTTAAGTTTCAAGAACAGGGTGTCAGTTGAGATGCCATGATTTTTACCCTGGCTTGCCACGATGAAGCGAAGCGTACCTTTATTATCGTTCGTTTCATTGTACACTTTGTACCCCGCGATTTCGGTATAACCAAGATACTGCATAAGCTTACTGTCGTAATTGATAACAAAGTCTTCTGCATAGATATCATTCACATTTTTGAGTGACAGATCTGCTGTGAATTCCTCGCCGACTTTTGCTTTTTCTTTCTCAATCGCTACGTCTAACACTGCTTGTTCATTTGGCTTAATCGCTGCTACCGGTGTAGCTGAAGCTTCGTTGGAAGCGGGACCTTCGGATGAATTGGCTACTCCAGCTACGGTGTAGTAGTACGTAGTGCCGTTTGTTGCATTCGTATCGGTATAAGTTAACTCGTTGTATACGTTAGCAGTAACACTTTGTGCGATAGAAGTATATGGACCGCCTGCTGTAGTAGAACGTTTAACCGTATAGCTTTTTGCTTGATCGGCTGGAGTCCAGCTCAGATTGACCTGACTATCTCCGGCAGTAGCTTTCAATGTGGATTGACCGATAACAGGGACGTAGTTGTCTTCATCGTAAGCTTTGTATCCGGCTGGAATACTGTATTTGAAAGGTGAAGCGCCGAAGTTTGCTGTAGCTGTTCGTGTATTACTATCTGATCCACTTACTAGAGCTGCAAATGTAGAGGTTGGGAAGTTGCTAGCTGTATAAGTAGTTTTCCCCTGACTTACGCCATTTTTATACCATTCAATTGTATGATTGTCGATATCTAAAGCAACAGAGATGATATCATTTACGCTATAAGCTGCTCCATATTTAGTTATGCCCGTTTTGCTATCATATTTCTGACCGTCGAACCCAAAGTATGCAGCATATTTTGAGGAATCTGAATTTGTAATTCCGATTATCCATTTCACGCCATCTCCTGCACCTTCTTGGTTAACTTTTACTTCCCAATACCATTTACCAGAAGTTTTACCAGCAGTGGCTCTTTCAATTGTTCCAGCAGATCCACTAATTTGATACGTCAAACTTCCTTTGCTTGCCCATGTAATTAGATTTGCTGCGTGTGAAACGTTGTTGAAGCCAATTACTGAAAATACTAAAACCAGTAGAAAACTTATGTACCTTAAATTCCTCATTTTCTCATAACTCCCTTAAAGTGAATTTTTCTTACAAAGTGAATACTACACAGTAATAAACAGCGTATCCAGTTAAAAATATACATATAAAGTATTTTATGTAAAATATATACATTTAATTTAGTGTACGACATAACAAAAAAGACTCCCTTCTAATAAGGAGTCTTTCTAGCTATTTCTATTGACGAATTAAAATCACACCAACGGCACATTCAACCCCAGCGCCTTATAGATCGCATGAGCGACACCGTCCTGCTCATTCGTCAATGTAACCTCATCGGCAATCGCCTTCACTTCCGGCTCTGCATTCCCCATCGCGACACCCAGTCCAGCAAGCTGAATCATCGACACATCGTTAAAATTATCACCAATCGCCATCGTTTGCTCCAGTGGGATATTGTAATGCTCGGCTAGATGTTGGAGTGCGGTTCCTTTAGACGCTTGCTTATGCTCAATCTCAAAGTTCATATGACCGGATACGACCATCGTGAGATCTTCACGATCGGCAAAATGAGTACGTCCAACTTCCAGCTTCTCCTGCTCAAACGACAGCGCGAGAATGTTGTAAAACTCTGTATCATTCGGAATCTCCTGATACGTATTCACCCGAATCATTTTCAGTTTGGCACTCATGCCCTGCATAGCTTCTAACATTTGCAGATAGCTTGGATCTGGATTGGTGCTTAGCAGACGATCCACCTCTACAGCGAGCACTTGATGACCGGTACTGATCGTATAAATACCTTTATTCGTATGCGCCTGATAATAGTACTGATTCGTTTCTAACCAGTCCAATACTTCCATCGCTTGATGATTTTCCAATGGAAGTGAGAACATCGGTTGTTTGTTTTCGTTATGGATAACCGAACCATTCGAAGAAATTACCGGTGTAACCAGCTCAGCCGTTTCCAAAAATGAACGTACATTATTGTGCTCGCGCCCTGTAGCAATGGCGACAATCACACCTTCTGCCTGTGCAGCACGAATCGCTGCTTTATTCACATCATTAATATACGTATGGCCACTCAGTAGCGTACCATCCAGATCGATCGCGATTAATTTGATACTCATACACTCAGCTCCTTAGAAAATGATAGATCGGCGACCCACAGCTCAACTTCGTGCTGATCTAACAATTCCAGCATGTCGGGAGTAGGGGAGCGATCGGTAATGATCAGATCGACTTCTGATAGATCGGCAAACTTGTAAAATAACTCACGTCCGAACTTGGAATGATCGGCAAGTACGATCGTCATCTCAGCCTGCTGCATCATTTTGTGCTTGATTCGACCTTCTTCCACCGTGAGCGAAGTAAGCCCTTTGCTGGAAATACTACCTACGCCGATAAAGGCGCGCTCCGCAAAATAATGCGATAAAGCTTCCACGGCAGCCGAGCCGTACACATAACGATGCTGTGACTGTAATTGCCCACCGAGCAGATGAACGGAAATCTCTTGCTTGTTGGATAAAATATCTGCCTGATTGATCGAGTTAGTGACGATCGTGCAGCCAGGTGCTTCAATAAATTCGGCGCATGCCTGAACGGTAGTGGAAGAATCGAGGATAATGCGCTGTCCGCTCTGAACGAGCTGTGCTGCACGGCGACCAATGAGCTTTTTCTCAGCGGATACGGTGTTCAGTCGATCATTATAACTTGGGATGACGATAGGGCCAGCTGAAAGTAAGGCACCGCCACGAGTACGCACGATCGCATTTTGTTCTTCTAGCCGTACAAGATCACGTCTGGCAGTATCACGGGACACCTGAAATATACGGCAGATATCTTCAACTGTAATTCGTTGATGTTTACTCAGATACTCCAAAATATGAAGCATACGTTCTTCCTGATACATAAGTATTCTCCTTTGGAAGAAGGGATTTACTAAATCGAACTGAGATCATAGGTATAGGTTACTTGTTATTGTAAGCACAACAAGTAGATACACAGCAGATAACAATTGATTTAGCAACTCGATAAGTTGAAATAAGTTGAAATAAGTATAATGCAGTATTTATCATGCATATTTAAGTTTATATAAGTTATTATAAGTATTCGTAAGTGAAACTACAAGTGATGATTAGAAATTCAGCTTCAAGCAGGCTGGAACATAGCATATCAAAAAACAATAAAAAAATGCTTGCAATATAACTCTGTACTTGATATAATCATTTTTGTTGTTGAGAAAATGTGGCCCGTTGGTCAAGGGGTTAAGACACCTCCCTTTCACGGAGGTAACAGGGGTTCGAATCCCCTACGGGTCATCCCTTATTTTATGAGTGAGAGCCATTAGCTCAGTTGGTAGAGCACCTGACTTTTAATCAGGGTGTCGAAGGTTCGAGTCCTTCATGGCTCACTTTTTATATGCCATGCGGTCGTGGTGGAATGGCAGACACGCTATCTTGAGGGGGTAGTGGGTGTATACCCGTGGAGGTTCGAGTCCTCTCGACCGCATTCTGCAATACGTAAAAGTCCCTGTTTTATAACAGGGACTTTTTGTTTGCAATTTGTAGAATAAAATGGAATAATTTGAATAAATAAGGTGATCTTGCGCATAACCTTGTTGAATTCCATTCCAAACCATACTATATTAGTAATCATAATTGTGTTTTGGTTTGAAGCTAGACAGACTACATAATTCTCATGGCAGGCGGAATATCAGTATTTATCCGAAAAGCTGGAATGGGTAGTTATGAAGCCGATTGTGTTGCTTGATTATGTACGCCCTTAATCGAACGTAGACAGCCATTTATTGAAAATACTCAGGAATATCGAGTAGTTCAGCGACTTGTTTACGGTATCGAGTCGCCTTGCGTGTGCCATTGATCAGATTGGATAAACGAGATGGCGGAATCCCGTAACACTCGCAAAACGTCTTTTGATCCATTTGTAGCTCTGCCAGCCTTTGTTTAATAGCCCAACCGAAGGAGGTAACAGGCTGCTTGCGGTTCAACGGTATCACCCCTTGCTTGCTAAAAGTATAACGTACTATAGGACTATATCATCGGTACCGGTTCCCGATTTCTATAGGCTCTATGGTATAATGATTCAGGAAAAGAAGTAAAAAAATGTCGTTAGATAAAGTATATACTTAAATGCGATTTTTATCAATATTAAATTACTTATAAAAGTGTTATTAGAAGCTTTAGATGACATGGTCGGGGAGTTGAAATCATATGCAGTCGCAATCCATTTATGAACGCATTGAATTACTGATCAAAAATAAAGGCATTACGAAAAAGTCCTTTTGTGAACAACTCAAAATCAGTACCGGTAACTTCGGAGACTGGAAGCGTGGCAAGTCGACACCAGGTACACACAAGCTGATTGAAATTGCAGCTTATTTTGATGTCAGTCTGGACTGGTTGCTTACAGGCAAAGAACGTTATACACAAACAGTGAACGAGCAATCCAGCCCGTATTTTTTTGAACTTATGGGGCAATTGAATTGCCAGGATGAAATATTGTCTGAACGCGAAAAGGATTTTATTAAAGAATATATTGAGTTTTCGGTATATCGTAAATCCAGGCAGCAGGGCAGTAATCGCTAATTGCTAGGTTTATAACGTCGGCTTGCCTTGAATCGGAATTGACATGCAGCATGTAACTATAGTCAATCAAGGTGATATGAAGTGGATGCCAAGCTTGGGGAATGTTTTGATAGGATACAGGTTGTGAAGGGCGATAAACGAGTAGTGGCATAGTATGACGCAACCTACAATAAATAAGTGTAATTCGAATCACGATGGATTTAGTGGTGTTTTACACGCTAGTGATCGGGCACAGATTTATCGTAGTATGGCATACGTCCATGTACGTTTATAAAAACAGGCAGGTACTCTCCTTTAGTAACGAGACGAGAGTACCTGCCTGTTTGGCTAAATTTGCTATCATCATGACCGATTGAATAGATAAGCATGGAGTACAGCGAATGACGAATGATAACGATGGAAAAGAGATCTCAATGACCTGCCACCTGCCATATTTCACGATAATGGAAGTGGGGGCGGAAACGAATGAGCAAGCGGATCGTTTTCCTGTTTAGGACGTGCTTTATAAACTTGCTCTAACCATTGCTCATTCATCGTAGAAGACCATTGGTCAGTAAGCTGCTGAGCTTCTCGTATCGTTAAACCAAGCGGACGGGCGACTCTGCCCATACAACAGGACAATAAAGTATAAAAGTAACACTCGATGGCCTGTTCGCGCTGCATGCCAAGCTGGATATTGATCCAGGCATGAAGGACGGTCAGAGAAAGAATGGCTCCATGCTGTTTCATCGCCTGTTCCAATAGTTCAAAACGCATCCACGGATATAAATTGCGGGCTAGCTTCAGTAAGCGTTTCCCTGTTTTGATTGCTTCTTCCATATGATCCGGCTCGATAATTTGTTCCATAATTGCTCGATCCATACGGGCAATAGTATGAGCATCCTGTTCTGTTTCTGCATGATAGACATTATAAATCGCCGGCGCTTCCCAGCGAAACAAATGAGGCTGCAAATGATGGTGAATATGATGCTCTAGCTCAGCTACATTAGTAATCTTACCTTCCTGCACATACCGTTCCAGATTATGAGCATGAGTAAAGCTAGCTGTTGGCAGCTTAGCTTCCAGTAGTTGCACATACACAAGCAACTTCTGATTGCTTTTCATTTTAAATCCTCCTCCGCAAGGTAGGGTTAAACTTTTTGTGTATATGTCTGTTTATCTGTCATAGCTAATGTGATTATAGCCATTGGAATAAAGAATAGGAATGTTTTTGTTAATAATAGTTACATAATTGTAGCCACTATGTCAATAATATTAACCTAATTAAAATGATTTAAGTTAAAAAATGTAATTTTATCTGGTGAAACTATAAAAAGAGCTAAAGTAAATTGGGTTTTCAGGATTATATATAACATGATATGTAATATATATGATAGTTTATACTATGATTTAAAATAAGGATTTACAACTGCAAAAGAAGATGGTATATTATAAAAGTTGTTGCGGATTGTTAGCACCATTAACAACTCAACAGCTGATATTGTCTGCGCGGTCGTGGTGGAATGGCAGACACGCTATCTTGAGGGGGTAGTGGGTGTATACCCGTGGAGGTTCGAGTCCTCTCGACCGCATTAATGTAACAAGCGTACAGACTTACTTCTGTAAAAAGAAAAAGCAAGCAATTGATCCTATTAGGATTTCAGTTGCTTGCTTTTTTGCATATAGCATTGTTTTTGCATGTAGCATTGTTTTTGTATTGTTATTGTTTCATATAGTCATAGGCATTGTATACGTGTTTTTATAGGTGCTGGTGTTTAAACTCGTCGCAATCACGGTGTTTTGCATTTGGATTTAAGCCGGGATTTTACACGGGCTGGAGTGACTTGACTATCGATTCGGTCCATTTATTAGATTTAAAATAATGCATAGTATAATCCCAGGGAAAAGCATATTGAGATCGCCTGCGAAGATAATTTTTACAGTTGTTTGCGAATGTCATCTTCAATCTTATCCGGTGTCGTTTGCGGAGAATAACGCTTCACCGGTGTACCGTCAGGGCTAATCAAAAATTTAGTGAAATTCCATTTGATTGCTTTAGAACCTAAAATACCGGGCGCTTGTTCTGCTAAATATTTAAAAAGGGGATGTGCATCCGAACCGTTCACATTAATCTTTTCAAACATCGGAAAGCTAACTCCGTAATTAAGCTGACAAAATTCAGAGATTTCTTCATTACTATCAGGATCTTGATTGGCAAACTGATTGCTCGGAAAGCCTAAAATTTCAAAGTTCTGATCTTTAAATTTGTCGTACAGTTCTTGCAGACCGGAGAATTGTGGCGTTAATCCGCATTTACTCGCTGTATTGACGATAAGCAGTGTTTTACCTTCGTATTGATCCAGTGATACCTCTTCGCCACGCATCGTAGTCGCTTTAAAATCATACACATTCATTCGTTACACAGCCCCCTTTATTATAATGATATCAACTTAATTTTAGGAAATTAAAGTGATAAAGTCAATTTTAGTTTACCTATGTAATTTAAAGAATGGCGTTTCAATTAAAAGAGAGTGCTTTACAAATATAGTGTTGGTTCAAAATATATGACGTATGAAGGAGCTGAATGATAATGGCATTATATACTGCAATAGCGAAAGTTCATGGTGGACGTCAAGGTAAAGTAGAATCCAGCACAGGTGCTGTAGATGTGAATCTGGTGATGCCGAAAGAACTCGGCGGCGGTGGCGGTAATGGCACCAATCCAGAGGAGCTGTTCGCTGCTGGATATGGCGCATGTTATCAGAGCGCGCTGGCGAATGTGGCACGTAAAGCAAAAGTGAACGTAACCGATACACTCGTTACAAGTAACGTCATGATCGATAAAGATCCGACAGACGATGGCTTTAAGCTATCGGTACGTCTGGATGTAAGCATTCCAGGCTTATCGCATGATGAAGCACTGGAAATTGCAAAAAAAGCGCATGAATTTTGCCCGTATTCCAAAGCGACGCGCGGCAATATCGATGTAGAATTGAATATCGTCTAATGCTAGCGACTGGCGCTGTATAGTGCTTTAGCTGTTTAGTGCTTTATATGTGTATTATGTTGTGCACGAATATAAAGTGATAGCCGGTGCAGTTGCTGTATGAATGATGCGAATTGATACCCCTTTTGTCTAGGCAAAGGGGGTATTTTTATGGCTGTGTATGCTGTAAAGAAGTAGGTATAGTATACGGGAATATATACCTTACGATGCTGCAATCTAATGTGTACGTAAACCTGTATACATGTAAGCCATACGGAACGGATGAAGGAAAATAAGGGAAAAGGACGAGCTTTGAGCACAGTAATCTACATTGTAGCCTCACTCCCTAGATTTCTGTGCGATACTGAAGTTTGTCCCTTTATTGCTTGCCGGAGTGGTGTCTGTGCCAGCAAAAAAGTTTGCGTACACGCCGTAGTTTAGCTTTTTTGAGGAACTTTGAGGAACGAAGTTTAATGTCAGATTACATCTATCGTTCAACTTTTTGTCCAAAACTCGATTAAATGGATACGACACGGGTAAGGTTAACATAACAGAGCACTCCGTCCAACATATTCTAGTTGTAAAACTAGCGTTCTTCCTGTACAGTAAACTCCAATAGTTGATGTGGCAGATCGTGACAATCAACGAAACAATGAACCGTTCGATTCCTTATTTGTGCTTCTCCGCACAAGTACGGAGTTGACACATACCATAAAATTCTTTAAGATGTCATAGGTGATTTGTAATTTGTTACGAAATTTTAAGGATAACGGGTGATGATAAAATGGCATATAGACCGACGATTACGACGCTCAAAAAAGCCGGTATCAATGAAAAAGAAGGACTGTACGAATTTACGGCAACACTGGTAGATGGAACAGAGTGCCGCATGTTCTACAATCGTTTTCCAGAGTGGAAAATGACTTATATTAATCGACTGCTGACCAAGCCATGTCCTGTATGCCGCAAAGACTTTATTTGCAACTGTTTCAATGCGTTTGCAGGTGAAATTGATCAGCAAATTAAAGATCGTCAATTGATTGACGAAGCACTGGCATAAACTATTTTGTCATAATGCCATAACGATGATATGCAGAGCGCGAAGGATGGCCTTCGTGCTTTTTTGCTATTTTTAGAAGTGTATCGAAGTCATTCAGCGATAGATTGAGGTATAGCTATAGTTGTTTTTGCTACCATTTTACGAATATCCACATCGTTTTTTGAACGAAATATTACGTTTTTTGAATAACGAGATCAATTTAGGTTATAAAAATAAAGAGAGTGAAGTTATAGGTCATCGTAACTGTAGGAAGCAATAGTTTTGAACCTTTCGATTGTGTGAAGATAGATGATCGCAAACGACTTGTATAAAGGAGAGTGGCGAGAATGGTAACTGCACATGCACCGGTATCCAGACCGGGCGAACCAACCGAACTGACGGATCAACAGATTGAAGCTTTAATTCAAGGTGATCATCCGATTGTACTGGTAGATGGAGTTTGTCATTTTTGTCAGGGAGCAACCAAGTTTATCATCAAACGTGATCCAAAGGGAATTTTCCATTTTGCTTCTTTGCAGTCTGAGGTAGGGCAGAAGTTGCTTGAAAAAGGCGGCATGCGAACCGATCAGATGGATACGTTTGTATTGATTGAAAAGGGAACGTTTTATACTCGTTCTACAGCTGCACTGCATATTGCGCGCAAATTGCGTTTTGCCTGGCCGCTACTGTATGCGTTCATTATTATTCCGCGTATGCTACGCGATAGTGTATACAATGTGATCGCGCGTAATCGTTATCGCTGGTTCGGTAAGTCCGATCAATGTATGCTGCCAACACCAGAGATTCGTGAGCGTTTTATAGAGTGATTGTCGCTAAACGGATGTAGAGTTAACGATGTGATGACTACGTTAGAGATGTAATAGCTACGTTAAAATAATCATTTTTATGTATTGGTTTATGTGAGTATACCCGCATTGGTGTGGGATGAACATTTGTTTTATTCATACTCCCATTTACGTATGGAACATATACAAAAGCCTGTCGCATATCGCTAATCCGTTACTTATGCTGTCCTAGCAAATACGGTGTAGTGACGATCTGGAATGCGTGCAGGCTTTTGGTGTTTTAATATAACGATTTCAAGTGAAACGTTTATGGATGCAGCACATATTTGGACAGCGTACCTTTACCTTGATTCGTATAAACCGCATGATGATCGTAATCAAAAGTAACATCATCAGCATTTCGATGCCATGCCGAAATGACCGTATGTTTAGCTTGATCCAAAATATATGTCCGATCCAGCATATTGATCATCAGATTACCGTTGAATGTACGTTGTATCCAGTTCGCATCGCCTGCACTACCTTTTAATGTAACCGAAGCGAAAGGCTTTGGAGAGCTAGCATGATACCATTTGAACAGATTATGATCATACAGTACATAATCTGCGCCTGTGGATTGGATACGATAGTCGTCTGAAACTGCCTGCTTTGATGTTATTTTTCCTTTCGGATCGAAACGAAATAGGAGATTGTCTGCATCCGTTCCATAGGTGCCAATTAGCACTGTACCATCATTCAGTATCGCGATCTGATCATCATAATGATCAAACTCCAGTAGAGAAGGATGGCTATATAACGGGTTTAGTTGAAGTCCATACACATCGACTTTTGCATTTTTTAAGGTAGCTTCATTCTTTTTATAGAGGCTGGAATCGATAACAATTCGGTTGCCACTGGCAGCCATAACGTAGCCTTTTACTATTTTCTGTTGCAGCAAATTTCCTTTTGGATCGTATCGCTTCAGCATCGATTGAACATTACCTGATTCATCTGTATGAACAGCTACCGATACGAGTAGCGATCCATCTTGCATTAAATGTAGCTCATATGGAAAAGCATTGGCCATTCGTGGTAGCTTGATCGTCCAATTGACTTTTCCAGATGTATTGATCGAGGTGAGTCTATAATGATCGTCTGCATATCGGTTGCAAAAATAAACGCTACCGTCACTAGCATATTGAGTGACACCCATATCTCCTGGTTCGCCCAGATTGGTATAGCTCCATTGCAGCTTGCCATCTTTCGTACTGTAAGCTTGAAAAGTGTCCACCCATTTATTATTAGTCTGACCGGCGGAGCGTGTATCATTTTGCTCTATATGCGATGCTTTGACATAGACAAGAGAGCGGGACGGTATAACTTGGATAGCATCCACTTCTGATGACTCGGGATTGTTGATTGGAGCTGCAAATAGGGATGTGGACCAGGAAGCGGAATGAAGTGTAGCTACGGTGTCTGCTGGTGCTGCGAATGCAGGCATAGTCATGGAGAGACCAAGTATAGCTGTAAGTAGTCCTATAGCCCACGGATTACGGCGATTTTTGCTTTTCATGATTAAATTACACCTTTCGTCGTTAGATTGCTCATTCATGTACTACGCTATTCCATATCAGTAGGTTTATCGACAAACCGTAATGAATAAAATCAAGTAGCATGAGATGATTTCCGAAATTATTTATGTACGTTGATGTGAATCTGCATTTATTATAGGATAATCGCTGCAAATAATAAGGTGAAATACGTAACAGGCTGTAACCGAATTTTAAATATATACCTGAAAAGCCTGACCGTATCATCGTATAAGATCCATCTATGCTAAATGTGCAAGCATAAATAGATCTTATACGATATGAAACGGTCAGGCTTTTTTGTTAGATTATATATTCATGTAGGAGCACGTCGAATTACTTTTTGATGGCGTATTTGTACAACGTACCCTCCTTGACGGAGTAGACGGTACGGTTCACATAATCGATCGGCGAACCTAAGTTGGTCGTATCGATCGTTTCTACGATTGCAAGTGTAGATGGATAAATAATATATGTCCGATCGTCCATATTGATCATCAGATTGCCATCGCTTGTGCGAAGTACCCAGGTGTAATCTGCTGGTGTGCCTTCCAGTGTGATGGAAGCAAGCGCTTTGCCAGATGATGTGTTATATAACTGTAGTTTATTATTTTCATACGTAATGTAGCCAGTTCCAGTCGATTGAGTAATTGAACCGCCTGGAATGACACGCCCCCACAGGAGTTTCCCTTTTGGATCAAAGCCAAACAGTTTATTGCCGACATCATCGATATTCGCACGGATTAATACCGTACCGTCTTTGAGTACAAACATCGAGTCGCTTCCATCACCATAAATATTCGACTTCGCCGGGAACTGGTAACGGTACAGGCGTTTGAGTTCTAATCCGTATACATCGACCTGTGGGTTGGGCACCATTTCCCAGCCGTTTGTATTTTTGTTTAATTTACTAGCTGCAATCAGAATGCGGTCACCTTCTGCTTTGAGCAAAGAGCCTTGAATTGGTTGCTGGTTGAGTAGCTTGCCGTTGTTATCATAACGACTGAGTGTTGAGCGGATAACACCCTCTGTATTCACTGTGCCGCGACTGGCTACAAGCAGTGAGCCATCTTTCATCAGTGTGATCGTTGCTGCATCGCTAAGTGGCTTTTCCCAGTTTAGTTTGCCAGAAGAATGGATCGAATATAATCGATACGTGCCGTCTGAGTATTCAGCATACATATACACTGTGCCGTAGTTAGTATATACCGACTGTGTGGACAATGTGTATGCGCCTGCTGGTTTGTGCAAGCTATAACTCCATTGTAGCTTGCCTGTTGTGGAGCTATACGCCTTCAATGTATCCAGATACCAGCTATATTGCGTTTTGCCAGTTGTGTTCGGGATATCTTGCTGGGTATGTACATAGACTAGCGATTTGGATGGGACAGCATGTACATCGGTCACTCTGGAGGCAAGCGCATTGTCGACTCCATCTGCGAGTAGTGGTGGGGATGACCAGGAGGCCGGGTTAAGCCGGGTGACTGTCTCTGCGGCAAATGCAGGCAGAGCAATAGACATACCGAGTACGCCTGCAAGTAGTGCTGACGTCCAGGCATGGCTGCGATGGGAGCGCTGGGAAGAGTTCATACGTGAATTCCGCCTTTCGGTTAAATAGAATAGTGGAGCTGATTATAGCTGTATAACAAGCATGGTGACATGCTATCGAATATGCAGGATACATAGGGTTAAAGCTTACCGGCTTGGGGTTGGAAAACGATAAATGGATGGGTAGAGATTACCTTATACTTTTTAACCTGAATGGGGAACAACGCAACAAAGATGAATGAAATGTCATCGTTTTATAGAGGGGAGGTTGATGGAGTGAGGGATAACAATGGATCGTTTGCTATGTTCGTTGGTTTTATGCAAAATCAGAAAATTAGTATTGCAGACCTATAATTTCTATGCTATCCTTACGTTAAATTATAGCTTTTACAACGGAAGCACCGTTTAAGTTACGCACCTCAAGTGCGCGATTTAAACGGTGCTTTTTTTGTTGTTCAAGAAAGGGGAAAATCGATGGCTCCTATACAGATGATACTATGCGTTGAGGATCAAGAATATATTGAGTTGTTGCTGCGCTACATCCGTTCCAGCGAATATGCAGCTCGTGTGACGATTCGTGCATTTTCGGATGTACAAATGTTTTTGAATGAGATGGAGGAGGGTCGATATAGGGGATTGGTCGTTGCAGAGGATATATTTTTGCAGTCATGGCTTGTGAACGAACAGAGCACGTTCACTTCCGTGCGCTGGGTACGCCTGGGCGATCAGGAGGAGCAGCAAGCGGATGGACATACGATTGCTAAATATCAACCGTTACCTCATTTAATGGAGCAGTTATGCCATTTTATCGGTAGAACGGGGATCGAATCACCACGTGAGGCAGGAAGAGCCTGGGTCACCTGTGTGTATTCAGCTGTGGCAGGGAGTGGTAAGTCGGTGACTGCGATGAATATGGCGAAGCAGCTTGGGGTGAAAGGGAAATCTGTATTTTATCTGAATCTGGAGCCGGCAAGCAGTGTGAGTCTGCTACAGCTTGAAGCAGATCGGAATATGCCGGAGTTATCGCGATTGTTGTATGATCTGCAAGCCGCTGCGGAGCAAAAACAAGCGCTTTCCAGTATCGTTACAGATTATACCGTCTATGCGGAAGAGATTCGGGCAGAGACGTTTATTCCACCCGCGAATTTGAATGAATGGCTACGTATGACTGTCGAGGAGATGGCACGGCTTATTGATTATATTGCGGATAGTGGACAATACGATCATGTCATTATCGATAGTGAATCCGGCTGGGCAGAGCGTGTACAGGCTGCTTTGAACAGCAGTGATCGTGTAATCTGGCTGCTTACCGATGATCTGCCATGTATGAAGAGAACGGAGCAATGGATATCGTACTGGAAATCGTATTATAGCGACTGGCTGGAGCAGCTGGAACCAAAGCTTTCTTTTGTCATCAATCGATATAACGGCAGTGTGATGAATGCATTGCCGTCAGGGATATATCCAGCATCGACGCTGCCTTATGTGCCTTCATGGAAACAGGTTACCAGTAGTGAGCTATTATGGTGCTCACCGATTTTTCAGCGTGATATTTTGAAGCTTTGTCATCTGGAAGGGGAGCGTATTTATGACGGTGTCCGAGCTAGTGGTGGGGTGAGTGTGTGACCGAAGATGTATTTATTACACTGCGTAATGAAGTTCGTTCAGGGCTGGATGTTACTTTTGCAGTGGATGATCGCGAATTAATGAACAGGATTGAATCGAAGGTACTCCATGAAGCGCGTTATCCTGGGTTAACGGCTGGAGAGCGGCGGAGATTGGTACGACAGGTGTTTGATTCTTTTCGCGGACTCGATATTTTGCAGCCACTTGTGGATGATCGTAGCGTGACGGAAATTATGATTAACAGTCATAAGGATATTTTTATTGAGCGTTATGGTCAGGTGTTGCGAAGTGAATCTGTATTTGAGTCGCCAGAGCGATTAGAGGATATTATTCAGACGATTGTGTCAGGTGTGAACCGTGTTGTCAATGAATCGTCGCCAATCGTCGATGCGCGTCTGCCGGATGGTTCTCGTGTCAATGTCGTATTGCCACCTGTAGCGCTCAAAGGACCGACCATGACCATTCGTAAATTCCCTGACCATCCGATGACGATGGACGATCTGGTACGTATCGGCGCGCTTGATTCAGCAGCATCCAGTTTGCTGCAAACGCTAGTACGCAGTAAATTCAATATTTTTATCGGTGGAGGAACAGGCTCTGGCAAAACGACATTTCTGAATGCATTATCCCAGTATATTCCGCCGGACGAGCGCGTCATTACGATTGAGGATTCAGCGGAGTTACAAATTCGCACCGTACCGAATCTGGTATCGCTGGAAACTCGTAATGCCAATACGGAGGGAAAAGGAGAGATCGGTATTCGCGATCTAATTCGCTCTT
>NZ_JBCGUH010000004.1:405889-483533 GCF_039822605.1 Paenibacillus wenxiniae
ATGCTACAGGCGATGAATACAGGTCATGATGGCAGTCTATCTACCGGTCACGCGAACAGTTCACGCGATATGCTCAGTCGTCTGGAAACGATGGTGCTTAGTGGAGCTGAGCTTCCGATTCAGGTTGTACGGCAGCAGATTAGCTCGGCTATTGATATTTTTGTGCATTTGTCGCGTTTGCGGGATCGCTCCAGACGCGTTGTCGAGATCTCCGAAGTACGTGGCATAATCGATGGCGAAATTGTCTTGAATCCGCTGTTTCTGTTTGAAGAGCAAGGAGAACATGAAGGCACAATTGCAGGCCAGTTGATACCAACAGGTAATTTGCTCATTCATACCGATAAGCTTCGCGCCGCTGGTGTGGAGGAATGGAGACAACTGGCAGCCATCGGCAATACACCCTATCATGCCGCCAATATAGAGGTGGAAAGAACGTCGGAGTAGAGAGGAGGAGCTTGGAGTGAATAGAAACAGTCGTTCTTCGCTAGGTAAACCACAATCTAATCCACCAGCAAAGTCCAGTGGATCACGTCAAACGATAAAACCGCCTGTAAATAAACGTCCATCTATCGATGCCCCATCGCCTACGCTGGTCGATTATACGACCTATCAGCTAAGCATCGTACAGCGAGTTAGCTGTATGATCGTGTGCGGAGCGGTCTTTGCAGTTGTGGGCTATTTGTTCTATCACAGCTGGATAGTAGGTGTCGTACTGGCAGGCGCAGCCTGGTTTACACCACGCTTACTGCGCAACTATTTAATTGAACGCAGGCAACAGGCATTAAGTGCTCATTTCAAACAGGCACTCTATTCCTTATCTTCATCGCTGGCAGCAGGACGCTCTGTCGAAAATGGATTTCGCGAAGCGGCACAGGACTTACAAATGTTATACCCGGATGGTGATAACGATTTGATTCGCGAGCTGACGATCATTACGACGAGGATGGATTATGGACAGCCGATTGAGCAAGCGCTGGAGGATTTTAGTATTCGTGCTGCCAGTGAAGATATTGCCAATTTTGCGGATGTATTTATTACGTGTAAGCGAACTGGCGGCGATCTGGTAGAAGTCGTTCGCAAAACATCAACGATTATCGGCGAGAAGCTGGATATCCAGCAGGATATTATGGTGATGATTGCGCAAAAGAAGTTTGAGTCATACATATTGATGGCGACACCGTTTATATTTTTGATCTTTTTAAATGTGGTCGCTGGAGACTTTATGAAGCCGCTGTATGGCAATCCACTCGGTATTGCTATATCTACCGTTTGCTTGCTGGCGCTGACCGGTTGCTTCATATTAATTCGCAAGTTTATGAATATTCGGGTGTGAGCTACATTTGCTACTCGACCTGAAAGGAGGTGAATCAACTGATTGGAGTGTGGCTGGAAGGATTGATTGCAGCTTCGTTAATCGCAGGCTGGATGGTATTGTATCAAAGCGCCGATGAGAAGCATAAGCAGCTAGCTGGAGTGCCATTTGAGATGATCAAGCTGAGAAGATTTACGCCTGCATGGCTGGTGTTGTTGGAAAAGGTTCGGTTTGTAGCTCGCTTTCCCGGTATATTTTATCGTGTTCAAAGCTATATTCAAAAAGGATTCGGGGTCCATTTGAGCGGAGAACGAACATTATTGTACATTGCCGAAATGACAGGCTACTGCTGGCTGTTACTGACAGGTGGCTGCATCGTATCGGCGCTAAACGGTGGAAGTATCACCTGGCTGGCACTATGCACATTGCTTGCTGTCGTATTACCAGCTTCGCTCATACGCGATTTGCAAAAAAAAGTTCAAGAACGTGAACAAGAGATTCTGATGGAATTGCCAGAGCTGTTAAACAAAATTGTGTTGCTTGTTGGAGCGGGTGAAACGGCGCAGCGAGCGATTACGCGCTGTGTGCAGCGGAAGCAGACAAGTGCCTCTACCCATCCGCTATATCGTGAGCTGTTTCAGATGCTTAATGAGCTGGAGAACGGCTATCCATTTCAACAGGCATTAGAATCGTTCAGCAAGCGCTGCGGCGTGCAGGAGGTGTCTGTATTTACGACAACGGTACTGCTCAACTTCCGCCGTGGTGGCGGAGAGTTCGGACTGGCACTGCGCGAGCTGTCTCGCACATTATGGGATAAACGTAAAGCGGTCAGTCGTATGCGAGGAGAACAGGCATCGTCCAAGATGGTACTGCCTATGGTGATGATTTTCGTAATTGTAATGATTTTGGTCGGCACGCCGGCATTTATGATGATGAATATGTAGGAGGAATAACGAATGACAAACGTACTTACGCAATCCTGGAATGGGATGAAAAGCTTTTGGAAGCAAGAGGATGGAATCGGAACGCTGGAAATGGTGCTGATCGTAGCGGTCATTTTGATGATTGCGCTGGCGTTTAAAGAAAAGATTACTAAAGTTGTAGACGGTATGCTTCAATACATGGGCAATAAAAGTGAAGAATTTAAAAATTAATACGGCCATGACAAAACAGAAATTTTGGAGGAGTACGCGCGGAAGCTTCACGATTGAAGCTTCCATCGTGTTTCCAATTATCTTGTTTACGACGCTGCTGTTACTGTTTTTTTGTATGTATTTATATCAAAACACGATGCTCAAACAAGCTGCCTCCAAAACATCTGAGCGTGCAGCCTATTCGTGGGATAACAGTTATAAAGATCCGAGCACTGGCGCATTTGCAGAAGGTGAGAATGACGGCTTGTACTGGCGACTTACTCAAGATGAGATGTTGAGCAAGCTATTTGGCTGGGGGGATGCGGCAAGTGGTGCTGAAGTTTCCATTCCAGCAGGAAGCGGCGGATCACTACCTCAGACAAAGCTATCTGCTGCTGCCTCCTGGGTTCCTGGTGAAATGAGTGGAACGATTAAATACGGCAATGGGATGCTCGTTCGTTCGGTTGAGACTCATTTATCACGCCCGATTTCATTTCCGGCACTGGAGCGAACGCTGAAAAAACCACTTCATTCCGAGATTGGAGCAGGCTCGGTTATTGTGGAACCGGTTGAATATATTCGTAATATAGAACTGATGCGCTATTATGCAGCCAAAGCAGCAGGGGTAGCTGGACCTGTACTAAAACTGGATAAAGCCGGAGCGATTTTACAGTGGTTTGGCTTATAAGGATGGGCGGAGGAATGGTATAGCATATAGCATGGATGCTGGGATGATGGAAAAGCGTAGTGGAGGGACTATGGGGAGAAAACGACGTTCAGCTCGTAGATGGCGTGTCTGGGTGAGAACGATGCGGCGCCGAGCAACTGATGCTCGCGGTGCGGTCACTATTTTTATGATTGTTGTACTTGCCGGTGTGTTTTTGTTTACAGCGGTGTTTATTGATTATGCACGTATTGCAGCTATGCAGGTTCAGGCCGAGCGGTTAACACATGCATTACTGCGATCGGTCATGTCGGCTTATGAGCCGGAGTTTCAGTCAGGTTATGGTCTGTTCGCTTTTGGCGAAAGTGATCCGAATACATTGCTTGATATCGCTGCGGCTGACAATATGAGTTATACCGATCTGGATAACAGCTTTCATCTTATTCCGTTACAAGTAGGTGATACTTCGATTGCGATGAGCCGTCCGCTCGGTAAATATGATGTATTCAATCAGCAGGTGCAGGAAGAGATGAAATATAAAGCACCGATCGATTTTACCGTGGAGGTTGTAGAGAAACTACGTAGCATGTCTATTATTATGAAGGAAACGACGCAGACAGTAGATGTGTTGAACAAGGTTCGCGTTCCTTATGAAAAGCGAGAAAAAGCTATTGATGATCTGATCGCCCTCCAAAAGAAAACCGCACTGGATGTAAAAGAACTGGCGAAACTGGTTATGCATCCTACAACAAGCAATATCGCTGCCAAAAGTATCGGCTCTATCCAATCGCTCGCTGATATAGCCGCGCAGTTCGGCGATTACACAAGCAAAATCGCTGAGGACAAAAAGCGTAAAAAGAACAAAAAGTCAGCGATTCATACGGAAAAGATAGCGAAGTATAAAAGCAATGCGTCCAGTCTGATCAGCAAAGTTATGCCTAAAGCAAATCGATTAACACTTGATCATGAATCTACATACCAAGATGCTACTGCCTTAATGCAAACGATTCGTGAACAAAATCAAAAGATCATTACAATCATCAAAGAAGCCAAAAGCCGAGCTGCAAATGCGGCTTATGATCGTGTTCGTAATACAAACACGCCTGGTAGTAACAATGCATCGGCAAATTCATCAGCAGAAACGCAAATTGCTGAGCTGCGCAAAAATCTGGAGCAACTTGTACTACCCGAAGAGTTAATGAATCGGATGGAATTGACGTATACGAGTCAGCAGACAGACTATACGGCGATTAGGACGGCTGTACAAGTGGCAACGAGTGAAGCTCAGCAGCAAATTTCACGAACATCTGGTAATGCTTCGGTATTGGAATCCAAAACGATTGCTGCTGCTAAGCTGCTGGATCACTATGTACAAGCATATACAGGCAAACCGGACTCACCTTCAGGTGCAGTTGGCAAAATTGAGCAGGATGTGTCGACTGCTCGTGCAGGCACCGATACGGTTGCTGCCGATGAGAAAAAAGCAAAACAATCAATGAAAAAGGCAACGGCGATGATTGCTACCATCGCTGCCGTTGGAGCTGGCGCCAAAGCAGCAAATGTAAGCTTTGACGAGGTGGACGGCTACTATACATCCAATCTGGAGTTCAACCGAGTGGTAGGTGGCGGCTCTGATGCAGAAAAGTCTCTAAACAGCGATCCTTACGATGAAAGCCAGGAATCGATGAATACGATGGATATTCTGTTTGGTGGTATTTCCGATGTGCTTATGAAAAGCCGTAATGAATTTTTTATGAATGAATATGCGATTCATTATTTTCAACCGTTTGATGTGATGATGTGGGGGAATTTGCTTGATTCTGTAAAGCAACGTGATGCGTCGCTGGCAGAAGGGTTTCCGATTGATGATGTGATGAACAGCGGCAGTGCACAAGAGGTGTTGACGATGCTGACAGTGGATCAGCAGCAATTGGAATATATCGTGTATGGATTCAATGGTCCGGTTGCGAATCTGACCGCAGCGTATACTGAGATTTTTGGTATGCGACTGGCTATTCGTACCGCAGAGGGTCTGGTGAAAAATGCACGATTAGGACATCCGCTAGCAGTTCTCGCAGCCGGAATTGCTTATGGTGTAGAACGTGCCATTATGGATATGTTTGATTTGTTTAGCAAAGGCCATACCAATCTTTCAGATTATTTGAAGGTGGAGTTTGAATATCGTGATTATTTGCGGTTATTTTTACTGCAAACGAACAATGAGAACAAAATGTCTCGTATGCTGGCGCTTATTCGCTACAACACAAAAATCAATCCACAGGAACGCGATACGTATGCGACTGCCCATATACGCACCGGAATGAAAATATGGTTTTTGCCAGGCATTACGAAAATGCTGCAATCCGGTTATAACAATAGTTCAATAAAGCAGGGTGTATATTATGCGGATCAACAAGCGGATTACAGTTATTAGTCCCATGAAACGACTGGGTGGTGAAGAAAGCGGGAGCATCGTACTGGAAGCGGCGATGGTGCTTCCGATCTTTTTGTTCGTTGCTATTTTTCTCGTCTATATTGTACAGATGACATTGTTATCCACGGCGCTGAACAACACGGCATCCGATACAGCCAAGTATGTAGCGACACATATGTATCCGGTAAAAATAGCAACGCAGGCGATTGATAATGCGCCCATTATGCAAAAGCTGAGTCTGACGGATCTGGCGGCGAAGTATAGCTCAGCGTTTCCTCCGCCACTAAATGACTGGATTCAAGATGCTGCCAGTACAGGCGATACACGTCTTCGCCAGCTTAAAAATCAGGCGGCTGCGGCTGTACTCGATTCATCGATCAAACCGCTCATTGAGCAGGTTTCTTCAGATAATGGACTGGATTACGACCGCATTCATGTGACCGAAGTAACGGTACCTGATTTTTCCGGTGATCCTTATTTTGGAGTCGAGCTAAGTTATGAGCTTCCGTTTAAAGTGCCGCTTATTTTCAAGCCTATTATGTTGCAGGCACGTGCCACCGAGCGTCTATGGATTGGCGATACAGGAGAAGCGAAAGCAGCCTCTAGCGATGAGAGCAAAGAAGAGACAGGGGTACGTGTCGTATCCGTTCCTCATCCTGCACATCCCGAATCACTTATCTCTATTGCAGCAACAGCTCCAGCTCATGCACGCGTCAAGCTTGAAGTGCATTATAAAAGTGGTGCTAGTAAAGCTCAAGGTCTTGGTGAAATGATAGCGGACGCGAATGGTAACCTGATCTGGACATGGAAAATTCCTTCTTCAGCTGCGGCAGGCTGGGCCACCTATGTGTTGACGACAGAAGATGGACAGCAGATTCGCGGTACATTTGAAATTGCTACCTATGACGGTCGTCCTGTAGTCTCAGGCGCCTCAGCGACAGGCGCTTATCGAGCACAGTAATATGAATATGAGAGCAATACGCCGAACGTTTTGAAGTGAAGGAGTGAGCGTAAAACGATAAAAGTAAATCAGCGAGTACGGCAAACAATGTACTTTCGCAAAAAAGAGGAGTCAAATGAATGGAAACGATGTTTATAGGCAGTGGCGTGTTTATTTTATGGGCATGCTGGACCGATATTCGTGCACGCAAAATTCCGAATGTACTGAATCTGATCTTTACGCTTACCGGGCTAATGTATCATATCGTGGATGCAGGTTGGGAAGGCGCATCGTTTGCCGGTAAAGGGATGCTGCTAGGCTTTGGTGTTATGCTGCTATTGTATGTGCTGCGAGCGGTTGGAGCGGGTGATGTGAAGCTATTTGCCGGGATTGGTGCCTGGTTTGGATTAGCGATGACGGCGCAGGTTATGATGTATTCCATTTTATTTGCTGGCTTGATCGGTGTTGTAATTATGATCTGGCGCCGCGAAACGATTGTCCGTATGCGAATGATATTTTGGCGCATTATCGGGGCTTTATTTTGGAAGCAATCGATTCGACCAGATCAGGCAGAGCATGAGCAATATTTAACATTTCCGTTTATGACAGCTGTATTGCCTGGTATCGTTTTCTGTTATTTATATGTATAAAACTATGGATCAATATGTATACGATTATGGATCAAGCAGTGAGATGTGCAGAGTGAAAGATTGTTATGGAGTAAGGAGGGGATCGTGTTTATGGGGAGCCTATTAACACAAGATTTTATTCAGGATGGCAAAACATTCATGATTATTGATAGAGAGCAGAGTTTTGCATCCAGTGAGTGGAGTCGAACACAAACAAGCATGATGCTGTCAAGTCGCATACAAGGTATATTGCAATTACATTTGCATGAACTGAATATGAAATCGCAGCTTCGTTACGATATTACAGGCAAGCGAATGTTAAAGCACTGTCTACAAAGTGAAACGATTGGTATCGCTGAATATGTGGGTTTGTTATTACAGCTTGTGTCGACGCTGGAGGAGAGCAGCCAGTATATGCTCTCATTGCCTAATTATATTTTAGATGAGGATTACATGTTTATGGAGGGTACATTACAGGCTGGACGATTGTATATAGCTTATGTGCCTGTAACGGAACCGCTGACAGATGAGCTGGTGCAGGAACATATTGCTTATCTGGCTTCGCAATGGATTACGGCTGTACGCGAGCTTCATGGGAATATCGTACAGCAAATTTTACGATATTGTCAGGATCAGTCATTTACACTGGCAGGGCTAAAACAACTATTACTGCATCAGCTTGCCGGAGGAACATTTGCTACCGAGCGTCAGCCCAATCTATTTGGAGCATCATATGTACCAAGATCAGATGATCGTGACTGGACATATGCTTCAGGTGAAGAGGCTATATTATCAGCAGAACAAGCTTCCCGTTATCATAACGGTAATGCAGTGCAGCAGAGTTCTTCTGGTCAGTCTTCAATGGATTCACACTATCAGTATCCAGCAAGTGCCGATGAAATGCAGTATAGTAGTTCTCGGCAGAAGCTAGGAGAAAATGGGCAGTCACATGCTGCATTCAAACCTACACAGGGAATTGCAGGATTGTCATCCGCCAGCAGCTTAACCGTAACCCCGTCTACCAAACCTAAATTATCGCTATTTAACGCTAAAAAAAAGCAACCTCCATCCAGTCACTATCCAGATTATCAGGACACAGGTGACATAGAAGAACCCAAAAAGCTTCCCTCCTCGTATCGTACGTATTTACTGGCAGGTAGTGCTTTGTTGATTGCGATGATCTGGCGTTACGGATATGTGGAGCATGGAAATGATCTGACGCTATATGGTTGTGTAGCATTAACCGTTGCAGTAGTGCTCACAATCTATCTGGTGCTCAAAGGGAAAATCTCTATTGGTCCGAAAAATAATGCAGTGGCTGAGCCTGGACATATTCATTCAGTCCCTTCCCGCACTGCTGCTCCAATCCCATCGGGACGCGCTGGTAAGGATGCTCAAGAAGAAGCTGAATCCTATGGACAGGAGCCGTTGCGCTGGAATCCAGAAGCTGTCTATACCGAGCAAGAGGGGCATTCACCGGCATACAGGATGAATGGCAGTGCAACGAATGTTGCTGCTTATTCTGCTCCATCGCAGGAGTCAATTGAACAGAGAGAACGTAGCATTGCCGAGTTGTTTGGTTCTTTTTCCTATGCCTCTTCCAGAAATCGGTCTGAAACTGCTAATGGAATGGAAAGTAGCGAAAATGGGAATGGAAACAGGAACGGAAATGAGTATCTATCGGATGTAAATGGGGTAGCGGAAGCTGACCGTGCTTATGCAGCACATGCCCATCGTTCAGGTACGCCTATGGCTGAACAATCGGTTAGCACATCTGGTGAATTTTCTAAAGAAGCGCGATATTTTGAAAAGGAAGCATCAGGATATATGAATCATGCTCCTACCGAGACATTATCTTCACATATGGCAACGGTACTATTAGATGAGCATGATAGATCAAATCAGGCATGTAAGAGTGAGAATGAATGGAATGGTTATTTAGAACGCCGCGACAGGGAAGGAGGCAGTAAGGAATCGATTCGTCTGCGCAGGGGAAGCTTTATTATTGGACGAGCGGAAGATGGGGTGCATTATCACGAGAAATCAGTCGGTACTTCACGCAATCATGTGGAACTAGAAGTACGCAATGGACAGATGTTCATCAAAGACCTAGGCTCGCGGAATGGTACTCAACTTAAAGGAGAATCGCTCGTCCCGTATAAATCGTATCCAATCCAAGACGGAGATAGCTTTACGATCGCCAGAGCGTTGTATACACTGCGGCTAACTAGCTGATGAGACGAGTAGTATGGTGACGGTAGAAGTAAGCGTATAGAAGTGAACATATAGGAGTGAACATATAGGCGTAAAGGAGTAAGCATATAAGTAAGCATATGTATGTAGATGTAGAATAGGTAGCTTTATAGCAATCACAATTATATTTTATTTCAGTAAAATAGTAGTTTTATTTTAGCTATAACACGGTTTGACTTTTATAGAAATAGAAATAGAAATAGAAATAGAAATAGAAATAGAAATAGAAATAGAAATAGAAATAGAAATGCGACATAAATAAATGAATAAAACGACAATACCGCAGCAAGTAAACTAAAAGTATCGCATTAGCAAAATAGATACACAGAAGTAGCAAGTTAGCAGAATAGTGGAAAAGAAATTGCTTCATTAGCAAGATAACAAGAGCGAGATAACAAGGCAACAACAAAGTTAATAAGATAGCGAAGAAGAAGCCTAACAGAAAAGGATTGCCACACATGCAGCAAGCTAAAACAAATCCCCATAAAGATAGTTTATAACTAGTTTACAGTCATCACTAAACAACACTGAATAGAAAGAACCGAAGCTCATTAGAAATTAACCTAATCTAGCCAAATCTTTTCAAACCAAGTTACCAAGTTAAATAGAGATGCAATGAGCTAAACTTAACCCAATAAACTTTCTTTTTCTAATTAAGCACTGTCGCATTGAATACTGCATATTAAAAAATACACACCACTACCCGCAATTTGAGATCGGTCCTACTACATTTTTGCATCAGGACAGATTCACCAATTGCGGGCTGTTGTGATTAATTTAGCGTTTCACAAATGTTGGGATAATATCTCAGCGTATGATGAAGTCTAAATAAAGTGTAATTTATTGAGATAAAGTATAATCCATTAAGCATATTACATATCATGCACGTTTGTTTTTATGCACGGCAACTTCTTTACCTTCTAGTTCCGCAATGGCGGAGCGCAGATCAGGATAGTGGAATGTGAATCCGTGATCCAGTGCTTTTTGCGGAATTACACGTTGACCTTGTAGCAAAATGGCAGACATTTCACCAAGTACAGGTTTAATTGCGAAGGAAGGCACATGGAACCAGTGTGGACGATGCATCACTTTGGCAAGAGTAGCGCCGAATTCTGCATAGCGTACAGGTCCTGGCGATGAAGCATTGACAGGTCCTTCCACTTGTTTATTTTGAATGCAAAAATCAATTAATCTCACGATATCATCAATATGAATCCATGATACCCATTGGTGGCCGGAGCCGATTTTGCCGCCAGCATATAGTTTGTACGGCAAACTCATTAATGGATATGCACCACCATCTTTGCCAAGCACCAGACTAATACGCAGTTTGATCAGCCGCACATCTTTAATGCTATCTGCTACTGCTTCCCATTGCTCTGCTAGGCTAGAAGGGAAATTCATCGTTCGCCGCTCACTGCTTTCATCAAACGTTTCATCATCTGATGTGCCATAGATTGCCATTGCGCTCGCTTGTACAACGACTTCTGGCTTATGCTGTAGCTTTTCCAATGCTTTCGATACGATATTAACTGTACGCATACGTGATTCTACCAGATCCAATTTTGTTTTGGTTGTCCAGCGTTGATTAAGCGATTCACCGGATAGATTCACCAGTGCATCGATGCCTTCGATTGTTTCTGGGCGCTGTTCCAGGTCATCCCATGTCATATAGTTAACTCGTTCTGCTGCCGAACGTTCTGGCGTCAAATTACGAGTTACAATAGTTACCTCATGTCCTTCATTAAGCCAGTATGGAACAAGATGTTTACCCACAAAGCCTGTACCGCCACAAATTACAATTTTCATAATAAAGCCTCCTTGATCAGATGTGAAATATAGATCATTATGCAATATACGGAATGAAATATACGGATTAGCGGGTGTAGGCTGAGCCATTGGATCGCCAAAGCATAATGGCATGGGATAGAATACTTAAATTATACGGCAATATAATGTTGAAATTGCGTCAACGTATCTATCGTCAACGTATCTATAAAGTAGCGATTATCACTTAATTATAGAAACAAGTGAAAATTGAATAGTAACGAGGGAAAACACTCCCCATGCCATACGTTTGCCATAGGTTAGATACATAGTTCAGTTCATGAGATATATAGTTCATGCTATAGCATTGACCACGTTCAATCATTCGTTTTTCGAGACGATCATATCGATAATGTAAAGCTTGAATCCGATCCAACATTTACTCCAATCCAAAATTTACATTGAACGTAATCAAGAAACATAACCAAGAAACGTAATCAAGCAATTAATACTTTGACCGCCCTAAATATAAAGGTCCCAAATATAAAATAGAATGTATCTCAATAGAGATAAGTTCATGTTGTAATACAGGTAGGGATTTCGTAAATCAACTAGACTTTATATTTGAGTGGTCAAGATATTTGAGGTGGTCAAGGTACTAGAACAATGAACAAACTATTTATATCCTGTTTGGTATATTGGTATATTAGTATATTAGTATATTGGTATAGAGGTAAGATCAGCCATGTATCAAGTTTATACTGTTGTCACGTGGTGTTGCCTTATGATGTTTAATTGGAGCATCAAGATTATGCGATTGTCTCTATCCGAACATGCCCGTTCACGCATGCGAGTATAAGATTCGAGCATCCTTTCATGTATGCTATATAATCTATTACCCATGAATGGCATCGACTGACCGTTTATCATCTTTATCATTTATTCATGCACGATTTCTAGCTTTCTGGAACCATTCACGTTAAAATAGGTGAGATTCCATTGGCGGTTTCATCCGTTCTAGTGAGACCTTGCGGACATACTGTATATATTATGCGGCTTGTTCGCGAAGTTGCTCTATTGCTCTATATAGACGGAATATGCTCGATATAAACGATAGAGCTAGTGGCTATATAGGCTAGAGTTATCCGTTTGTTCGCATGGTCGTTAGCATCAATGAGCTTAGTCGTTAACATCCATAAGCCATTAGAATGAATGGAACTGGTCGTCAGTAAAACAGAGCAAGTACAGAGTGTCAGACAGAGTAAGTACAACATAATGAAGCACAGCCTAATAGAGTAGCTTTCACCAGGGAGGAAAAGAACGTGTTGAAAATTGGTTCTCATGTATCGTTTTCAAATAAAGGTCTGCTTAGTGCAGCCAATGAGGCAGATGAGTACGGATCAAGCTCATTTATGATCTATACGGGAGCACCGCAAAATACGCGGCGTAAACCGATGGACACGATGTTTATCGAGGAAGGCAAAGCCAAAATGGATGCGATGGGTGTGGAAGAAATTGTTGTTCATGCTCCATACATTATTAATCTAGGTTCTTATAAAGAGCACACCTATGAGCTGGCTGTTAACTTTTTGCAGGAAGAAATTCATCGTACTCATGAGATCGGTGTACGTAATATCGTATTGCATCCAGGTGCATTTACCGATATGGATGCCGAATATGGAATTAAACGGATTGCGTCTGGTTTGGAGCAAGTGCTGGCTGGAGTGCGCGAAACCGATGTGAATATTGCACTGGAAACGATGGCTGGCAAAGGAACGGAAATCGGACGCAGCTTTGAAGAAATCGCTCGCATTATGGACCTTGTACCGCATAATGAGCGTTTGACCGTATGCTTTGATACCTGTCATACGCATGATGCAGGCTATGATCTGGTCAACAATCTGGATGGGGTGCTGGAAGATTTTGATCGTCTGGTTGGACTTGACCGTATCGCAGTCGTGCACGTCAACGATAGTAAAAATCCGGTCGGCGCTGGTAAAGATCGTCATACTCCGATCGGTTCTGGATGGATTGGCTATGAAGCGATTCAGCGCGTTGTTCATCACGAGAAGCTAAACAATCGTCCTTTTATTTTGGAAACCCCCTGGATCGGCAAAGATGCGAAAAAGCAGCATCCCATGTACGAAATTGAAATCGCCTTGCTGCGCGGCGACGTTGCTGGACGGTTTGGTAATGAGTTTGTGGACGATGTGGGCAAGCTGCATCATTTCTTTGCTGGAAAAGGAGTCGATGCACGTACGTATGTGCTGGATACATGGGCGGTACTGAAAAATGATGCCAAGGCACGGAAAGCAGATCCGCGTGAGCCACTGGAGCGTCTGTATGATATGGTCGCTGAGGAAGGACTGTTCACGGCGCTGCGTGAGGAGCAGATCAATGCACGCCTGATCGCGTGGCTGGCAGGTAAACAATCGCTATAATTGTCACATAGAATTGTACTTATCCGATAGAGTTGTAATTTCCCTATTTATAAGGATAGATAAGCGTAATAATCCCGGTTTGCGCCGGGATTATTTTTTGCATGTTCTTTTTCGCTTTAATGCGGTATATTAAAATAGTTAATTTCTAGCTAATGGGCAAGAAATCTATTTACTTTGTGTGACATATCACATAGATTGTAATATAAGATATTTTGCCATATCGGCTGATTTGGTAAAATCATATGCCATTGTATCGTTATTTAAGGAGGAAATGAATTTCTTATGGAAGTACATGTTAAACAAAATCGATCTGCACGTGAACCACAGGATAACCGTGCACGTATGCTCATCTCCTGTCCGGATGGACCAGGTATTGTAGCAGCCGTTTCTCAATTTTTGTATGAGCACGGAGCTAATATCGTGCAATCGGATCAATATACGATGGACCCGGATGGCGGTATGTTTTTCATGCGTGTCGAATTCGATTTGCCCCAATTGGCTGACAATCTGGAATCACTGCAACAGAGCTTTGAACAGATCGCTGGACGTTTCCAGATGAAATGGACGATCAATCAGGTAAGCCGCAAAAAGCGTCTCGCCATCTTTGTTTCCAAAGAAGATCATTGTCTCGTTGAATTGTTATGGCACTGGCAGGCAGGCGATCTGGACGCAGAAATTGCTATGGTTGTGAGCAACCACAACGATATGCGTAGCTATGTGGAATCGTTTGGTATTCCATTCCATCATATTCCGGTTACAGCGGATACGAAGCAGGAAGCAGAGCGTCGTCAACTGGAAGTGATCGGTTCGGATATCGATGTGATCGTGCTGGCACGTTATATGCAGATCATCTCTCCATCCTTCATCGAGCATTATCGTAACCGTATCATCAATATTCACCATTCCTTCCTACCGGCATTTGTCGGCGGTAAGCCGTATGCGCAGGCCTATAATCGTGGTGTGAAAATTATCGGTGCAACCGCGCATTATGTAACTGAAGAGCTGGATGGCGGACCGATCATCGAGCAGGACGTACAGCGTGTGAGTCACAGTGATAATGTGAATGAGTTAAAACGTATCGGTCGTACGATTGAGCGTGTGGTACTGGCTCGTGCGGTACAATGGCATGTAGAAGATCGGATTCTAGTACACCAGAATAAAACGGTTGTATTTAACTAATCAAGCCGACAGTACTGATTAAAATCATACTGATTAAGATCATATTGATTACGATCGTACTGATTACGATAATGCTGATTATCAGTACAAAAGTATTGAAGCTGAATTGGTATGGGATACGCTAAATATGTAATTTATATAGAAATGCCACTCCCATTATGGGAGTGGCATTTTTGTATTGAAGATGAAGTCTGGGGTAGCCGATGTTACACATTTTTTGAGCACACAAATCTACCTATCCTACTCTCTGGATGCCTGTACGAGATCGAAGTCTGTCGACTTATTCTTTGCCAGCGTAGTGTTTGTCCTAGTAAAAACAGTTTGCGTATACGCTCTGGCATAATATCGGCAATTTTTAATATACATATGTTCAACATAAATAGGTTCAAGCAAAATCTCATAACAGCCTTTCCACCCAACTGACAAGATGAAGTTATTTCTTCAGCTTCGGATTTGGGCTGTCGGCGCGATGCCAAAGGCTGTTATTTTTAATGAATCTAATCCGTTTAATGTGCTGTTAATACTAAAGTGTTATTTTAAAATAGTTTTAAAGTAGTTTAAAGCAGCTTTAAAGTGGCTTTTAAGTCATTTCAGTTGAATAAAATTAAAATGATTTTGATTTTGATTTTGATTTTGATTTTGATTGAGCTTGAGCTTGAGCTTGAGCTTGAGCTTGAGCTTGAGCTTGAGAGCGACTTTACTATCTATTTCCCATTCTGCCATCTACCTATAGCACCAAGCACTACTCCATACAACAGATGCCCAATCAACCAGTACATATACGCGTACCCGTCATGAGTCGCAGGCACACGATCTGACATCATTGTCAGCGGGAAAAATAATAATGATGATGCCAAACCGAGTGCTAATCCCGCCAGCCACGGATGTTGCCAGCGTGTGATCCACCAGCGGAACACAACACCAAGTACTAGCGCAACGACAAGATGCATCGTAAATTCCAGCCATTCCGGCAAACGTGGTGGCAACAAGGGTACAAAATCAATATTCAGCAATAAAGTATAGACGAGCGTTCCTGTAAGGTATTGAATCCATTTCAATACCAGTCCGAGCACGATGCCGCTGATCAATCCAGCAAGCAATCCCTGTCTGATGATCATACGCAAAATGCAGTCCTCCTCTTTTCGTATAGGGGATATTGGGTATAAATACAGTGGGGCAAAATAACGATATGGTAAACTGTCGAAACTAGTGTTACAATGGACAAAGGGTTAATAAGTCAAATTGAAAGACTCAAGGGACATATTTCATTTGAGATGTATTGCATATGTATTCAAATGAAATAGACGATCTTGTTTCAAATGAAATAAGAGCCGAGCACCTCGCTTTACCAAGAAGAATGAGGAGGATTAACATGACTGACAAGAAACAAGAGCAAGAACAAAGTATCTCCAAATCCGAAAACTCCAATGTGGACAATCTTTCGATTTCCACAATTCGTACGCTTTCGATCGATGCGATCGAGAAAGCTAATTCTGGACACCCTGGTATGCCAATGGGCTCTGCGCCAATGGGCTATCAATTGTTCGCTAAAACAATGACACACAATCCGGCTAATCCTACATGGGTAAACCGCGATCGTTTCGTACTATCCGCAGGTCATGGCTCCATGCTATTGTACAGCCTGCTGCACCTGTCCGGCTATGGTCTGGAAATGGACGAAATCAAAAACTTCCGTCAATGGGGAAGTAAAACTCCAGGTCACCCTGAGTACGGTCACACTGCTGGTGTAGATGCAACAACTGGCCCACTCGGTCAAGGTGTAGCGATGGCAGTAGGTATGGCAATCGCTGAATCACATCTGGCAGCTACTTATAATAAAGGCAATGCTAACGTAATCGACCATTACACATATGCAATCTGTGGTGATGGCGATATGATGGAAGGCGTAGCAAGCGAAGCGGCTTCAATGGCAGGTCATATGAAACTGGGCAAACTGATCATGCTGTACGATTCCAACGATATTACGCTGGATGGTAAAGCAGGTCTGTCCTTCTCTGAAAATGTAGAAGATCGCTACAAAGCATACGGCTGGCAAGTGCTGCGCGTAGAAGACGGTAACGATCTGCCAGCAATCGAAGCTGCACTGGCAGAAGCGAAAGCTGATACTTCCCGTCCAACACTGATCGAAGTGAAAACAGTGATCGGTTACGGTAGCCCGAACAAACAAGGTATCGGCGGTCACGGTGGTACTCACGGTTCTCCACTCGGTTCCGCAGAAGCGAAACTGACAAAAGAATTTTACGAGTGGACATACGAAGAAGATTTCTATGTACCAGACGAAGTACGCGAGCACTTTGCAAAAGTGAAAGAACGCGGCGTAGAAGCGAATCAAGCATGGAACGACATGTTTGCTCAATACAAAAAAGAAAATCCGGAACTGGCAGCTCAATTTGAGTCCGCATTCTCCGGTAACCTGGCTGATGGCTGGGATAAAGAACTGCCATTCTACAGCACAGAAGACAAAGCGGTATCCACACGCGTTGCTTCCGGTAATGCACTGAATGGTCTGATCAACGGTGTTCCTCAGCTGGCAGGCGGTTCTGCTGACCTGGAGAGTTCCACAATGACTCACCTGAAAGGTCTGGACAACTTTACACCGGAAACTCGTGCTGGCCGTAACATCTACTTCGGCGTTCGCGAATTTGCGATGGCTGGTGCAATGAACGGTATTGCGCTGCACGGTGGTATTAAAGTGTTTGGCGGTACATTCTTCGTATTTACCGACTACCTGCGTCCAGCAGTGCGTCTGGCTGCGCTGATGGGTCTGCCTGTAACGTATGTACTGACTCACGACAGTATCGCTGTTGGTGAAGATGGTCCTACGCACGAGCCGATCGAGCAACTGGCTTCTCTGCGTATTATTCCAGGTCTGACTACAATCCGTCCTGCGGATGGTAACGAGACTTCGGCTGCATGGGCACACGCTATGGAAAACAAAGGCGGTCCAATCGCGCTCGTACTGACTCGTCAAAACCTGCCAATTCTGCCAGGTACAACAGAAGGCGTACGCGAAAACATTAAAAAAGGTGCTTATGTTGTATCTGATGCCAAAGCGGGTCAACCGGTAGCACAACTGATCGCAACAGGTTCCGAAGTTCAACTGGCTGTTAAAGCACAGGAAGCTCTGGCTGCGGAAGGTATTGAAGTTCGCGTAATCAGCATGCCAAGCTGGGAACTGTTCGAGAAACAAGATCAAGCATACCGTGATTCCGTATTGTTGCCTGATGTTAAGCCTCGTCTGGCGATCGAAATGGCACAAACTTTCGGTTGGGAACGTTATGTGGGTGACAAAGGCGCGATCCTGGGTATTACAACCTTCGGTGCTTCCGCTCCTGGTGACCGCGTAATCGCTGAGTACGGCTTCACTGTAGACAATGTTGTACAAAAAGTAAAAGGTCTGCTGTCCTAAGCTTTTTGTATCCATGATAAGCCGCTTAGCGGTAAATGATTCGTACCGTATAGCGACTGTCTTCAGAGCAGAGCGCATGCGGTGCAGATCATGCATAGAATGAATTGCTTACAAGGTGCAGAGGTGGCCAAGCGCCGCCCTGCGCTTTTTTCTGATATATGTCGGGTGCTGTAGAAATGATTTCAATGTGAGTTTACTAGTTTTGCTAGAAATGATTTTGCAACAGTTCCGAGAGTAATGCCATTACACATGCAGGGAGCGGAATGACGAATGAGCCAATTCGAAAATGTAACGGTAATCAAGCAAGCGAATGTATATTATGACGGTAAAGTGACCAGCAGAACCGTGCTGTTACCAGACGGAAACAAAGTGACGCTGGGCATTATGTTGCCAGGCTCCTACGAGTTTGGTACAGACCAACATGAAACGATGGAGATTCTGGCAGGTAAACTGTCCGTGCTGCTACCAGGTAGCGAAGAATGGCTGCATATCGATGGTACAGCGACATTTGAAGTGCCAGCGAATACACGCTTCAAGCTGGAGATTAGCACGGTTACCGACTATTGCTGTTCATACGCCTGATCGCTCTTATTTTAAAGCCATAACATAAGTCATTGGCTGCTGTCAGGTGGCTGCATTATACTGGCGACTGGGTTAGCTTGGCCGAATGACAATTTGTCTTTTACGCAGTTGTTCGGTTTTGGACATGCGATTATTCGGGTAAGCATATCGATGTGTGCCACGTTTCCCTGTGTTCCTACATCCAGAACATTTCCGCTCCGCTGGATACAGGTGAATCGGCACGTTGATGACGGTAGTCGTTTGGTGTCTGGTTGCATGTTGTTTTGCATAAGATAAGTAGGACAGCGACGATCTATTGGACGCTGAGTATAGCTATTTTTGTGATACAGCTGAGCATAGTTACTTTTATGGTATAGCTGAGTGTGGCAGCTTTTGTGATGTATAAGTCTGTCGCGCCGTCTGATCGTCTTGTCTTAGGTTTGAAAAACAGACGTGGTGCATTCACGCTAATTGCAATGACACTGACTTGCATTCCATTGCAGGAGCACTTGCTTGCATTGCCATGAGCATCGCGTCATACTTAACATTGGGTTTGCCTCATACAGCTAGTGGAAAAAGACATTAGGCTGTCAGAGGGATGGTGCAGCGTAGTCTGCATACAGCATATAATAATGGGAGGGTATTGAATTATGTCTAAAAAAGTGAAATTTGACTACAGCAAAGCTCTTTCTTTCGTTGCTCAACATGAAGTGGATTATTTTGCAGAGCCGATTCGTCTGGCGCATGAGCAGCTTCACAACGGCACAGGCGCAGGTTCGGATTACCTCGGCTGGATCGATCTGCCAAACAGCTATGACAAAGACGAGTTCGCTCGTATTCAAAAAGCAGCAACGAAAATCCAGAGCGATTCCGATGTACTGATCGTAATCGGTATCGGTGGTTCGTATCTGGGTGCGCGTGCAGCGATTGAAATGCTGAGCCACTCGTTCTACAATGTACTGCCAAAAGACAAACGCAAAACGCCAGAAATCTACTTCGCAGGTAACAACATCAGCTCTACGTATGTGAATCATCTGCTGGAAGCGATCGAAGGTAAAGATTTCTCCGTTAACGTCATTTCCAAATCCGGTACAACAACTGAGCCGGCGATTGCATTCCGTATTTTCCGCGCAGAATTGGAGAAAAAATACGGTAAAGAAGAAGCAAGAAAGCGCATCTATGCAACAACTGACCGTGCAAAAGGCGCACTGAAAACACTGGCGGATGCAGAAGGCTACGAAAGCTTTATTATCCCTGATGATGTAGGCGGACGTTATTCTGTACTGACTCCAGTAGGCCTGCTGCCAATCGCAGCCGCAGGTATCAACATTCAGGAAATGATGGACGGCGCAGCCGCAGCTGCAAAAGAATACAGCAATCCGAATGTAGCTGGAAACGAAAGCTACCAGTATGCAGCGGTACGTAACGCATTGCATCGCAAAGGTAAAGCGATCGAAATTCTCGTGAACTACGAGCCATCGCTGCACTTCGTATCTGAATGGTGGAAACAATTGTACGGCGAGAGCGAAGGTAAAGACTTCAAAGGCATCTTCCCAGCAGCCGTTGATTTCTCGACCGACCTGCACTCTATGGGCCAATTCATTCAAGATGGTAGCCGCAACATCTTCGAAACAGTGATTCAAGTCGAAGAAGTGGGCAGCCACATTACGATCGAAGAAGATCCAGAAGATCTCGATGGTCTGAACTTCCTGGCTGGTAAAACACTGGACTTCGTTAACAAAAAAGCATTCCAGGGTACACTGCTGGCACATACCGATGGACAGGTGCCTAACTTGATCGTTAACATTCCAGATCAAACGCCATATTCATTTGGCTATCTTGTATACTTCTTCGAGAAAGCTTGCGGTATTAGCGGATACCTGTCTGGTGTGAATCCGTTTGACCAGGAAGGCGTAGAAGCTTACAAAAAGAACATGTTTGCTCTGCTGGGCAAACCGGGCTTTGAAAAGCAAAAAGCGGAGCTGGAAGCACGTCTTTCCGAATAATCCAGCGCCTCTTTGCTCGAATTTGCGGAAGAAGCTTCTGTAAAGGTCTTTTCGACAGCGCTACTTTTGATGTAAAATAGGATAAACTTCACGAGGAAAGCAGTTCTCTGACCGGAGTGTCGGGGGGCTGCTTTCTTGATACCTAAATATGGTGTATGATATCTTTAGTAACTGGGGGATACAATCGGTGCTAAGATACTCATATCGTGTAGTCATCCACACATGAATATATACTAATACTTATTGTTTGTTCTGCCTCATATGATCGGCAAGAATGATCTTATACAAGGAAAGGAACATCATGACAACAGACAAGCCAGAACGCTACAAAACGATACATGAAGCCGGCGAAAAGGAAATCGTCATCAAAAAGTCGCGTTTCATCGGTCACTCCAAACCGGTGGCAACCGAAGAAGAAGCGCTCGAATTTATCGAGCGCATCAAAAAGCAACATTGGAACGCCACGCATAATTGCTCTGCTTATCTGATCGGCTCGCGTGGAGAAATTCAGCGCCAGTCCGACGATGGTGAACCGAGCGGTACGGCGGGTAAGCCAATTTTGGAGGTGATCAAAAACCAGGGGTTGCAGGATATCGTCATTGTGGTCACCCGTTATTTTGGTGGTATTATGCTAGGTGCAGGTGGACTGATCCGGGCGTATACGGACGGTGCAGTAGCTGCGATTGAAGCGGGTAAAGCTATCACCCGTGTGCTTCATCAGGAAGTACGGGTCGAGATTGATTATACATGGCTCGGCAAACTGGAAAATGAATTGCGTAATCGTAACATTCGCATGGGGGAAACGGAATTTACAGACAAGGTCATTTTGAATTGCCTTCCGGTTGCAAGTGAATCGGACGCATTTGAAGCTTGGATGACTGATCTTACACAGGGACAATCTCTCATTACACAAGGGGAGCAGCTTTACTTTGCAGAGTGAACGAGCTGTAACAATGATAGATCATACCGGATAAAAAGAATCGATGACGTCATGTATCCGCTCATGGCAATCGTCTGGATGGAAGATGACAAATGGGGTATGTCATTTGAAAGGCAATGATGGCAATAGAGTTACAATTGCTGCCAGACGATGGGGAACGGATCATGCAAAATGCTTGCTTGAAGGGGAATCACACTATGGCGCGTAGAGCGGTTGAGCAGGAGTTATCAAGAGAGAGAATTTTGGAAGCTGCCAGGCATCTGTTTGTGACAAAAGGATACCGGGCGATATCGATGCGAAGTATTGGTCAGCATCTGGGCTACAGCCACGGTTCGCTTTATTATCATTTTAAGGAAAAAGCGGAATTGTTTTATGCGATTGTAATGGAAGATTTTGATCATTTGTGTCAATTGCTGAATCAGGTGAAAGATATGCCGGAGCAAGCGGGAACGGGCAAAGTTGAACGGCTGCTGCTGGAATTTATTCGCTTTGGACTGAACAATGCGCATCAGTATGAGATTATGTTTATGATTCGCGACGAAGAGCTGCTGAGCTATTGCCGTGCTGAACAAGCGCGATGTTTTGAAGTGTTTGCTTCGATTGTGAGAGGAAATATGGATCTGAATGAACATTCGCTGGAAGCGATGCATACGGTGCCGCTCAGCTTATTTTTATCGATCCTCGGCTTTATCTCGTATTATATTCAGGATCGAGTGACCTATGAGGAAGTGGAAGCCGCCGCCATTACCCATGTCAAAACGTTATGTCGGGTACTGTGAACGAAAGGTATAAAGGTAGGATAGTGAACTTGCCCAATATACCGGAGAAGGTGCAGCTTCTTACACGTTCAGGCATCTCTTTGGGTCGATATGACTGATCCGTATGGTATAGCAGTAAAATTTATACTCAAAAAGGATGTAACGAATGGATGCTGTGCGCCTGCACGCTTTAAGACTTTCCCCTGTCAAAACGGTAAATCCCTATAGCGGACAAGGAAGTCATACTAATGAGATATATAGCGATCGTGGTTATGATAAAAAGCGGCTCACCTGATACAAGAGATCAGAAGCCGCCTTTTTGTCATTTGAAGCGAATTTTTTATTTGAAGTGAACTTATCATTTAAAGTGAATTTTGCACTTAAAGTGAACTTTTTATATGAATTGAAGTCTTCGTATAAACTTAACGCATGAACGTAATGTATAAAATAAACTTGTTTTATACATATACGAACTAAACGTCTGAGATGGACGTATCGTATCGATTAACCTTCCATAATTTTTACGATATATTCACGTGTACGCGGACCATCGAATTCGCAAAAATAAATCCCTTGCCAGCGTCCCAGTAGCATACGTCCACCGTCGATAATGACCGTTTGCGATGGGCCAGTTGTGATCGACTTTAAATGGGAAGCGGTATTGCCTTCCATATGACGGTATTTGGGATGCTCCCACGGATACACTTCATCCAGCCGCATTAACACGTCATGCTTCACATCCGGGTCGGCATTTTCATTAATCGCAATGCCTGCTGTTGTATGTGGGCAATAAATAACAACTATACCACTTTGCACACCACTGCGGCTTACGAGCGCCGCTACATCTCTCGTAATATCTCTCACTTCATCACGTTTCTGGGTCGAAATTGTCATCGTTTCCAGCATTGTCATTCCTCCTGATCGGCTTTTTGTCAGTCTGGTGCTTACCCTCTTTAAAAATACATCCGTATCGCCCCAAATGACAAATTTCAGCCGTTATTCTGCTCATCTATTACCCGATTTTGGCAAACATTGAATACAGCTTTAGAAAAGCGACTGTTACCGATACAGTTTAGGCAGGGCAAAACATAATTCCACGGGATGATAGCATGTCGCGTAAAATCGCATGATTTCAGCGATATATCGACTATTTTTATCTTGAAAAAGTCAAATCCATTCGTTAATCGAGCAACTATTAATCATTTTGGCAAAAAGTCGACAGAAGATTGACGCAAATGTGACGATTTTGCTAAAGTATGGCTAAGATTTAAATCCAAGTATACAAATAGGGAATAAAGGTTAAAGATTGCCGACAACGAAAAATGTTTGTGAACTTCGGTAACAATCAAAAACGTTTATGAATGATGACATGTGTAATGTATGTATTCAACTATTCGTGTTTAACGGTAAAGGAGTTATGGCGTGAATAATACCTGGATTCGACACAAGGGCTGGACCTGGGGCTTTCGGACAACCGTATTGCTCTATTTTTTAATACTGATCGTGCTGCCGATTGCGGGCGTATATGTAAATTCGCTATCGGACGGCTGGAGCGCATTTGTACAAAATATCGCTGACCCGATTGCCTGGAAAGCTGTACTGCTCACATTGCAACTCGCACTGGTCGCCACAATGATCAACGTAGCGATTGGTACGATGAGTGCATGGGTACTTGTACGCTATGATTTCCCCGGCAAATCGCTGCTAAACAGCATTGTCGATCTGCCGTTTGCGCTACCGACTGCGGTTGGCGGTCTGATGATTCTGGTACTGCTTGGCCCGCATAGTGTAGTAGGGCGTGCGGCTTCAGCAATGGGACTGGATCTCGTCTTTCATCAGCCAGCGATTATCGTTGCGATGGTGTTTGTTACGTTTCCATTTGTCATTCGGGCGATTCAGCCGCTACTGGAAGAGCTGGATACGACAGCAGAAGAAGCATCGTATACGTTAGGTGCTTCGCGCGCATTAACCTTTTTTCGTGTAATTTTGCCAGCGATGCTGCCGGGGATTTTGAGTGGAGCGATGCTTGCCTTTTCACGGGCGCTGGCTGAGTTCGGTGCAGTCGTGCTTGTAGCTGGTAATATTCCGGGACGCACGTTAACGGCATCGGTGTACATTTTCGGTGAAGTGGAGAGTGATAATGAAGCAGGGGCGGCAGCCGTTTCGATTTTACTGCTTACTTTATCGTTCCTTATTCTGTGGCTCATTAATCTCGTGCAAACAAGGAGAGCGGACAAATGAAAAGATTATGGATTACGCTCACCTGGCTTGTGTTCAGCATTTTGATTCTGATTCCGCTCGTTGTGCTGGCAACCGGCGCATTTGGCGAAGGAGCCGGCGGTTTTGTTAAAGCATTGACTCGACCGGAGGCGCTACATGCACTCAAGATGACCGGCTCCATCGTGCTCGTCGTTACGCTGTTGAATGGACTGTTTGGCATTATGATGGGCATTTATCTTGTACGCGCCAACTGGCTCAGTCGGCGGCTACGACAGCTATTTAACAGCATTGTCGATCTACCTTATGCGGTATCCCCGGTGATCGGTGGTCTGATGATCGTGCTATTGCTAGGCCCGGATACGATTGTCGGTGCCTTTTTCGAACAGATTGGCTTTAAAGTAGTGTATGCATTTCCAGGGATGGTCATCGCGACATTGTTCGTTACATTTCCACTGATGGTGCGTGAGGTGATGCCTGTACTTCAGGAGCTGGGAACCGATCAGGAGCAGGCGGCGTCCACGCTTGGTGCGTATAGCTGGAGAACATTTTGGCAGGTGACATGGCCATCGATTCGCTGGGCAGTCATTTACGGGACGATTTTGACAGTAGCACGTTCGCTCGGGGAATTCGGCGCGGTGCTAGTCGTTTCCGGTAATATTATTAACAAGACGCAAACGGCGACGACGCTCGTCTACCAGGATATGGAGAACTTCAATGTGACCGCAGCCAACGGTGTTGCGCTCGTGCTGGCTGTATTCTCGATTGGGCTACTACTGCTCATGGAACGCGCGAAGAAACGAAAGGAAGTGCACTGATATGCATATCGAAGTTCGTAATCTGGACAAGCATTTTGGTCAATTTCACGCGGTAAAAGATGTAAGCTTTTCGATTGAAAAAGGTCATTTGATCGGTCTGCTGGGTCCAAGCGGTGGCGGCAAAACATCGATTTTGCGCATGCTGGCAGGACTGGAAACGCCGGACAGTGGCGATATCGTATTTCACGGTCAACGTGTGAACAATTTACCGCCACAGGAGCGAGAGATCGGGTTTGTGTTTCAGAACTATGCGCTGTTTAAACATATGACCGTCTTTGAAAATATTGCGTTTGGTCTGAAAGTGAAAAAGCTCAAAAAGCTAGCGATTCGTGAGCGTGTACAGGAATTGGTCGAGCTGACCGGATTGTCCGGCTTTGAGCATCGTTATCCGCATCAGTTATCCGGTGGTCAGCGTCAACGGGTTGCCTTTGCCCGTGCCCTTGCGCCAGAGCCGCAGTTATTGCTGCTGGATGAGCCGTTTGCCGCAATTGATGCGAAGATTCGGCAGGAGCTGCGCACATGGTTACGCGAGCTGATTGAGCGTGTAGGCATCACCTCGATCTTTGTTACCCATGATCAGGATGAAGCGATTGAGGTAGCGGATGAGATTATGATTATTAACGGTGGACGTGTCGAGCAGAAAGGGACGCCGTGGGACATTTATAAGCAGCCATCCACACCGTTTGTCGCTTCGTTTATCGGCGAATCGACGATTATTGAAGATGTGAATCGACTGAAAGGTTTTGAAAATAGTTCCGGCGCTTCGCGTGCCTTAATTCGTCCAGAATATATCGAGATTGGTCATGCGAGTGAGTTCCGCTTATTGTCTGCTACGGAAAAAGGCATCGTACGACATCTACATTTTCGCGGCAGTCAATGGATGGTAGAAGTTGAAGTCGGATCGAGTCGCTTGATTACGTATCGGTCACTGGAAAAGGAGACGTTGGAGATTGGACAGGAAGTTCATGTGCTGGTGCATCGTGCCTATCTGTTTAACGATGATGAGAGCTGGATTGCCGAAAATGCACTGAAGGCGGATAATGTGTCGATGTTTATTTAAAATGATCGACAGGTTAACGTGATAAACGAGTAAAGTAACGAACGAGTTCGTGTGCATGTTGTCAACAAGCATTCCGGCAATATATGGAGATCATCAGGTTTATATTAAGCCGATCATGTCGCATCGGTGCGAGTATAGTAACTATAAGATCGGAACAACAGATCGGATCACTGATCAAGAGGAGGAATCCGGCGTGAAAACAACAGCAACAGGCGCATATTGGAAAAGGCACAGTATCGGCATGCTGGCAGTGGTATTGGTGCTCACTGTGCTGCTATCCGGGTGCGGAAACAGTAACAGTGAACCGTCCGCATCAGCAGCGTCTGCCAATAATGGCGATGTCACGCTAGTAATCGGCGCGTATAGTGTAGCGAAGGATGCGATCGGTGAGATTTTGCCCAAATTCCAGTCGTATTGGAAAGAGAAAACGGGTCAGACGGTAACGTTTCAAGAATCCTATGAAGCTTCCGGTACACAGGCTAGGGCAATTGCTGGTGGGTTTGAAGCGGATGTTGCGATTTTGTCGCTGGAAGGTGATATCGACAAGCTGGTCAAAGCTGGACTCGTTAAAAAAGACTGGCAAAAGGCTGCACCAGACAATAGTATGATCACACGCTCGATCGTGGTACTCGGCACACGAAAAGGCAATCCGCTCGGCATTCACAGCTTTCAAGATTTGACGCGTCCGGGTGTAAAGGTGTTGTATCCGAATCCAAAAACATCGGGCGGCGCACAATGGGACATTAATGCGATTTATGGTGCAGGACTCAAAGCATCCGAGCGAGCCGAAGGTAAAAAAGACCCGGCAGCCGCAAAAGCATTTTTGGAGGCGGTACATCAAAATATCGAATCGCTGGACAAAAGTGGACGTGCATCGATGGCAGCGTTTGAATATGGTGTGGGCGATGTGATTGTCACCTATGAAAATGAACTGCTGGCACGAATGGCGAAGGGAGCCGCTTATGATCTGGTCGTACCGAGCGATACGATTTTGATCGAAAACCCGGCGGCTGTCGTGGATTCGTACGTCGACAAGCATGGCACACGCAAAGTAGCAGAAGCATTCCTGCAATATTTGTATACGCCGGAAGCACAGGAGATTTTTGCCCAAAATGGCTTCCGTCCCGTCGATCAAGCGGTGTTCAAACAGCATGAGAAGCAGTACCCGACTCCATCCGGATTGTTCGATATTAACTATCTTGGCGGCTGGAGCGAAGTGCGCAGCACGCTGTATTCCAAACGTGGAATCTGGTATCAGGTGCTGGCTGGTATTTAAAATGGATAGCATAACAATCGTATCGTATGGAATGGTTACCGGGTATGTATTCGATAGACAAGCTTGATGAATGAAACAACGGATTAACGTTGCTTTATGTACAAGTATAGACGAATGGATAAATCCAAAAAGATCGAACAAACAATCAAAGGGAAAGCGCTACAGGCTGCTTTTCCTTTTTTTGTTAGGTCTATTATCATCCTAATCACAAAGGTATACATTTGCCTTAGGAAGTTTGAACGATCGGATATCGCAAATTTCAGGAAAATGGTATACTCTAAGATATCATCTTATGAATACAAGTAACTATGAACCAATATAAAAAGCCTGACTTTTTTATTCGCAATTACGGCTGCTTGCCAATCCGCATACTGTAATCATGACGAGCAAAGACGATACCATCAGGCGCAAGGAGAGAAGACGGAATGAACGGACGCATAGTGGACCGATTAACTTTTTTGGGTACCGGAGATGCGATGGGGGTCCCCCGCGTATATTGTGATTGTGAAGTATGCGAAGAAGCACGTAGCGGAGGCAGCAACCGTAGATTGCGCTCCTCGGTACTCATCGAAGGTAGTGGTGGCGATTTCCTGATGGATTGCGGTCCTGACTGGCGGTTGCAAATGGAAATGATTAACCGTCGTGCCGATATTACCGATATTGTGATTACACATGCACACTTTGATCATATTGGTGGGTTACCGGAATGGGCAGACGCCTGTCGCTGGCAAAAAAAGCAGGGACGTGTGTTTGCACCACAGGAAGTGCTGGATTTGATCATGCGTCAATTTCCATGGATCAATCGCCACCTGGAGATGATCGCCAATGACGATGGCATGATTTTGAGCGGCTGGAAGCTCACACCGTGGAAGGTGCATCATGGTCATAATGGTTATTCCTATGCGTATCGACTGGAAAAGCAGGATTTTAGCTGGGTATATTGCCCGGATGCGATCGGTCTGACAGAGGAGCAAAAGCGTCCGCTGGAGCGACTGGATCTGCTTGTACTGGGCACGAGCTTTGTCCATGAGCAAGCGCAGTACGAAACGCGTTCTGTATATGATATGCATGAAGCAGCAGCATTAATTGAGGAATTTTCACCGATCCAGACTATTTTCACCCATATGTCGCATGATGTAGATGTACGTGACAATTTACCTTTACCAACAGGCGCAACACCTGCCCGTACAGGTATGACTGTTGATCTGGGTAATTACTCTGCACTACTGCATGAGGAGTGAAGGCAATAGCTATACAATGATGCTTATGATGCCGTCTTTATTGGCAGATAGCGTCTTCTATTGATATAAAATAAAGCCGAAGCAAATGATCGATCTACTTCGGCTTTGAAGGGCATAACAGAATGCCATATTCTTATATCGATGAAGTATTAAGCTACATAGCAATGGAATCATTTTGACATGAACCGGTATCTGATGATGCCGGTTTCTTTGTGTTTTTCGGATGATTATTTGTATAAAATGTCTTATTTTTCGTTGCTTTAGGTAGGATTATGTAGGATTGTGTAGTCCTGACTTAGGATTATTAAAAATGTCATTATTCCTTACAACATAATCCTAATAAATGGCTATTTTGTACATATGAAAGGGGGAGTAAGATGATAACCTTCCATGAAGTTAACAAATTTTATGGTGATTTTCAGGTGTTAACTGGAATCAATCTTCATGTTAAACCAGGTGAGGTCGTTGTTGTGCTTGGTCCTTCCGGTTCCGGTAAAAGCACGATGCTCCGCTGTATCAATCGATTGGAAGAAACGAGCAGCGGACAATTGACCGTCAATGGTGTACGTGTCGATGATCGTAAAACCGATCTGAATAAGCTGCGTCGCAATATCGGCATGGTGTTTCAGCATTTCAATCTGTACCCGCACAAAAAGGTAATCGACAATATTACGCTTGCTCCAATCAAGGCGCTCGGTGTGTCCAAGTCAGAAGCACATGAGACCGCCATGCAGTATCTGGAAAAGGTCGGCATTGCGGATAAAGCCAATTCCTATCCATCCCAACTCTCCGGTGGGCAGCAACAGCGTGTAGCCATTGCACGCGGACTGGCCATGAAGCCACAAATTATGTTGTTTGACGAACCTACCTCAGCGCTCGACCCGGAGATGGTCGGCGAAGTACTGGACGTTATGAAGACACTTGCTCGTGAAGGTATGACGATGGTTGTGGTCACTCACGAAATGGGCTTCGCCCGTGAAGTTGCCGATCGCGTCGTATTTATGGATCAAGGCAAAATTATCGAAGAAGCACCACCAGAACAATTCTTCTCCGCCCCACGCGAAGAGCGTGCACAGTTATTTTTAAGTCGCTTGTTGAATCATTAAGCGATACATCTGCCTGTTATGTTAATCAGTATATAACCAATGGAGTCAGCAAATGTTGAACCAATACGTTGCCTGCTTCCAGCATGATGAAGGCTTTAGATGCTAGTTTCTAATGCATACTATGCATACTGATATTACTATCATACAGATTTTAAATTCTGTATGAATGACGATTAAGTCACTAACGGCTACATCAAAACTTGTGTGCAGGAAAACTTGTAAGTATGCAAAGCGCACTTCACTACGGGAAAGAAATAAGAGGAAAGAATGACTTCTAGTGTTAGCGATTTCCTAACACGGGGTCCAACGAAAAAGTGATTTTTGCAAAGCAAAATATCTTACAGCTTCTAGTGTTAGCGATTTCCTAACACGGGGTCTAATGAAAAAGTGATTTTTGCAAAGCAAAATATCTTACAGCTTCTAGTGTTAGCGATTTCCTAACACGGGGTCCAACGAAAAAGTGATTTTTGCAAAGCAAAATATCTTACAGCTTCTAGTGTTAGCGATTTCCTAACACGGGGTTCAATGAAAAAGTGATTTTTGCAAAGCAAAATATCTTACAGCTTCTAGTGTTAGCGATTTCCTAACACGGGGTTCAATGAAAAAGTGATTTTTGCAAAGCAAAATATCTTACAGCTTCTAGTGTTAGCGATTTCCTAACACGGGGTTCAATGAAAAAGTGATTTTTGCGCAGCAAAATATCTTACATCTTTTGAGCACGGGAATCTACATTTTCTCTTACTCTATAGATTCCTATGCGATAACGGAGTCCATCCCTTATTCCTTCCCAGAGTGATGTACGCCCACAGTCTAAGTTTTCATGCGCACCTACCACTATCATATTCCAGACGAAAAGGGGAACTACAATGATGAACAAAAAGAAATTTTCATTGCTGCTCGTATGTATGATCGCACTGGTCACTGTCCTGGGAGCATGCAGCACAACGACTGCTCCGAGTGCAAGCAATGGCGCCAATGGTACGGATAATGCCAGTTCACAGCTGGATCAGATCAAGCAACGCGGTAAGCTAATCGTCGGTGTAAAGTATGATACAAAACTGTTCGGATTAAAGGACCCGGGAACAGGCAATGTAGAAGGCTTTGACGTAGATATGGCCCATGCGCTGGCGAAAAGTATTCTCGGTGACGCGAGCAAAGTGGAGCTAAAAGAAGTGACATCCAAAACGCGTATCCCGATGCTCAACAATGGCGATGTGGATATGGTTATCGCAACGATGACGATTACCGATGAGCGTAAAAAGGAAGTTGATTTCTCCGATGTGTATTTCCAGGCAGGTCAATCCCTGCTCGTGAAAAAAGGTAGCCCGATCAAAGGGATTGAGGATGTAACGGCAGATACAACCATTCTGGCAGCAAAAGGCGCAACTTCGATCAAAAACATTGAAGCTAAAGTACCCGGTGTCAAAGTACTCGAATATGATAACTACCAGGATGCATTTAATGCACTCAAAGCAGGTCAAGGCGATGCGCTGACGACCGATGATGCGATTTTGTATGGTATGGCTGCACAGGACCCGAACTATGAAGTAGTCGGTCAACCATTTACCGATGAGCCTTACGGTATTGCGGTGAAAAAAGGTCAAACCGCACTCGTTGAAGCGATCAACAAAGGTTTGACAGCTATGAAAGCAGACGGTTCTTACAATGAAATGTACAAAAAATGGATCGGAAAAGAGCCTGAAAGCAAATAAGCGACCACTTCCAAACGGAAGTGATCAAGCATCGGTCGGTTAACCGGAACAGAAGAAAAGGTGGGCCAGTCGTGCCCATCTTTTTCATTAACGGAAATGCGAATGGATGTTAAACAAGACCATGTACGCATTTCAGCAGCAACATGAGCATGCTGAGTGCGATGATCGTGACATTAAACGATCGAGCATGAATGATGGCTGTAGGCAATGGCTACTGTAGCCGATCCAAACTCGTTAGCTGTACAGCAATATGAAGCAATAAGTAAAGCTGAAGGAGGGACGCTGGATGGTCGATTTTTCGATTTTAGTCGATTATTTTCCCTATTATCTGGAAGGTTTTCTGAATACGATTTTGGCGAGTGTACTGGCGCTGATTGGCAGCTTTGTATTTGGCGCTATTCTGGCAGTATTCCGAATTACTGGCGTAAAGCCGCTGCAATGGATCGGTACCGCTTATGTTGAGTTTGTACGTAATATACCGCTATTGCTGATCGTATTCTTTTTTTGGTATGCATTGCCTACGTTTGGCATGCGTCTGGATGGGTTTCAAGCGGGGACAGTGGGATTGACGGTATATACGGCTGCTTTTATTGCGGAAGCGATTCGTGCAGGCATACAGTCTGTACCTAAAGGGCAGATGGAGGCGGCACGTTCGTCAGGTATGACGTATGTACAGGCAATGATCCATGTTGTATTGCCACAGGCGATTAAACTCGTTATTCCGCCACTGAGCAATCAGTTTATTAATTTGATCAAAAACTCCTCTGTTCTAACTGTAGTTGCCGGTCTTGATCTAATGTACTTTGCCGATAAGGTCAATGGCGATAGCTATGCAACGGTGAGTGCTTATGTATTTGCTGGCTTGTTTTATCTGGTGCTGACCTTACCGATGAGCTATGGTTCTCATGTGCTGGAGCGTCGACTGGCGAAAAGCTCGTAAAACGAAGGGATTTCACATTCATAGGGCAGCTAATTACGTTTGATGTATATCCTTTGATTCGTATGAATAAAGAAAGTGAGATGGCTTTTTAGCTACCGAATAGATGCACGAAGGGCGCAGAGAGAAGGAGGAGTACTATGGATTTTGCAGGAGCTTATTCAGCTGATAATTTGCGTTTTCTGATGGAAGGTCTGCAAATGACCTTATACGTCGCTTTCTGGGCGATTCTGTTTAGTTTTGTGATCGGCTGTGTGATCGGAGTGATCCGCTATATGGGTGTGCCTGTACTATCACAGGTGCTGGCGGTTATTGTAGAAGTGCTGCGGAATTTGCCGCTGTTGCTCATTATCTTTTTCATCCAATTTGCGATTCCACAAATTTCATTTTTTGGCTTACAGTTTAAGTTTACGATTCCGTTAGGAGCAATTATTGCGCTGACGCTGTTTGAAGCGGCGATGATCTCGGAAGTTGTACGTGCCGGTCTGAAGTCGATTCCGAAAGGACAGATTGAAGCGGCGCGTTCGTCAGGTCTCGGTTCGATTCAGACGCTCTGGCATATCGTACTGCCGCAGGGCTTGCGTCGTATGGTGCCACCACTCGTAAGCCAGTTTATCTCACTGCTCAAAGATACGTCACTGGCCGTGATCGTGGCACTGGCAGAGCTGATGCACAATGCGCAGATTATTATCGGTCAAAGTCCGAACTATTCGATTCCGATTTTGTTACTTGTCGCCATGATCTATTTTGTTGTAAATTATACATTATCCCAGATCTCCAGACGCTTGGAGACTCGAACTGCCTGAACTTATGCACATTCATATGCTCATCAACGAATAGCATCGCTATGGACGATGGTCGGCCGTATGATGATTCATATGCGTAAAGACATAGCACAAGGTCGGTTTCCGGAAGGAGGCCGGCTTTTGTTGTATAGACAGGAGAGTTGTTAACAGAAGGGCGTTGTATTTTTACGATCAAAACCGCATGAGAGGGACATTTTATGGTAACATATAAACAATTTCAAAAATCGGCGAGTGTCGTGCTTTCCACATTCAGGAAGCCTGTCGCCCGCTTCCGCCGCAAGGAGGCTGAAGGGCGGATGCCTGCTCTGTTCCGAAACGAAAAAATACAGATGCTTGTTGTGGCGTTGGGCACGGCGATTGCAGGGGAATTTAAAATTAATCCGGTGCCTGGCGATCTGTTTCGCATTGGTCTTGGTGGCAGTGCTTTTTTGTTGTTTCTGCTGCTCATGTCCCGGCTTCCGTATATTCGAACGGGATTGTATACGGCGGTAACCGTTATTGTTTTCCGTATAGTGCTAGATTATATATTTACACCGGAAGACTTTGGCGTGATGAACAGCTTACAGGTTCACACATCGGCTGGGTTATATTATTTTACATTTGCCGTAGGCATGTCGCTTATTCAAGGTCAGATTGAACGGATGCATTTGCTATTGCTGGGCGTAGTCGCGACCTGTATCGATTTTGGCTCCAATACGGTAGAGATGGTATCACGTTCGTTGTTAAATGGTTCGGATATTTCCAACCCGGCAACATGGGGCTATATTGCACTGGTAGCTGCCATACGTGGATTTTTCGTAACTGGACTGTATAGCAGCATCGCGGTTAGCCAGATTCGGGCGCTATCGCAGGAGCAGAATAAGCGGATGGAACAGATGCTGTCGGTCAATTCAGGGCTGTATGGTGAAGTGTTTTATTTGCGCAAATCGATGGATACGATTGAACGTGTTACAAGTAGCAGCTATCGGCTGTATATGGATTTAAAACGCGCAGAGTTGAAAGAATTTAGCCAGCGACAGCTCGGTATTACCCAGGAAATACATGAGGTCAAAAAGGATTCTCAGCGCGTTGCGGCTGGACTGCTCAAGCTGTTTGATCAGGAAGCGCAAACGATGCTGGCGATGTCCGAAATTATGGATTATGCGATTCGTGGTAACCGTAAATACGCAGTCATGTTGAAAAAGCAGGCAGTGATTAGCGCTTATCTGGACGATGATTTTGTAACTTCCGATTATATACCATTGCTCACTTTGCTGAATAATCTGCTGGCCAATGCGATTGAAGCGCTCGGGCAGAGCGGTTCGATTGAACTGCGCATTGAGCAGGTAGGGCGTTGGACGGTCATTACGGTATCGGATTCTGGTAAAGGCATACCTGCCAAAAATCGGGACACGATCTTCGAACCCGGTTTTACAACCAAGTTTGGCGAAGGGGGAAGTGCAGCGACTGGCATTGGACTATCGCATGTACACGATATTATCTCCTCACTTGGTGGCACGATCAAGTTGTACTCTGATGAGCAAAACGCGCCGTGGACGACAATTTTTCGCGTGAAGCTACCGACCGGAGCGTTAAAAAAGGGGGAGTAATATGGGATTGACTTTTTGTATTGTGGACGATGATCCAGCAACACGAGCGATGCTGGAAAATATTATTCAGGAGAGCCGACTGGGGGAAGTCACCGGAACAGCACGCGGTGGCGAAGAAGGCGCCCGCATCATTATGGAAACACGTCCAGATGTGGTACTTATCGATTGGCTTATGCCCGATCAGGATGGACTGGAAACGATTGTACAGCTCAAACGACAAGGCTTTAACGGGAAATATGTGATGATCTCACAGATTGAAAATCAAGAAATGGTTGGCGAAGCGTACCAGTCTGGAATTGAGTTTTTCATTCGTAAGCCGATCAATCGAATTGAAGTCGAATCCGTGTTATCACGTGTGAGTGAGCATGCGGAAATTCGGCAATATTTGAATGAGCTGAAGTCGTCGCTATCCAAACTCGATACGCTCAATTTATTATCCGCTGATCGTCAGACGACCGCTTCGGTGAAGCCGCGCAGTGTGAGTGAAGTGATTCGCCCTATTTATATGAATCTGGGTATCGTAGGTGAAGCAGGCTGCAACGATATTACAGCGATTATGCAAATGCTGCTGGAACACGGGCAAAGTGGTCCTTTTCCACCGCTCAAGCAGTTGTATGAAGGAGTGGCAGCAGCGTACAAAAGTACACCGCGTGAGATCGACAAAGAAGCGAAGGCGATTGAGCAGCGTATTCGTCGGACGGTAACGACAGCGCTGACGCATCTCGCATCGATCGGTTTAACGGATTACGGAAATCCGAAGTTTGAGCATTATGCACCGTTATATTTTGATTTTGAAGATATTCGGGCGAAAATGAAAGAGATTGACGAGGAACGCGATGATGGTAAGAGCAAGGTGAGTATTAAGAAGTTTTTGCAGGTGCTTTATTTGGAGGCGTTGGATCAGATGCAGAGTTCTTGATCTGCTGGTGAGAGCATTTCGTTGACCTGCCTGCTGAACGAGCTGTGTACCGGATTGTGCTTCCATACGAACATGATTCGTCGATTCGGTCGATTGGAGCGATTCTTCACAAAATAGGCACGATGCGTGTACAGTACAGGGGCTGGATCTAAGGGATACATCTCCGGCAAGCAATAAGGCAGCGTCTTTGAGTCGCTGATTGGGTAGACCCAATGTATCTCACAGAGATAGATGTAAGAGATAGATGTATTCAAAAGGAATGTATTTCCGAGGGAAAGCTCCATTGAAACTAAGCTTAAACCTATTTAAAACGAATCCAAAAGTTTAAAGTATGATGCCTGAAAGTGTATACAATAGCATACATCTAACAATACACATTTAAAAACACACCAAAAAGCACATCTAAAATCACACCTTATAGCGCATACTAAAAAGCACCTTGCGGTGAGTATGGGATTATCTGTTCCTTATAATGAACGGGATGATCCTATACTCTCTGGCAAGGTGCTTTTGATATATGACGAGTTTAAGTTTAGCCTTTGTGTAGACCCATAGTAATAAAGCTGTAGTGAATTAAACGGAAGCTTGCTCAGGATTAAGGATGAACTTTTCGATCACTTCTTTGACGCCATCTTCATTGTTGCTAGCTGTGATATAGTTGGCGATCGCTTTAAGTGGTTCGATGGCATTGCCCATAGCCACACCGAGACCGGCAGCTTCGAGCATTTCATGATCGTTCCAGGAATCGCCGACAGCGATCGTGTCTTTCAGGTCACAGCCAAAATGGTTTGCCAGGAATGTCAGCGCAGCGCCTTTGGTGCCTTCTTTGTGCATGATTTCCAGAAATTCTGGTTTGGATTTGGTAATGTGTACACTATCGCCGAGCAGTTCGCGCAAGATCGGTTGCAGCTCGTCCAGGAAAGCGGGATCGTCGATGATCAGCATTTTAGGTGTTGGCAGTTCCATCAGCTTGGCAAAATCAGGCTCGATATAGTATTGTGTGCGGTTGAGTGTTGTGTAGTCGATCAGATGCTGGTTCAGCTCACGTGCATACAGTTTGTCATCGATGTACGTTTGCAAATGCAAATTATGCTCGATGCAGTAGTCATGCAGTTTGCGTGCGGCTTCAACGGGTACATAGCGCTCATACAGCACTTTTTCATCCATCAGGTTTTTCACCAGTGCACCTTGATAAGTGATGATCGGGACATTCAGTCCGGTTTGACGCGCAATCGCTTGAGCAGATGCATACGCACGTCCAGTCGCGAGTGTCACGACCGTGCCTTTAGCTACGGCTTGCTCCAGCGCTTGCTGGGTAGCAGGTGTTACTTCTTTGTCGTCATTGATCAGGGTATCGTCGATATCAATCGCAATCAGTTTGTACATAATAGGTAGGCTCCTTCTATCCAGTTGATTTTATCTATATTGAAATCATTGAATCTATAATTGTTTAACCGTATTGAAAGTAAATACAGGCAATCGTAAGAAGATAGGCAATCGTAAAAGCAACACATTTGAACGTTACATGTTCGAAGGTTCCTTTTCAGCGTAGTGTTTAGCTTAGTCTTCCAACAATACAAGCCCGATAAATTCATCCAGCTCAATATTGCCAAAATAATGCTTAATATCCACGCCACTCATCGCTTCACGGACGCTGATTTCTTCATAGCGTTTGCCACGTAGACGATCTTCAATATCTGCCACATCGCCAATACCGAAAAAGTCGCCATAGATTTTGATCTCTTGCATATGACCGTCTTTAATATCCATGCGAATATCGATAATGCCGACCGGGAACTTGCGTGTATGCTTAATATTCGATGCTGGAGATTGGCCATAATTCCAATCCCAGTTGCGATAGCGCTCCGCCGAAATTTCGTGGATTTTGTTCCAGTCTGCTTCGGTCAGCACGTATTGGGGTACATCCCCTGGCTCAACACCGAAAATATGACGCAAAATCTCGTCACGGAACTGCTGCATCGTTAGCGGCTCGGTAAGGAATTCAGAGATGTTCGCCACGCGGCTGCGTACCGATTTGGTGCTTTTGGATTTGAATTTTTCTGGATTTACCTTGAGTGCAGATTGCACATTGTCCAGCTCCGAGTCGAACATAAGCGTACCGTGGCTGAACATGCGTCCGCGAGTAGAAAACTGCGCATTGCCGGAAATTTTACGCTCACCGACTTGCAGGTCATTACGTCCGGACAGATCGGCATCAACGCCAAGCTGTTGTAGCGCTTCAACGACAGGCTGGGTGAATTTGCGGAAGTTATGGAACGATTGACCGTCATCTTTAGTCAGGAAGCTGAAATTCAGATTGCCGTGATCATGATACACCGCACCGCCGCCGGATAGACGACGCACGACATGAATATGATTCGCTTTTACATATTCAGCATTGATCTCTTCGATCGTATTTTGATGCTTGCCGATAATGATAGACGGCTCATTAATATAAAAGAGCAGGTAGCTGTCATCCATCGGCAGGTGTTTGAGTACAAATTCTTCTATCGCCAGATTGATGGTCGGGTCGTTAATTCCCTGATTATCGATAAAGAGCATAGGACGTTCCTCCAGTATTATTTACCTTGTACAAAAATCACTTTTTCATTGAACCCCGTGTTAGGAAATCGCTAACACTAGAAAAGGTAAGATATTTTGCTTTCGCAAAAATCACTTTTTCATTGAACCCCGTGTTAGGAAATCACTAACACTAGAAATAAAAGCATACAGGCGTAAAGCCTTTTTACTTATTGTAAACGAAATGGTCTCCAAAACCAATTGAATGTTGCAAAATGACAATATCGTAAAGCAATAGTTTGGAACGATAAATTCCATTAAAATCCAGAATGTCGTTTTACAGGAAACACGGAAGGGTAATAACAACTAACGCTTGCAAAAGGAGGCAAATCATCATGAATGATCAAGCTCGAGAATTGCTGAACAGTAAGCAGGAAAAAAATGAACACAATCAGGATATGAAGAAGTTTGTGGAAGGCAAGGACAATGCGCCTGATTTGGAACAGGGAGTGTCCGATCAAGGGCGTCAGCCGGATCAGCAAAATCGGATGAAAGATCAGGAAAATCGCATCACCTGATCACGATGGCAAGTATATGATGGAACAGACAAGCATAAACGAAGTGAGCAGAGCTAATGCAGCCTGTTTGGTACAGCACCAAGTTGATGTCGATTGCGCTAACATAAGGTGAAGCAGACACGATGAAGATGAAGTGCAACAAGTATTATGTAGTTAAAAATAGACACCATATAACAGGCATCCTATAGCAAGTAGAACCCCCTTCTGTCCAGCCATGTATGACTCGTCTTACGATGAGATCGATATGGCTGACTGAAGGGGATTTTCGTATGCGCGATACATACCACGATACATAGACGGTAAATGCAATTGTAGCCGCGATTGTTATGCCCTATAATCAGAGGGATTGTATTCGTATTGACCGAATGTACCTAATAATGGCGGATACGCCTTAAAACCAAAGGAGATTGTACGATGAACTTTAATTCTTCCCCATTCCGCTGGCTATCCTCGATTGTTATGGCGGCTATGCTGTCCACGATGCTGGCTGCCTGTGCTCCAACGCAGCCAGCACCGACAACAGAGCAATCTGCAACAGAGAGCAGCGAGACGAGCAACAATAGTGCCGCATCCTCTAATGGAAGCAAGGCTACTGGCGAGCAGACTACGTATCCACTGACCATCAAGGATGCGACAGGCTATGCGTTTACATTTAAAGAAGAGCCTAAACGGATCGTTTCTATTTCCCCAGCCGAGACGGAAGCGTTGTTCGCACTTGGACTGGATCAGCAAATTGTCGGTGTGTCCGAGTACGACAATTATCCTGAAGCGGTGAAAACGAAAGCGCGTATCGGTGGTGTGAGCAAGCCGGATGTGGAAGCCGTCGTTGCACTTCGCCCGGATGTAGTATTTACCGGCATTTCTTCCAGTGAAGCACTCGTCAAAGAGCTGCGCGCTGCGGGCATTCCTATTTTCAAAACGACGCCAAAAACGATTGATGATGTGATCAGCAACATCGAACTGTACGGCAAAATTACGAATCATCAGGCGGAAGCGCAACAAGTAACCGATCATATGCGCCAGCAGGTAAAAATGGTAACTGATGCAGTTGCATCGCTAACACCGGAGCAAAAGAAAAAGGTATACATTGAATTTTCACCAGGCTGGACCGTTGGTAAAGGAGAGTTTATGGATGAGATGATCACCCTTGCTGGAGGTATCAATATTGCTGGCGATACGACAGGCTGGCATGAGATTAATGAGGAAGCGATCGTCGCTGCGAATCCAGATGTGATTTTGTACTCTAAAGGATCGATGGATACGAAAACGAACCAGACGCTGGATCAGATTATTCGCGCTCGTAGTGGCTGGAATAAGATCAAAGCGATTCAAAATAATCAATTATTCGGATTGGATGATGATCTCGTTAGCCGTCCGGGTCCGCGTGTAACAGATGGTCTGGTTGAAATCGCTCACGCCATCTATCCGAATCTGTTCAAACAATGAGTCGTCAACGCATATGGCCGTTGCTGTTATTTTTAATGTTGCTGGTCATTAGTGTGGTATTGAATACGGGGATTGGTTCGGTATATATTCCGGGTGGTCAGATTACACGCATTTTACTGCATCATATGCCAGGTATACAGCGCTGGATCACACCGGATTGGAATGAAGCGGCAGAGCAGATTATGCTGAATATTCGCTTGCCGCGTGTCATGCTAGCGTTGCTTGTTGGAGCTGCATTGGGTCTGGCAGGAGCGGCTTTTCAAGGCGTGCTGCGTAATCCGCTAGCCGACCCATTTACACTCGGTGTATCGTCCGGCTCCTCTGTTGGCGCGGCCGTACTTATTTTTACCGGCTATCAATATTCGTTATTCGGCGGTTGGACATTGCCGCTGATTGCTTTTGTTAGTGGCGCTATCACGTTATATGTTGTACTGGCGCTGGCACGAGAGCAGGGCACAATTCCGACAGGTAGCTTAATTTTGGCAGGCGTTGTTATGCAGTCGTTTCTCGGGGCGATTGTATCGTTTCTGGCGTCGATGTCGGAAGGCAGTGTGAACGAGATTATTTTCTGGACGATGGGTAGCCTGAGTCTACGTGGCTGGCCGTATGTCATGGCGATGCTGCCTTATGTGATTGTCGGTCTGGTGCTGCTGTGGAGCCAGGCGCGTGCGATGAATGTATTGTCGCTGGGCGAGCGAGAGGCGTCACATCTGGGCGTGAATGTCGATCGAACGAAAACGGTTGTACTCGTGATCGCTACGCTCATTACCGCCGCAGCGGTATCGGTATCCGGGGTTGTTGCCTTTGTCGGTCTGGTCGTTCCGCATATGATTCGTTTGCTGCTGGGACCTGATTATCGTTTGCTCATCCCGTTATCAGCTATCGGTGGAGGGATCTTTCTCATGTGGGCTGATACGGCGGCACGTACCGTACTGGCACCTACGGAAATACCGCTTGGTGTGGTAACTGCTTTTGTCGGGGCACCGTTCTTTGCGTATCTGTTGCATCGGAGTAAAAAGAAGCAATCGGATATGATGTGATAAAGATAGCTGGTGGCGGATGTGTTTATAGTCTGTTTGTATAGTTCATATTGTATGTGAACGGATACGGTTAGGAGTCAGCTTTTTTTTCTATATGTAAAACGTTATAGAGATGGATGTAAAAAACGTAGTGATAAATGGCAACTGGAATGGAAACCCAGTGTATAATTTAGAACGAGAACGAGAACGAGAACGAGAACGAGAACGAGAACGAGAACGAGAACGAGAACGATGAATAAAGAACAAGAAGCACTATGTGTTAGCAACCCATTCCCTTTATCAACATTAATTTAATTTGCACAGTCAGAACTTTAAATATGCCAGCATACACTTAAAGTTAGGATGTAAATGGGTCGATATGCTAGTACACAATGGAGGTGGAGCAATGCTGAAAAAGTGGAAAAAACGAAGCTCAGCACCATCCCAATCGTTAACGCATTCGTTTGCTTTTGCTGAGCATAATAGTCCGCTCCTCCAGCTAAACGATATCGCCAAAAGCTACGGCGCACGAACAGTGCTAGATAACATCAACTGGTCAGTACAACCGGGAGAATGCTGGGGCATTGTTGGTCCAAATGGTAGTGGCAAAACGACTCTTTTACAGCTGCTAGCAGGTACGGAGCGTGCAGAGCGAGGGAATATTTTGCTGCAACATCGTCCGCTGTACCAATACAGTCGCCGCGAGCTGGCAAGGCATACGGCAGTGCTGGGGCAAGAGGGATTGGCGCCACTACATTATCCGGTTAAAGAGGTGCTGGCGATGGGGCGTTATCCTTATCAAAACTGGCTCGGTCATGATCAACTGGAAACGTCAGATCAATTGCTGGAAGAAATTATGGAGCGTCTGGATCTTAAGCAGCTCGCTGATCGTCCCCTTGATCAGCTCAGCGGAGGGCAACGACAACGGGTCGCATTTGGAAAAGTGATGGCACAGCAACCTAAACTGCTTTTATTAGACGAGCCGACAACGTATCTGGATATCGCCTATCAGGTTCACTTTATGGAATGGCTGGACACATGGCGTAGAGAAACCGGCATTACGGTGATTGCCGTACTGCACGATCTGAATCTGGCTGCCCGCTATTGCGATCGTTTGTTAGCACTACAGGACGGGCAAATGATGATGCAAGGCACTCCTGCACAGCTAATGGAAGAGTCCGTATTAAAACAACTATTCCGAATCCGCCCAGCGATTGTACATCATCCTGATATCGATGTACCCCAGCTGTTGCTGAAACGGCGGTAAGATTTGTTTCGGCCATTACTGCTACATCCCCAATGACTGAATCAATTACAAACAGATTAACATATCAGCTATGAACTAACTAAAATACACAAACTAAAAGAGCCGATTTCTTGCTTTGCGCAGAAGTCGGCTTCTTAGTGTATAAGATTTGATATTTGTTGTGCATAAACTCGTATGTTATACATCGTACAGTGTTAGCGATCTTCTAACACGAGGTTCAATAAAAAGAATTTTTGTTAAGCAAAATATCGTACTGCCTTTGAGCACGGGAATCTACCATTCACTTCGGATTCATAGATTACTGTGCGATACCGAAGTCCGTCCCCTTATTCCTTCCCGGAATGGTGCACCATTTACAATCTAAGTTTGCAGACAAATCAGATTCTAGTCCAATCGCATTTATTTAAGTGTAAACTTACTAACCGCATCCTGCAATGACCGAGCCTGTTCGTTCAGCTCTTCCATAATCGCTGCATAAGCCAACATTTCCGATGATTGATGATCTGTATTTTTGGCAATGCCTTGAATGTTCTCCAACGCTTTGTGCGTGATTTCAGCCGTTTCATCTACAGATGCACTCACTTCTTCAGAACCAGCAGAGATTTGCTGTGTTGCCGCTGAAGCCGATTGTACAGTCATGTTCACCTGTTGTACCAGCTCCACAAGTTGATCGAACGACTGGCCTGCCTGCTGTACGAGTTGTGCACCGGATTGTACTTCTACGCTAACACGGTTCATCGATTCAGTTGATTTGAGTGATTCCTCACGAATGGATTGCAGTGCCGATTCAATCTGCTGTGCAGCTCCACGTGATTGATCGGCTAGATGACGAACCTCAGCCGCGACGACAGCGAAGCCACGTCCATGCTCGCCTGCACGAGCAGCCTCGATCGATGCATTGAGCGATAGCATTTGAATCTGTTTCGTAATCTCGCCAATCGATAATAGAATCTGGCTCATCGATTCCGAGCGATCGATGAGCATCTGTACCGATTCACGTGTATCCGATACGACCATTTCGACCGAGTTCATTTGCTGGATCGCATGCTGTGCCATACCGTTACCGGATACAGCGTGTTCCGATGCTTGTCCCAGTTGATCGGAAATGTCGGCAGTCGAAGAAGCGATATGTTGAATGCCATTGGTGATCTCTTCCATCGCACGCGCATTTTCCGTAGAAGACGTAGCGATCATTGTGCTGCCATCTTTAATCGTAGTAATAGAGTGGACAGATTGATCGACCATGCCTTGCATTTTGTTAATGCGTTTACTGAGTGCTTCGGTACCAAATAAAACTTTATCCGAGCTATCGATCACATGATTGACCATCATGCGCAGATTTTCCGTCATTAGGCGGAAGCCACGTGCTAGCTGGGCGATTTCATCGCTACCTGTCATTTTAATGTCCTGTTGCAGATTCCCCTCGGCAACAAGGCGGGTATGACGTACAAGACGAGCAAGTGGCAATGTGATTTTACGGCTAAAACGATAAGCAACGAACAGACATACAGCGACTGAAGCGATGGCAACGACTAATGTAGTGAGGATCAGATTCGTCGTAATGCCTTCGACAAAGCTGGCATCCATACTTGCAGCGACTAGAATGGAGCTACCTGGAACACGATAATAATATGTGACATGCGCACCATTTTCCGTAGAATACAGATCAGTGAGCAATTTACCTTTGTCTATAGCGGTATTAATATTGTCGCTTAGCTCTACTTCCTGTCCGTCCTTAAAGTTTTTGGATTTGTTAGACGTTGCAGCAACGACAGCTTTATCTTTATCGATACGGAGTACATACAGATTGTCCAGCTCGTATGCATTTAACTGATCATTAAGATAGCTTTCCAGCTTCATAATTTCTCCGCTATTGCCCTGTGCTGCTTGCATCACCTGTGTATTATCGAGATCTTTCAAAATGCCATCCATTGCGATGTTAAGCACCTGACGGAATTGAGGAACGACATTATTATTGACCACTCCACGGGTCATAAAATAAAAGAATGTACTCATCACAAGACAGACAACGATAATAAGCAGAGCAAATGTAACCATGATCTTACGGCTAATCGATTGATTTATTCGAAACATACACAATCCCCTTCCTGTACTTGACACGATGAGAGATCTAAGACTTAAATAGGCTATTTCATCCTGTCTTTCATTCAAACACAGTTTACATACGTAAAAATAAGTGACGTGAGTAGTGAGCTAAATTATCTTTTGACCATCTAATGGAATAAAAGCCTATTCTGACGATTTTAGGCTCTTTTTGTCAATGAAACATCCGACTCCCTTCAAGCTTCCGGAACCATATAATCTGTTAGTAGCAGTGAATATGTGAAACCAGGCTTTATACGTGCTAAATGGACTAAGTAAAAAGGCTTAATTATTTATTTATATTATATCAATTGACCGTTGTTTGAATAGTTCTTTACACATATAAAATGTTAAAATTGCAAAAAAAACTGAAAATCAAAAGCGAATTTGTGAAAAAAGTGTGATATCTAACATGTATATTACATAATATACTGATATAGGACTTGGATGGGGATGTCTTTACAATGGCATTCAGAACGAAAGTATAACGACAAATTCAGTACAAAATGTCCACTTTACCTTACGCTAGTCAACGGTTTGGTAAGGACGAAATAAGCTGCTTTAAACAGTGCATCAGCGTATTAACATACAAATCGGGCTTGTAGAGTCATTAGTCCTGTGATAAAGTAAAACAGTTTTCAGCACATTTCGCGGTTCGTAACCATCCCGCGTTATCAAAACTAGGGGGAAATTCGATTGTTTAACCTATGGTGGGGTATTTTATTCGTTCTTGTTACGTATACATTGTTTGTATTCAGTTATCGATTGTTTGGCATTAAAGGGATATATGGCTGGATTGCGATTGCAGCGATTCTAGCGAATATTCAGGTGATCAAAACGATTGAGCTGGCTGGTGTAGTCACGACGCTTGGCAATACGCTCTATGTCAGTATGTATCTGGCAAGCGATCTGCTCAATGAACGGTTCGGGCCTCAGGTCGCTCGTCGCGCAGTGTGGTTTGGATTTCTAACGCTGATCATTACAACGATCGTGATGCAGATGGCGCTGCAATTCGAAGTTGCGCCTGGCGTGGATATTTCGGCAGATGCGCAGAGCGCACTGGAGTTAATTTTTGGACAGGTATCCATTTTGCTTATTGCGAGTTTGACATCCTATCTGGTCAGTCAGTTGCTTGATGTACGTCTGTATCGCTGGCTGCGTCGTTCGTTTCCTAAACCAGAACAATTGTGGATTCGTAACAATGGTAGCACGATGATCAGTTCGTTTGTGGATACGCTGATCTTTTGCACAATTGCGTTTCTTGGTATATACGAATGGTCGGTCTGGCTGCAAATTTTGTTTACGACGTATATTTTAAAATTCATTTTGACCGCTGCGGGTACGCCATTCCTGTACTGGGCGCGTACGTTCAAAGTACCGGCAGAAGATCAGCCCTTACTGCTTCGACACGGTTCGGATCATAGTGAAGCAGAGCGAGAATGGACTTGATGATTTTATTAAACCGTTGTTATCCAAATGTAAGCTAATAAATTGTAGTCTGTATGCTAACGGTACAGCTTATGTTAACTACACTATCAAAGTGTAATTATAAAAGGTGTAGAGTATAAGCATCCAATTTTAGTGTTAGCAATTTCTTAACATGTCGTTCAACGAAAAATGATTTTGGCAAAACAAAATATGTTACTACATCGATCGGTTCAGAGATTCGAATAGTAGCAGAACAGTATCCATGTACGCTCCATGCATGGCATAACGAATCAGTATACAAACAAAACCACGCGCTCTATACGCATGATCGGTATAGAGCGCGTGGTTTTTTGTGATGGGTAATTGGCTGATCAAACAATCGGTCAATCGAAATACAGCTACAAGTTACACGCTATCGAAATATATAAAGTATAGGTCATCGAAATATATAAACAATAGAAGTGTCGCAACTATAGAAATGTAGAAGTTTGGGCATCTACATTTGTGTATTTACAAGTTATAGAGTAGATAAAAGCCAGTATTGGTCGCATCTGTTTTAACAGATATAACAGATGTAACAGATGTAACAGATATAACGGATTTAACGAATTGAATCCATTAACCGATTACCGTCAGCTCTTTTGGGAACGAAGACAGCACATCCACACCTTGATCGGTAACGATCACATCGTCTTCAATCCGCACGCCGCAGTGACCCGGAATGTAAATGCCCGGTTCGACGGTAAATAGCACACCGGATTCGAGCAGATTTTCATTGCCGCCATGTACAGACGGATATTCGTGCGTATCCATGCCAAGTCCATGTCCAAGTCGGTGAATAAAGCGTGGGCCATAGCCGGCTTCGGTAATCACGTCACGTGCTGCTTTATCAATTGAAGCAAAGGTTACACCCGGACGGGTCGCTTGAATGGCAGCTTCATTGGCAGCCAGCACCGTATGATATACACGAGACGTTTCGTCATCGATATCACCGATTGCAAATGTACGTGTAATATCAGAAGCATAGCCATTGTAAAACAGCCCCAGATCGAACATGACGAGTTCACCGGATTGCAGTTTACGCTGACCTGGTACACCGTGCGGTAGTGCCGTATTCGGACCGGACAATACCATCGTATCAAAAGCTGGCTTTTCCGCACCGACTTTTTTCATCTGATATTCCAGCTCGGCTACAAGATCAAGCTCAGTCATGCCTATTTTCACACTGGAAATCCCGCGGCGCAGCACTTCCTCGATCTTTTGGATCGATAGGCGCATACGCTCGACTTCATCCAGTGATTTGCGTGAACGCATACTGTTCAGCATGCTCGTTATATCGTGGTAGGCTTCTGCTTGCAACACTTCGGAAAGCTGTTCAAACCGTGCCACCGATAAATGTTCCTTTTCCACGCCCAGTGTTCCGACTTTGCCGCCGATACACTCTTGCAGGCGAACATACGGATTATCGGTATCCAGATGCGTTTCGATGCGTTGTATCGTCGATGTGCTGCGCGCTTTATCTTCATCGAGAGCAGGCAGCAAAATAAAAGGCTCATTGCCTTCCGGAATAAATAAGCCTAGAAAACGTTCATGTGGATCACTCGCGAAGCCGCTAAGATAGTATACATGCTTGGGATCGGTAATTAGCAAACTATCAAGCTCGGCCTGCTTCATCAATCCACGAAGTGTAGCAATTCTGTCGTCCATAAGTTACAGCTCCTTGTCGTTGTAAAATCATATCGGTACGGATGGTACGCCTACGAAGCACGCATCCTCACTTTGTCTATTGTAGCGGTTAATGTAGCTCAGGAAAAGTCAGTCGGTCATATGTAGCAGCAGCGGACAGACAAAGTAGATGTGTAGCTATCGCTAAGTATGGAGCGGTACAGGGAGGGGAAATAGCAGGAGAAAAGCAGCATGTTCTCGAACATGGACTAGGGAAGCTTTTATGGACTGGAGGAGCTTTGAATAATAATCAAGTATAATGAGCACAGTTTAACAGGATCAAAGGAGGTGGAAGCTTTTATGCTCAAGTTAGTACCTGAGAAAGTGAACTTTTACATATCGACTACCGATCTGACTGCAATGTATACCGAATCCAGTGGAGTCACCGTTACACTTGATGTGCAGACGATCGAAGATTGGCAACAGGAGCAATATCGTGAGCTAGCGCTTGTATTTCAGCCTGTTGCAGAGCTACGCTGTGTAACATTGAATTTGTTTGAGCATGTCGAGCATACTATTGAACTGGCCGATGGTGCAGATGAGGTGGAAGCGTTCTGGAAGCAGTACGGATATCATCCTGATCCGGGACTGTATGAGGTTCAAGCGTCAGAGTGGTTATCAGCCAAGCAACAGCAATACGATCCCAAGAAACGACTTCAACTGAAGCATTATGTTATTGCAGGCTATGACAGTCATATCGAGATCATTGCTTCTGGCTATACGTATCGGATGGTGGAAGCCGAATAAAGTTGGAAGTGGAATGCGCTAATCCGTGAAATTTCAAAAGCCGCTCACTCCTTAAATGGAATAAGCGGCTGGAGGGTACAACGACTGGACAATTATCCAATCCGTCATAACCGTAAGTGAATTGTAAACGTCATGAATTCAATCATAAACGTCATGCTTCACGCTATAGTACAGCAGCTATATGCCGGCTGCGATATAGCTGCTCCGGCTGCACACCACTTATCGTCTTCTGGCGGTTTTCTAGTCATGGCGATGCCAACGACGACTGCTTTAACCGTGAGCGGCGGTAAGCGCGGATTGAATGTCCTTCATTTGTTCCAGATGGCGTTGTTCATGCAGTCCGATAAATTCGACCCATTCTTCCAATGTCATCGAGCCAAACACAGGATGATTCATCGTTTTCTGTTGCAGCTGTTGTGGATCAGCCGTTTGGAGTAGCTCTTCCAGATGGGAGCGGGAGCGTGACAGACGCGTATATAGTTCCTGACGCGTCATATGCTTATCCGCAGGCACGAGATCCGCGGGTGCTTCAATGCGGCGCGAGCGATCTGGTGTAAGACGGAACGATGGAGCATCGCTATGCTGAGACAACGGCGGTGGTGTAGGTTCATTTTGCTGTAGGACGGCACCCATGCGCGTCGTAATCGCGGTTTCCATCAAATAAAGATGCTCAAGCACCTGTGCTATGCTCCATTGCCCGGCATGGGCATGTTCATTTAACAACGTTTCATCCTGCGAATCTGTAAAATCACGAATATGTTGGCGGATCGTAACGGTATGTGGATGAATCATAACAAAACCTCCTTGGATGGTGGTTTGCCTGCTAAAGGCATGATACTGTGCATCGAAGCCCAAAGCGGTTATAATTGCAGAGTACCCCGCTAAGGTTCCGTTTGAAACGAAGACAGGTTGAACTGCTTCTACACCAAATTATACACTACTTTGGAGCAAGACAGCTATGCGGGACGTCTCAATGACAACAGGGTGATACATAAAATAACGGATTACGCTTCGTTCAGAATGTCATGAAACAGGGTAATAAGGAGCAGCATACCGATTTAGTTTGAAAAAGGAAAGGGGCTTAATTAGACAATGACATCTATGCAACCCGGTCAACCGGACCCACAGCAACAACGCGAAATGGAAGAGGATTATGGCTATGCTCCCATTTATACGGTGCAGTTATTATATAAGGAAAAGCCTGTTATCGATCGTGAAGCATTGTATGCAAAAATTATCGAATACACAGGCCCTGTGCGCACATCAGAAGATTTAGCTGAAGACGCAGAGGAAACGCTAGCAGTATGGGAAGCACGCAGCGAAGCTGGACATGAGGAAGATGAGGATCACTACCATTTCTTCCATCTGAATCATACATTGAACTATCAGGAAGGTCCGATGCCGGTACAAACGGTATTGATGCCAGTCAATGATACACCGACGGTCGAGATGTACGAGTCTGCGCTTCAGCAGTCCTGGCATTGGACAGAAGCAGCCGCTACCGTCGAAGCATGCAACCATGAATTGATGCTGACCGATATGATGGCGCGAGGGATGCCGCCACAGCGCAGATTGCCGCTATTTAACGATGTGCTGCGAGCGATTTTGGAAGTTGCGCCATGTGAGGCGGTATATTACAAAGCAAGCGATAAGCTCGTATCCGCAGCCGAGCTGCTCCAGGCGCTTCAGCAGGATCAACAGCTATATGGTGCACTTAATATTCGTTTGTACCAGATTCCTGGTGAAGGCGAGCGCAAGGAAATGGTCATGGATAGCTGTGGACTGGCCGCGCTCGGCGTACCGGACGTGCAGTGCCATTTCTACGATATGGAACCTGGCGAAGTCGCGCAGTTTATTACGAATGTAGCGGATTATGTGTATCATCAAGGTGATATTATCGCTGATGGCGAAACGATCGGACTGCATGAGAATCAACGCTGGCGTGTCGAGCATCAATATGCACTTGTGATACCACGCCGTGTTGTGCTTGATCTGGACCCGGGCGAGCCTTATTATGCAGGTCATCATCAATCCAGCCCAACGAGTGGTGGACAGGATCAGGTCGAGTAATGGAATATTATAAGCTGCGCTTTGAAGAAAGCAAGGAGAACTACTACTTTGAAGTTGACGATGAGCGCACTGTATTGCGTCAGGTCATAGAGGACGAAGAACACTGGATCGTGTCATGCCGTCCAGATGAGGAACTGCATTTCTGCCTGTTTGATCAAGTATTTGATCAGAGTATGGACGATGCAGAGGGACGCGACATTACACGCGAGCAATTTGAAGACGTATGGACAGAAGCAACACGTCCGTATCGTAAAGCATGGGAGCATACGAAGCAGCGCTTCGCTCCCGGCGATCAGGTAGCAGGTATCGTAGAGGTTTTTTATCCGCAGGGCACGATTCTCAGCCTGCCTAGCGACGCATACGGCATTCTGGATGACCGTGAATGTAATGGATCATCTGTAGCCGAATCACGTGCTCCGGGTTATATGCTTAAAGCGTATGTTATCGGCTGGGACGAAGTGAATATGTGGCTTAAACTGTCCTGTAATAAGCCAAGTTGAACGAATAAAGGAGAGTCAGCATGCTAGATGCGATGATCACTTCATTACAGCCGAAACTGGAACGACAACAATTATTGCCGGCAACTGTATGGGAACAGCTGGATGAATCCGCCTATCTCGACTACCGCGATGGTGCCGATTTTGATACCGCCTGGATTGAAGCCTATCAAAAGCTACGCCGCGAAGGACTCACACCAGCCGAACAAGACCAGCTCCAGGAATGGAGCCGCCTTGCCTTTGACGAAACGATCAAAGCTTCCGGTAGCGGCGACCTGGCTGCCTACGTCAGCGACGACATCGACCTTATCTTCAGCGCCCATATGCTAGGCTTGAACGATGATTTCGTCAACTGGCTAGCCCGTTGCTATGATGAAGGTCGGCTGCCTTCTTAAGGAGTAAAGAAACAATCATAACTATTCAAATACGCCGTGCACCCATTACCGGGCAGCACGGCGTATCATTTGATTAAACACTTCTGACAATACCAGCCCCAATGCAATCGACCCTGACAGCATCGCTGCTTGAGCCGCAAGTGCAGTCGCAGCGGCGTAATCATTTTCAACGAAATTACGCATCGAATTGTAAGCAAGTCCGCCGGGTACGAGCGGAATCACACCGGCAACGCTAAAGATAATGATCGGCGTTTTGTATATACGCGCAAAAATCTGGCTAATGCCGCCCACGATAAATGTAGCGATCAGCGTAGCGGCAATCGGATTAATATGCGTATATAGCAGCACATACACCATCCAGCCAAGCATCCCGGCGATGCCGCATTGTAGCAAAGAACGGCGCGGTGCATTAAAAATAATACCGAAGCCGACAGAGGCGATAAAGCTGGTGATAAGCTGAGCCAGCATAACAGAATTGACCTGCCTTTCTGTCCAGACAAGCTGGATTACATAAATGTTAAAATAATAGCGACACCTGCGCCGATCGCAAACGCGGTTAATAACGCATCCGCACCTTTGGAAATGCCGGATACGAGATGACCTGCCATCAGATCACGAATCGCATTCGTAATGAGCAGCCCCGGAACAAGCGGCATGACCGAGCCGATAATAATTTTGTCCAGCTCACGTCCGATATGAAACTCGATAAAGATCGAAGCAAGCAAACCGATGCAAAAGGCGGCTGACAGCTCAGCGAAAAATTTAACCTGCACCCATTTATGCAAATAGTGCATCGTCGTATAGCCGAAAAATCCGGCGATCACCGAAGGTAAAAAATCATTCCAGCTTCCCTGAAACATAATCGTAAAACAGCCACTTGCCAGTGCAGCGGCAATCATTTTCATCCAGGGCGTATATTCCTGCGGCCCGGCTTCAATGACTTTGAGTAATGTATACGCTTCGGTTGCGGTTAATTCGCCACTGCTAATTCGCCGCGAAATATCATTAACCTGCGCAATTTTGTGCAGATCGGTTGTGCGCTCATCGATTCTTACGAGCCGTGCGCTTTCTGCGCCGGTCGTTGAGAACATGATTGCGGTCGGGGTCACATAACTATGTGCTCCAGGCATGCCTGAAGCGACGGCAATACGGGTCATCGTATCTTCCACACGATACGTTTCCGCTCCGCTTTGCAGCATAATCTGCCCTGCCAGCATACACGTATCCATAATCTCGTTAATCGCCCGGCTGAACGTTGACGGTTGCTCCAAGCTTCTTCTCCATCCTCTCATGAACATTCATCTCTCACATTATGCGTGATCTATGAAAATCATTCAATCCTAAAATCAACTTTTGCAAAAAATAGACGTTTGCAGAAAGTGTAGCAAATACAGCACTGTTGCGCATAAATGCAATGAGCTATCGTGATCTATATAGAAATGATTGCTCAAATCCCAACGGTTTCTCACATTGGAAGGGGAGAATCCAAAGCAAAAGTCCTATTTTTAAACATATCCAATAAAAAATCTTTCTTCCTGCGTCTGAAAGCGTATAATGTTATTTAATCTACTATCCAGCGGCTGGTATGATCAGCGTCATCCCCTATACGTTCGACCTCACCACACGCAATAGTGAGATCGGCAGGATTTCCGTGAGCGCTATAGTGGCTGGCAGCAATGTGCTAGCTTACCGTTTCGCTTCATTAGAGAACCGCCGAATTATCGCTCTGTCGGCATGCCTATGATTTGACTGCTAAGGGAGGAAAGAAGGATGGACAAGGTATTACATCACAGTGGCGTACTGGAGGATGTGTTCAAGGAAGGATTTCACCTGGAACAGGTCAAATTCTGGAGAGGACAACGACGAAATCTTGCTTTTTATACCGAGTCTATTGGAGAACTGCGCGTGACCACCGGCAAAATTGTTGCAGATGATCCGTACAGCCTGATTGAATCGACCCCTTTTGTGCAGGAGTTCCCTAAAGGAGCTTTTCGAGTAGAACTATCGATCGCTCGTATTACCGATCCGCAAGCGGACCGTGAGCTGGCAGCAGATGAGCGCGTAGCGTTTGCACGTATCGTGTTCAGCGATGCACCTGTAGCCACTTGGGAAGGTGCTGAGCGTGAATTCAGTCCTGAAGCAGACCCGAACAATTTATATGAGCAAGCACGCTGGGGCTTTGCCGTCGATTCCGGCACAGGAAGCTATCTGGATGCCAGAGGCTATCGCTGGCTGTCCGAACAGCAAGAGCTGGACAACCCCGAACTGGCTCAACAACTAATGGATGCGTGGGAAACGGCGGCAATGGACAATTTTCGTGCTAACCGGAGCTGGCTAATGACCGAGCTGGATACGGGCGATAATATGGCGATATTTTCAAGTGGTTTTGGTAACGGCGTGTATCATAGTTATATTGGCTATGCGGCAGATGGAAGCTGTGCACAGCTCATTACTGATTTTAATGTGTATCCAGATTGAATGAATAGAAGAGACCGTGCCAGGCGACGATCTTCAACACTTTAAATAAAAAACAAGCATAAATGTAATGGCGATCAGATGAAGAAAAACAAGTATGTAATATGACGACAACAGCTGGATGAGCAGATTCATCCGGCTGTTGCCGTGTAATAATACATAAAGCGAGCATTGTTATCGTGCACGTCGCTTGTGCACGGGAGCGTAGCACATCGTTATGCTCAGGCAGAACAGCGAATAGATGATTATAAGCAGTATAAGCAAATGGGAGGAGCGAACAAGATGAGCAATCTGGATCGAGCGATTATTTTGGCAACACGTGCCCATTCCGGTCAAGTGGATCGGGCAGGGCAACCGTATATTTTGCATCCATTACGAGTAATGTTGAAAATGAATGCGGAGGAAGCGAGAATTGTAGCGGTTTTACATGATGTGTTAGAGGATACCGAGGTGACCGCACATGATCTGGCAGCGGAAGGATTCTCAGAGGAGATCATTGAGGCGGTACAGGCGATGAGCCGTCGTGAAGAGGAAGACTATGAAGCATTTATCCAGCGTGCCAAGCAAAATTCGATTGCACGCACAGTGAAGATGGCAGATATTGAAGATAATATGGACCCTTCTCGCAATATGGAGCCGTCAGAGAAAGATATGGAGCGACTAAGTAAGTATGGTCGTGCACTGGATGAGTTGATGACCGAGACGCAGGAATCGCATGGAATGATGGAGTGAGCAAGAAGTAGAAGTAGAAGTAGAAGTAGAGCTGCGATGACAGTCCGTGGCTCTGCTTCTTTTTTTATGGAATAGAGGAATGACTTGGAGCATAATAACCTGGAAAACGAGAAAGTCGTTTTTATATAGCTAAGCATATCGCTGAATATGTGGCTAATGAATCAGTTACTACCACATTTTATATATAAATAGGAATAAAAAATAACAACTATTACTGCAAGTGTTAATTTAATCAAATAAAGCGACAATAATCGTCAAATTTACCTAACTAAAGCGAATACCTTAACCGATAAGTAGATAAATACTTGTTTCTTCAAGTATATCGAAATCTGTCCTTTAAAGGGGTTCTATATGATGATTAAAAAAACGAAAGAAACATCCAATGCCAAAAAGATGATTCAATTCGCAGGAACATCGATTCTGGCAACAGGAATTGTGGCTGCACCTGGAGTGACGCTTGCCAATGGAGACGCAGCAGCGAGTACAGCTTCTACGCCAACCTCTTATCAGATTAATCAAGGCGAGCCAGAAGTGTATCATGGCGATTCGATCGCTTATTTTCAGCAGAAATTTTTTAAAGGACAGTCCACATTAACTGTAGGTGAAAGCGGCTCTGCACCTATTGCGCAAAGCTTTAATTTTGTCATTAAAAAATCCGCGATCTTCGCTAGTAAAGTACAGGCAACCGATCAGGATGAGAACGATACATTATCTTATCAACTGGTCAGTCAGCCAGAGAATGGCACGTTAACACTCGATGGGCAAACAGGAGAATTCACATACATCGGCGATGAAGCAGGAACATACACATTTTCCTATCGGGCAATCGATTCGCACCAGCTGAGTTCTGAGCCAGCAACGGTTACACTCGTCGTTGAAAAAGACAAGGATAAAGACAAAGATAAAAATAAATCGTCTGCTCCTGTTACGCCAGCTCAACCAGACGTACAGCCAGCACAACCAGCAGTGCCACCAACAGCAACAGCTGGCGATATGACGATCGATGCGGTACACACGGATAACAGCCAGAGCACAGCAAGCAACTCGAACGGACGCACACGGGGTGTTGCCACCCTATCTGCGGCAAGCACGGAGCAAAATGCCGTGCTCAATGTGCTCTATGATCGTATCGCTAACACGATCAAAGAAGCACAACCGAAGCAAAGCATTGCGATTGATGCCAGCATTTTAAAAGATAAGCAGCAGTATCAATTGAACTTCGCAGGCAATGTCGTACAGGATCTGCTTAGCAAGCAAAATGGTCTGACACTGCAAACGGGAGATATAAATGTACAGCTTCCATCATCTGTACTGAGCCGTGTAACCCAGCAGCAAAATCTAAGCACCGATGGAGCAGCCACATGGACATTAACGACGCAAAAGGTCGCTGCACCGGTTACAGTTGATTGGAAAGGAACACCGATCAGCCCGGTAGCGAACACTGCGTATCAGCTCAATTTGGCTGTTGTTAATGCCGATACCCATACAACTCCATCCACGTATGAAAATCGGTATGTGAAGCTCAGTTTCGCTGTACCTGAAGCAATAGGCGATACAAGCAGCTATATTGCACTTGCGACAGACGCAGCTGGACACACGTATACTGTGCCTGTAACGTTTGATGCCCAGGGACAAGCGACTGTGCACACATTGGAAGGCAGCACTGTACAGATCGTTAAAGCAGCAGCGCCAGCAACGAGCAGTAGCTCAACCGCTATGCAACTACTGGAGCAAAAGCAAATTGTACCCACGGTCGATCGTGCGCCCGCCTCTTCGGATCGCTCATTAACACGCGGTCAACTTGCGCTGTATCTGTCACGCGCACTTGGTGTGAATACAGCGAATGTTACGAGCAGCACATTTACCGATCTGGGAACGGCATCGGAAGAAAGTCGTGCGGTTGAGGCGCTATTCCAGGCAGGTGTGCTTAAAGGTGTGAGCAACACCGAATTTGCACCGGATCGTGTCATTAGCCGTGAACAACTGGCTGTTATTTTGACCCGTGCTGCATCCGCGTATGGACTCAGTGAAAATAGTACAGCTGCTACAGGCACAGCAGCAGGTAGCTCTAGTAAATGGGCACAGGATGAGTTGCAGCAGGCACTTGCTCAGGGTAACGATACCGGTATTCGTTCCTCAGGCAATGCATCCTTGACTGCGAATCCGGATATGAGTCAAAGTGAAGGCGCTCAGACACTGGTAGACTGGCTGAAAAGTACGAAACTGGTGAATTAATCGGGTATCGTTTGCTGTTTACTTGCGGCTACATGTGCAATGAATGCTGGATTAGAGTGTGTATGCAGACTGTTTTTGTTAGGACAGATACCACTACAGGATCAAGCATCATTTGAACGCTTATAAAGAGATCCATGCTTACAAAGGGAACAAAGCTTGCAAACGATCAGTAGAGGAACTCATTTTAAGATGTGCAAACTAAACATGTGTATAGAAAAAGGAGCAGATTGTCCATTGGACGGCTGCTCCTTTTTATTCGTTTAGATACTCTTGTAAGCTGAGATATAACCGATAGTTCATGTTATCCATAGTAGTCGATAATATAAGGTATTCTTTATAGGTAGTAATAGGCGTTATCCATCGTGGTTTGCGCTAAATATAGTAGTTCATAATGTCCATGATCGTTTTTTCTGAATACGAGAATGTTCTGCGATGCGTGCAAATTTTATGTTAAACCATATCTTACATACAGAGAGACGCAAGTTCTACGCTCATACAAGTACATCCAACCTATTTTACCAAACGGTCATTTCACGATATACAACATATAAAGTTTGCTCCATTCCAGGCTTGAACTATCGCTAGCAAAGTCGATAAACAATGCTACGTGCTAGCCTGATGTTACGATGGATTCGCCAGCGATACAGCGTATGCAATAGCGTATTTAGCCACTTCAAATGGATGGAACGAGTTGCCGATTCGGTTGAAGTTTGCTTCAAATAACCAGATATTGTGATCTTTATCTATGCCGAGGTCAATCGCCACTTCGGGGAAACGTCGCTGTAGCAGCGGCTCCAGATAGGTTGCAATCGCTTGCGCCAACTCGCGTACTCGTCGATCGATGGTACCATCAAGCTGTTGTCCATATTCCGTATTTAAAAACCAGCTCCACTTGGTAGATAGACGAAGTGTTTGCTCATGATTGGTCACTTTACGATAGGTAGAGATCGCCACATAGGGCTGGACAAATACGACTTCCCATCGCCCTTCTGCTGATTTCATCACATGTGTACGCAGATGAAAAGGATATCCCTCCGAGGTCGAGCTGTCCACAAACCGCTGCAAAATATACCCCTGTCCAATCGTCATCGCGACCAGCTGACCTAATTGCTCCGCATCCAACGTATGCAGAAATGATTGGTCATACACTTCATATTCATTCGCCAGCCGCTTAATGTTAAAAATATGCTGACCATGCGAACCTGTATCCGGCTTCAACACCGTATTCTCATGCTGATTAATAAAAGAGAGGACCTGCCCCGGTCGATGGGACTCGTAAAAGGGAATAAGTGACGAGCGCACCGTGTCAGATGCTTGCTGCAACAAACGATAAATATGCATTTTGCTCATGGAGCCACTTTTTAGTTCATGTGTCGCCGGAATAGATGCAAGCTCGCTGTACAGTCTGGAATACGAAGCGATGCCGCGCTTTTTCAAACGATCAAATAGCACGTCCGGGTATGGACATGAATAGGCTACCCATTCCGACTTTTCCCATACATAACCCAGTATCCGCTGCTGGGCATAAAAAATATCCTTCGCCTCTATACGCACGACAACAGCATCATGTAGACGAGCTACCGCGGAGCAAGCCTCGACAAAAATCAATTCGGTTTCTTCCGCAGCTGGAATGGCCAGCAGTCCAATCACAGTCTGATCGGTATCCAGTGCAGGTAGATGATCCAGTAGATGATGCCGATGGGCAAGATACCTGGCATATCCAATCGTATGCATCGCTCGTTCTGCTTCATGCTCTCTTGTCTGCGGAGCGGTATTTGCTTCATAAAACCACCATTTCCCCGAACGATCGACAGCCAGATCAAGTCCTAGCTCATCCAGATCGTAATCGTACAGTGCATCAATGTCATACGCCAGTTGAATGCCAATCTGGGGCAACTGCTCGATGGACGGTTCTGCGATCTCGGCTCGATGGCGACGCAGCCATTCCGTCCATTCCGCAGTCTGTCCGCCTTGTTCCAGATTACTCGTCACCCCATCCGACTCCCCGTAACGAATATAAATACGGGTAACGGCAAATTCGCCTTGCTCATCACGCTGAACATGGATGCGGCAATCAAAGGGCTGACGTTCGTCTGTCGTGCTATCCACATAACGCTGTATGAGAAACGCTTGCTCGCCGATAAAGGACTGCACAAGCTGTTGCAATCCATCGCTCGATACATGCAAAACCGTATCGTTAGTGCGCCACATAAAGGTGTGGTCCGGGGTGTGGTCCGGGGCGGATGTAATACGGACGACTTGTTTGCCCTGACGACCTTGATCAGGCTTAATAATAATATCTTTTTCCTGCTCCAGCTTATTGATTAAGTTATCGATATCCGCATACACGACGGTAGGGATGACCAGAGAAGACCATAGTGGAGACTGACTGAGTTCGGTTTGAATACGCATTTTGCCATGAATGGAATGGGAGGTAAAGGTAACGAGACGATTGAGTTTCTGTTCAAGTGGGGAACGTTCGTTGGGAAGTTTGGGCATTTCATTCATTACGATATCGGGCAGCGGATGGGATTCCAGCAGCCAATTGTCGGGCAAATCCGGGTTAGCGACCATCGCTTGAACGGTACGTTGCCCAGGTTCAAAGCTGGATTCGTCAAAAAAAAGCAAGCGTACATCGTGCTGCTTCGCTGCATCCAGCAATGCGCGAATACGAGCAGGCGGTACGACTTTTAACGGGTGTGCGGCATGGTATACTCCTATATCTGTCATAGACACCCTCCAGTAGCAAAATAAGTGATCATAATAAACCATTCGGGACAGCGTGTCCCGAATGGAAAGGTGACAACATGACAGATGACATTCGATGTGGCAATGTGTAATTGTGGGCAGTAGAGCGATTATTGGATGACTTTGCGATCCGCAGGGTAGACAAGTCCCAGTTGCTTACGCGCTTCTTCCATCATTTCCATAGCGATGAGCGAACTTTCCCACGAAGCGATCTCGGATTGCTGACGGCCCTCCGCAATTAGATCAAGGAACTCGCGAATCTCGTAATACATTGGCGGCTCATATTGAGTTACATGCAGATCCTCGGTGTAGCCCCCACGATACGTCATGACAATTTGGTTTGGTTCACTGATTTTATCGATACGAATACTGCCTAGCTCACCTTGAATCTCAGACGGCAGAGAGGAGTCAGTGATCTTGGAGTACATCACGACCGCATCCATATCGTCATACGAAGCGACAATGCTGCCTTCGCCATCTACGCCAGATTCCAGCATCACGCCAGTGGCCTTGACTGCATTCGGACGACCGAACATGACCGCCAGGGGATACAGACAATACACGCCCAGATCCATAAGTGAGCCATTGGAAAATTCCGGACGAAAGGCATTTTGTACATTGCCTTCCTTATAGGCATCATAGCGGGAAGAATACTGACAATAATTCGCAAAATAGCGTCGAACCTGACCTAGCTTGGGCAGACTCTGTTGCAGGGCACGCAGATTTGGCATCAATACAGACTTAATCGCCTCCATCAATGTTACGCCATTGCGCTGTGCTGCTTCGATCATCGCTTTCACTTCAGCCGTGTTGGAAGCAAGCGGCTTTTCACATAGCACATGCTTGCCATGATCCATACATAGAATCGCTTGCTCTGCATGCAGTGCATTCGGACTGGCAATATAAACGGCATCGATATATCCGCTATCCAGCATATCCTGAAGCTCGGTAAACCGATGCGGAATATGATGCTTCTGTCCAAATTGTTGTGCACGCTCCTCTGTACGTGAATAGAGAGCAGTCAGTTCAAAGTCATCATTACGTTGTGCGGCCTCAATAAAACGTTCTGTAATAAAGTTTGTGCCAATAATACCAAAGCGGACCATACCATCGCCCTTTCCTAGTCAATTGATTGGAATCGATCGCTGCTGGCTTATTATAGTTAGCCTCGTTCAGCGATCAGTAAAAATCGATTCTGTCTGACATCAAAATAGCCATGCGCTGCTATATGCAAATGAATAGAATACAGCTGCTCCATATAATGGGCAGGCGCAAATCCGGGGATTTGCCATTCAATTGCTTTTAAATAATAGATCAAAGCTCCAATATCATAAAAGCGCTGAATCGGAAATTGCTCCTGCTTGCGTATAATACGAAAGCCTTGTTCCTGTAACTGCTCCACAGCAAACGCCAGCGTCCAGTGACGAAATTCATCATTGTGCGGTGCCCCAAGTGCATCGTTAATGTCGGTACAATCTGTACCTCCCACCTGCTGTGTAATCAAATGTGCTCCTGGCTTCATAATCCGCCATAACTCGGCTGGATCATAGGATTCATGGCGATTGAGAACCAGATCGAATTGATTATCCGCAAAAGGAAGCGCATCATCTCGTTCCAGCGCCTTTACCGTAATTCCAAGTGGCTCCAGACGCTTACGTGCAATCGGCACATTTGGTGCATACGCTTCGGTGGCAAACACCTGTCTCGGTAGTGGGCGTAGCATTGATAATAGCTCTCCACCACCTGTACCCATATCCAGCATACAATCAGCGCTAACCATATAGCTTGTTAACAGGCTGACATAAGACCAATCCAACGGTTCGCTGTCTATGCGTCCAGTATTACTCACCCATGCAAAATCCCAGCCGGAAAAATGCTGTTCATCATCGGAAAGATACTGTGTGAATTCAATTGGATATACCGTCATTCCATAAAACCCCCTCATTACGATTGGAATATACAATCTGGAGCGATCGCGCGAATCGCCATCGTCCGGGTGGTCCTCGTTGAATAGCAGTATGTCCCATTGTTGAACAGCGTTGTTATATAGGATGTGTAGCAAAAGGAAGAGCTTGTGTATGCATCATCGTCTCTCCTGATGATCAGAATAGAAACAGTTCTAGTGTGTGTACGATCTCTCTGCTGAGGACTACGCTTGTTCTACAGCAAAAGTGAACTCCCTATGTATTATACCTGAGTGTGCAGCAGACTGACAAAGTGTTATTTGTTAACGTTTCCTTTTTGTTTGAAAAAGAGTGTTTGCGGAGGGGGAAGATTTACTGTCAATCCCTTAAATTTGCGTTGCAATAGAAAGTTCTGATCGAAGTTGTATTCATATCGCAAAGTTCAATAGATCCATGCCTATAAAATGACTGTTTTCATATTGAATAAGCGATGTATTGCTGATAAAGTTCATTCATAACTTAGTATTTTGGTAGGAATTGTTGGTTAATGGAATGGCAAAAGGGGCTTTTGATTGATTTTCAAACAAATAGAATGGGGTGTTGGCAGTGTACAATCGTTATGGGGTAGAGCATCGTGATCAGCAAGCCAAAGCGGAAAAGCAGGCGCCAAAACAGCAAAAGCAACAAACAGCAGGTGAGACAGGAAATGAGTCACAAGGTCGAACCGTGCAGCGGCTTCGGAAAAATTATCGTTGGAGCATACTCGCTTTGACAGCGGTACTTTTGTTCAGCCTGGCTTTAAGTGGATGCGGCAAAGGTTCTTCTACCAGCTCCTCAGCAGCGAGTGACGGAAAAGGACAGGTAGAATTGCTAAATGTGTCTTATGATCCTACACGTGAACTGTACGAGGAATACAACACTGCTTTTCAGAAATATTGGAAAGATAAAAGCGGGCAGGATGTAATTATCAAGCAGTCGCATGGCGGTTCTGGCAAGCAGGCGCGTGCGGTAATTGATGGACTCAAAGCGGATGTGGTCACCCTTGCACTGGGTTATGATATCGATGCGATTGCAGATAAAGGGCTATTGCCAACCGACTGGCAAAGCAAATTCAAGCATAACAGTTCGCCTTATACGTCCACCATTGTGTTTCTTGTACGCAAAGGGAATCCGAAAGGGATCAAAGACTGGAATGATCTGATTAAACCGGATGTGCAGGTCATTACACCAAATCCGAAAACATCGGGCGGTGCACGTTGGAACTATCTTGCGGCTTATGGATATGCACTTCAGCAAAATAACAATGATGAGGCAAAAGCAAAGCAATATCTTGCAGAGCTATTCAAGCATGTGCCTGTACTGGACACAGGAGCGCGTGGAGCAACGACAACGTTTGTCGAGAAGGGCATCGGCGATGTATTGCTCGCCTGGGAAAATGAAGCTTTATTGTCACAAAAGGAACTCGGACCGGACAAATTTGAAATCGTCTATCCGTCTATCAGCATACTGGCTGAACCGCCTGTAGCGGTTGTCGATAAAGTAGCAGAACAGCATGGCACACAGGAAGTGGCGAAAGCTTATCTGGACTATTTGTATTCCGATGCAGGTCAGGAGATTATTGCGAAAAACTACTATCGTCCGATTAACGAAAAGATTGCTGCTAAGTACAAGGATGTGTTCAAAGATATGAAGCTGCTAACGATCGATAACAATTTTGGCGGCTGGAAAAAAGCACAGCAAACTCATTTTAGCGATGGTGGCGTGTTTGACCAGATTTATACACCGGGTTCCTGATCTATACCTACAGTGTAGCGTAGCGTCATCGGCAATGAACGAATGACACTACGGACATGACAGCGATGAATCCAGTAGCTATAGGATCAAGTAGCTACGATGGATCAAGCAGCTACAGATGGATCAAGTAGCTACGATGGTTCAAGTAGCTACACCGTATTCAAGCCGTGGATGAAGTAAGTAACAGCTTAAAGAAGTAATACACTAAAGAAGCAATATCCTAAAGAAGTAACATTCTAAAAACATTCGTAAAACGGTGACATCCTAAAGGCTAGCTGACTTTAGAGACATCCTGAAGGATGGACGAAACAGGATCGACGAAACAGGATCAATGACGCAGTGACATGCAGCATGCAGGAAGGGAGCCGTTAACGATGAGCACAAAAGTAAAGGAGTCTGCTCAACGCCCATCGTATTCACGCTGGCGTAAGCGCTCTTTAAGGAGCGGAGAGCGGGGCATTTTGCCTGGCTTTGGATTATCGATGGGATTTACGATTTTGTATATGGGGCTGATTGTGCTCATTCCACTTGCCGGACTTGTCGTGAAGGCAGGCGGGCTTAGCCTGTCCGGTTTCTGGGAGGCGGTCACAGCACCACGCGTGCTTGCCTCTTATCGGGTGAGTTTTACGACGGCATTTGCTGCTGCACTCGTCAATCTGATATTTGGTTTACTGCTGGCATGGGTGCTTGTGCGCTATCGTTTTCCCGGTAAGCGGTTGATCGACAGTCTGATTGATCTGCCGTTTGCGTTGCCGACAGCAGTAGCCGGTATTGCGCTAAGTACAATCTATGCACCGAATGGCTGGATCGGTCAGCTGGTCGCACCGTTCGGTCTCAAAATCGCCTATACACCGCTTGGCATCACGATCGCGCTTATTTTTATCGGTGTTCCATTCGTTGTCCGCACCGTACAGCCCGTTTTACACGATCTTAATCGGGATACCGAGGAGGCAGCGGTCATGCTTGGCGCATATCGTTTGCGTGTGTTTATCAAAGTGATTTTACCGCAGCTATGGCCTGCCTTATTAACCGGCTTTGCACTTGCCTTTGCGCGTGGGATTGGCGAATACGGATCAGTCGTGTTTATTTCAGGCAATATGCCGCTTAAGACTGAAATTGCACCGCTACTTATTATGACCAAGCTGGAACAATATGATTATGCAGGTGCAGCAGCGGTGGCACTGGTGATGCTTATTATTTCGTTTATATTGTTGCTGCTCATTAATATGCTACAGTGGCGCATGAATCGTCATGCGCTATAGGAGGGAAAGCGATGACCGAGGCTACTTTAAAATCAACACAACTTCATCGGCCTGCACAGCCGGCTCATGCGACTGAATCTGTAGCGGTACGTGTAGTGCTAATTGCGATTGCGCTCTTGTTTTTGCTACTGGTCGTCGTACTTCCGCTTGTCTGTATTGGTATTGAAGCTTTTCGCAAAGGCTGGGAAGTGTATGTCGCTTCGGTCATTGATCCGGATGCGTTATCTGCACTACAGCTAACGCTGGTAGTAACGGCGATTGCGGTGCCGCTCAATACGGTATTTGGACTGGCAGCAGCGTGGGCGATTAGTAAGTTTCGTTTTCGGGGCAAACAGGCGATGATCACATTGATCGATATTCCGTTTGCCGTATCACCGGTCATTTCCGGACTTGTGTATATTTTGTTATTTGGCGCGCAGGGATTTCTCGGGCCGTGGCTTGATCAGCAGGGCATTCAGATTGTATTTGCTTTGCCGGGTATGGTGCTGGCAACGATGTTTGTGACGTTGCCGTTTGTTGCACGCGAACTGATTCCACTTATGGAAGCGCAGGGCATTAGTGAAGAAGAAGCAGCCGTCAGTCTGGGTGCGCGAGGCTGGCAGATTTTCTGGCGCGTAACATTGCCGAATATTAAATGGGGATTGTTATACGGCATCGTATTATGCAGCGCGCGGGCGATGGGTGAATTTGGCGCTGTCTCCGTCGTATCCGGCCATATTCGCGGTGAGACGAACACGCTGCCACTGCATATCGAAATTTTGTACAATGAATATCAGTTTGCCGCGGCGTTTGCGGTATCATCGATTTTAGTATTGCTGGCATTAATCGTGTTGGTGCTCAAATCGATTTTGGAATGGAAGATGGAGGCTGAGCATAATTAAAGATGCGTCCTGTAGTCCTGTAAAAGCAATGGCATAGCTAAACAGCATAGGCAGACGTAGATGGATCAATACGAGCACACCCACTATGCAAATCTACTATTAAGTTATGTACTGAGCAGGGAAATGATTGATGTAATAAGCAGGAAAATGACGCTATAATAGCGAAAACGTAATCAATAAACTGGAGAGCAAACAGGACGAAGCGATCATTACCATATGCTTGTGCCTGTTTGCTTTCTGCTTTGTTGGTAGGTAATCGGTGTAGATTGGGTAATGATCGATATATGCTGTACAGGAGGGATTGGTTATGAATGTAGAGGAAGCTGAAATCAATGTCGTGTCGTGGGATGAACCGCTAAGACGCATTATGGAGCAGCTTGCGCGTTCGGAGCCGACTCCTGGTGGTGGAAGTGTTGCCTCAATCGTCGCTGCACTCGGTGCCGCTATGACATCGATGACTGCGAATTTCTCACAGGGCGAAGGATATGAAGATGCGCAGCAATATGTCGCTCAGGCACTGCAAGACATGGAATATATTTCGTCGGCATGTGAATGGCTGATGGCGGATGATATGGAGTCATTCGGTCAGTATATCGAAGCCCTGCAATTGCCCAAATTAACACCAGAACAGCAGGAGGAACGACGACTGACGATCTATGAGACACGGATTCAGTCGATCGATACACCGCTGCGATTGATGGAATGTTGTCTGTACGGTATGTACAGTGCAGCACCGCTGATCGAAGTATGCAATCGCACCGTATTGTCGGATGTAGGCATAGGCATTATTTTATTCGAAGCGGCTGCCCATAGTTCATTGTTAACCGTCAATATTAATCTGGTCACGTTAAAAGACGAAGAGCAAAAGCAGGCGTATGCCGGTCATGCGACTGTATTGATGAACAAAATTACCGAGCGTAAGCGGGAACTACTGGAACAGGTACAGCGCCGTATTCATGAATATGCTTAAACCGAATGAAAGCCTCTTCTGCGTTATAGCCTGTTGCAATGGCTGTAACGCATAAGAGGCTTTATATCGTACCGCTGATGATGCTGTGTATTAATTACACAGCTTATTTCCATATGCGACATTACCTTCTAAATTACGGTAATACGCTGTATCTTTCCATTCGGGAAGTCCATCGCAACTGCTCACATACAAAATATCATTTCCGCGAATAAGCCATCCCATGCCATGTTCAAATTCCCATTCACAATCCATATGCAAATGCACGATCGTGTCAGCTGTTTCCGCATCGTATGGTGCCGGAAATGCCGGAATTTGCATGCTTAAAGGCGAAATATAGTGCAAAATATCTTCCGGTTGTTCAATCGCTGGCGGTGTCTCCCCAACCCATTCGCAACAATCGATACAGTAATCGTAGCTATATTGATATAACTGCTGTAATAATGCCGGACTGAACGCGTTAAATGCCTGTGCACAGCGTTCTGCATAGGCTAGCGGAACTTCCGCTTCATTCCAAGACACCGCAATCGGCTGTTGGAATAAAGTGCTGTCAAAGACTGCGCTCCGATAACCCTCTTCTTCGGTAATGTCTCTCAATAATGAAGATGACAACTATAGTCACTCCTTACTCCATGTTTTTTGCATAATAAATCTCATTCATCTCTCGTGTCAAGCGATCGGTAATATGCTGCTGCTCTTCCTCGGACAGTGTATCGCTTGTATAACCGAACAGATAATTGTCGAGATCGAATTCTTTGCGTTTACACTTCGTATGAAAAATGTTTTCCTGATAAATGTTCACATCGATCATGTGATACAGATCCTTCACTTCATCTGGAATGAAATTCTGAATAGAGCTAATATCGTGATCGATAAACAGCTTGTTCCCTTCAATGTCGCGTGTAAACCCTCGCACGAGATAGTCAATCGTCATAATATCGGTATCAAAGGAATGGATCATAAAATTCAGTGCCTTCAGCGGTGAAATCTCGCCGCATGTGGATACATCGATATCGGCACGAAACGTGCTAATGCCTTCGTCTGGGTGATATTCAGGATACGTATGCACGGTAATATGACTTTTGTCCAGATGAATCAGCACATGCTCAGGTAATGGACCTGGCGATTCCTCAAAGGAAGCATTCGGCGCTGTCTCGACAGGCTCTTCCGAGATCAGCATCGTTACGCTGGCTCCTTGTGGTTCGTAGTCCTGCTTGGCAATATTTAGCACATGTGCGCCGATAATGTCGGACACATTGGTCAAAATTTTGCTCAGCCGATCGGCATTGTACTGCTCATCAATATAAGCAATATATGCCTCTCGTTCCTCACGTGTGCGTGTGTAACAAATATCGTACATATTGAAGCTGAGTGATTTGGTTAGATTGTTAAAATTGTGCAGCTGGATGCGTTGCTGTCGCGTCAGTCCCATATGATTTCCCCCTATCCTTCGATGGAATACACAAAAGTTCACAGTAATTGTAATAACAATGGATGACCATTTCGGACATGTGGCTTGCTATACTTTTACCCGATTAGACTTGCCAAAAACAATACATATTTATTGATAGGTTGATCGTGGTGTTGTTCATGGAACCGCCATTTCGGTTGCTACGTTTGGTTCCTGCGGATCGATTACGAATCAATGGAAAATGATTTTTTGCATGTACTTTTTGCATGTACAAGGTCATGTACTATGTATAAGCACCCATGCACGGATAGCTAAAGGTCAGGTATCAGCTACCCGCAGTGCTGCACAACAGCCCCCACCGGGCAGAGGGCTTATTGTGAGCATCATTGCGGGACGACGTTCCAGCATGGATAACAGGACAACATCGAGACCATCAGGATAGCGGAGCTATGATGAATAACACTCCTATACGCGCTCCTGAAGGTGCGATTTGTTCAGTACAGTAATACGATCGCCGCTGAGCAGCAAATACGTATTTGCACCTGTTTGAATCATCACGCGCTCTCGGGTGCCGTAAGGCGTTTTGATCAGAGCAGGATGGCGATCCAGCATAGGATGTTCATGATCCAGCGCTACGTAGACAGCTTCATTCAGAGGGATTTCCAGCTTGGATTGCTGCCAATCGATGACCAGTTGATCTTCGTCACGGGCAATCTTAATACCAGACATATCCATTCCTCCTTAGCGTAGTCACGCTGAAATAAATAGAGACTGCTTCATTGCTGCTTATTCGCCCGGCGTCTAAACAATTATGAACAGTCTCTATATCATTAGATTACCCAACCTGTGGCTAGAGTCAAGCACCTTTTGCATTGCTGGAATTCGGCTCGGTGACATAATGGACGATGCTAAAGCGCGCACCACCGAGCGGTGAATCGCTATAGGTCAGATCGGCATGAAGGCGCGTGGCAATCTGCTTACTGATTGCAAGTCCGAGACCAGTCACACCATTCGTACCGGTATAAAAGCGTCTGAAAATATGCTCGCGCTCCCCTTCGGCAAGTCCGGGTCCATCATCATCAATATGCATCATCCAGTCGGTTCCGCCTCCTGCATCCTCCGGTAATTCCACCGTGATCGTAACCTGAGCATCACAGTGACGGATCGCATTTTGCAGCAGATTAAGCAAAATTTGAAATAGCTGCTCGCCGGCAATCTCAATCGTATGGGCGGAACCGTGTGCCTGTAGCTCTACGCCTTGCTGACGCGCCGCCGGTTGCAATAAATAAACGGCTTCTTCCGCCATACTTTTCAGATCGACTGATGATAGCGGCCATTCTTCATCTACACTTTCCAAACGGGTGAGCTGAAGTAGCTTGCCGACCATATCGGTAAGCCGCTGAGATTGCACCGAAATAATATCAAGCCCCTGCTCGACGGGCATCACCTGATCCTGTATTGCATATACATAGCCTTGAATGGACATAAGCGGTGTTTTTAACTCATGCGATACATTTTGCAAAAATTCCAGCTGATAGCGGTGATGTTGTTCCAATCGTTCCGCCATCAGCTGGAACGTGCTAATCAGCTCGCCAATCTCCGTATGATCTGCCTGTAAAAAAGCTTCTCGATTCATTAAATGCGGCTCGTACTGACCGACCGCTTCTTTCAACCGATTTAATGGCTGTACCGTTCGCCAGACTGCGAACAGACCGATCAGCAAAATGACGATAAAGCTGGCTGCAATCGACAGCAATGTAGTCCGCAGCAGAGGAATATAAAGCGCGCGCAGTGAGGAGAGTGGAGAGTACAGAATGATCCGAAACGGCTGATGCGATAATCTAGCTTCGCTATAGAGCACCTTGCTGCCATGAAGCTGCATGATCCCTTCGCGCTGATTCGGGAAGTTGGCCATCGTTTTGCCTACTTCTCCTGAATTACTGGAAGCAACGATCCGATCCTTCGTATCAAGGACAAAATAGTCAGCATAAAAAAGCGTATCCTTAATAAAGAAACGAAAACTTTCGCTATCCAGACTGTCCAGATTATCTTCACTCATCATATGCACAGCCTTCAGTGTCTGATCTTTCAACTGCTGCTTGATCTGATTGAGTAAAATATCATCAAGCAAGCGGATGAAAAAGAATACTGTAATCGCCACCGTTACCAGCATACCTGCCAATAGCGCCACTAGCATTTTGCTGCGAATCGTCTTCATGATGTGTGTACCGCCGCCTTGTAACCAAATCCCCATACCGTATCAATCGTCAGCGTAGAGTGCTGTTGCGACAATTTCTTGCGAATCCGTTTGACCAGATCGTCAACGACACGAACCTCGCCAAAAAAGTCATAATTCCATACTTGCTGAATCAATTGTTCCCGGCTAAATGGGCGATCCAAATGCTGCGCCAGAAACAGTAACAATTCAAATTCGCGTCCAGTGAGCGACAATTCATGTCCCTGAACGTTCACACGCCGAAACTCCTCGGAAAGTTGCACATTGCCTGCGTTAATATACGCAATTGATTGTTGAGATAGCGTGGTATTGCTGGCGATGCCCACTTGTTCGATGACGCCTGTCTCGCCACCAACGGCAATTCGGCTGCTACGGATCAGACGCAGCATACTTTTCACACGGGCTACCAGCTCACGCGGATTGAAAGGCTTACTCAGAAAATCATTACAGCCTAGCTCCAGTCCATTCAGTCGATCGACTTCTTCGCCGCGGGCGGAAATAATAATAATCGGCATTTCCGTAAATGTGCGCAGCTCCGTTAACAGGGTCAGTCCATCGATACCTGGTAACATAATATCGAGAATGAGGCAGTCTGGATGCTCAGCATGCACCTGTTCAACCAGATCACGTCCGTGCCCGAAGGCGGTTACCTCATACTGTTCTTTGCGTAAATACCCTGTAATTAGCTGGGCAATATAAGGATCATCATCAACGACAAAAATCCGGGTCATGGTCGTCCACCTCTATTTTATAAATGACATATTACTTCTCTAATGTAGCAGACACAGTAGGTGTATTTCAAAGCATTCTTTATAAAGAGAGTACGGTAATAGCAGAAATCCTACTGTAGAAACAAAAAGTCTAGCCGTAGAAACAAAAAGACGGAATCTCCGTAGAGTATTCCGTCTTTTTGCAGCAAGTTTTTGCAGGTGGGAGGGTGTGCTCCCGACCGTCAGCTTTGCCCTGGATCAAAGCTGCGGCATTTGAATCAACATGAACGCAGGAGTTGAAACATGCTCTGTCCGAAGGAGTATCGGACGAGCTGGTTGATTCTGGGGGAGAATCAATCCGGATTTTTATTTATGGGATGTTGTAGCTGCTTTTTTAGTTGCAGGAGCAGTTGTTGTTGCTTTTTTAGTTGTAGGAGCTTTTACGGACGATTTTTTAGTTGTTGTTTTTGCAGCTGCTTTATGAGTCGCTTGTTTCGCTTTGTGAGCGGCTTTTTTGTGAGCAGCAGTTGCTTTGTGGCTAGCTTGTTTTGCTTTGTGAGCAGCAGTTTTGTGCGCTACAGTTGCTTTATGAGCAGCCGCTTTGTTTTTGTGAGATACCACTTTCACTTTGTGAGTTTTTGCTTTGTGGGACACTTTTTTGTGAGTTGCTTTTTTATGTGTAGCCTTTTTGTGCGTTGCTTTTTTGTGGGATGCTTTTTTATGAGTTGTTTTGCCAGTTGCTTTGTGAGTGGAAGCCGCTTTTTTAGTAGGCTCGGATTTTGTTGTTTTGGAAGCTGTTGCTTTGTGATCTGTTGTTTTTGCAGCTGTGCCCGTTGTTTTGGAAGCTTCTACTTTTTTCGCTGGAGTCGTTGTTGTTGGCGTTGCCGCGAATACGCTGCTTGCTCCACCCAATACGCTAATTGCTGCTACCAGTGCTGCTACATTTTTTGTCCATTTGTTCATTTCAAGTCACCTCGTTATTAGTTTGAGCAGTTCGCAGGTTCTCAGCTACCGTATGCGCGTCCGGCGGATGCTGTCGCTTCCGGACCCGGTAGTTTTAATTGCTTGCTGCTGATGTAAGTTCATCTTAACAAGGGATTATGTGAGAACAATGGAATAGATGTGTGAAAAGTGTATGAAATGAAATGGTGTATTTGTGTGAAAACGTAGAGTGGGGAGTTACACCACTCCGGGAAGGGATACGCTGGTGTATTCGGGTAGTATAAGGGAATCTATGGAATAGAAGTACATTGTAGATCATCTTGCTCAAAAGCAGATCGATCTACTTTAGGTAGTGCGTGCTTAGAGTTACACCACTCCGGAAAGGTTTACATTCAAAAGTTCATATTATCTATATAAGTTTGCTTACTAATTTGAGTAATACAACTAACTTCAATTCAAAGTTTAATTTAGATGTTCTCAAACCATTAACTTTGTCATTTCATCGATCAAGAAGTTCCTTTTTCAAGCGAATAGGCTACATGTACAGCAATAGTCTAATGAAAACAAAATGCATTGAGCTGCTGTGAGTAGTTTAAAGACAGGTATTGCTGCATATGCTAAAAGATAAACTTGTATCATATTATGAATTTCCTAATGCTGCACAACATCGAATTTCACATTTAATGGAGTCAATCTACTACTATCCTGACTTGCTTCAATGTAAAGTATGGTCTATCTGATCTTCAGATTCGCTTTATTTAATACAGAAGTCGACTACAGTATGCTACTGCATAATGAGCTTGTCTCTACTATGGATCATTAAGATCATTCAAATTTATATAACGCGGTCAAGGTAAAGCGCTCAACGTAAGGTGTTTTACGTTGAGCGCTTAAGGTACTAATTTGGAATTTTTGTCCCACGTTTGCGGGTGAGCAGCCAGAATACGATCGTAATCGTCAGTGGGTACAGGATCGCCCAGCCGGTGAAGGGGAATACGATTAAGGTGAACAGGAACGATACGCCGCTAATCCAGCGACCGAGTCGTTCTTTCCATAATAGACGCATGCCAGCGGCACAACCTGCCAGATAGGTGAGTATGAAGGATGAGTTGGGCAATTGTAGCAGCAGTTCCAGTTTTAATAAGCCCGTTGCGTACAGCGATAAAATGATCATAAAGCATACCGCTAGAAAGCTGATGCCTACCGTTGGGGTACGAAAGCGTGGGGATAGATAACTTAAAGGGCGTGCAGCATAGCCGTTACGCGATAGGGCAAAGGCAACACGTGAAGCGGCACCGATATAAGCGATTGTCGTTGCTGTACAAATACAAGCGGCGGTCAGACCGGACAGAATGGCTCCCCACCAGCCGAGTCGGTTGCCAATCAGGTGCACGAGCGATGCGTCTGCACCGTTTACATAGCTCTGCGTTCCAATCGTTACGATCGCCGTGAGCAAATAAAGTATGCCTACAATGGATGCAGCGATAATCACACCGCGCACGGCTGCCTTTTGTGGATTTTCAAATTCTTCGGATAGATGGGATACCGCTTCCCAGCCGATAAAGCACCAGAACAGCATTGCCGCGGATTGACCGATCGGGAGCCAGCCATTTGGCATAAATGGAGTGAAATTGGCTAAACGCATATCCGGTATGGCCACCACGATCGCTACACCGAGTACAACAATAATCGCTCCAACGACAATGACTTGAATTTTCCCGGCGAGCTGAAAACCGACCCAGTTGATGAATAAACTGACTAGCAATAGCGCGGCGGCGATCATAATGCGGATCGATTCGCTCCAGCCAAGCGCAGCGGTCAAATAACCGGCTCCAGTTAAAGCGGCTACCGGCGCGCCAATTGGCACCGACATCAGGAAAAACCAGCCGATCAATGCACCGATACGCGGCCCAAAAGCGAGCGATACAAAATGCGATACACCGCCTGCATTCGGATAACGCGCAGACAGTAGTCCCATCGATAAAGCCAGCGGCAAAATCAACAGCGCCATACAGCCCCAGGCGATCAGCGCGGATGGACCTGCCATGCGTGCGGTAATACCGGGCGTGATCAGAATACCAGAACCAACAACCGCACCGATATAAAGCGCCACCGCTTGCGTCATATTGATATGGCGACCGAGCTGGGTAGAATGATTACCGCTACTATTATCCTTTGTAACAGTGATCGATGCAGGAGAAGTGCCTGGTATGGCTGCGTTATTGCCATTTGAATGGGGAGATGAAGTTTGATCTGAACGATGTCCAGCTCCAGAATGATGTGAAACGGTCATTATATTCCCTGCTTTCCTTGTTATTTAGGTTAGCTTAGCAGATAATAGGTTCATCGGTAAAACGGATTATATGAATGTTATCTATCGGAAATTCCGATGGAAAAAGGAGTGGATCGAATGGAGTCACGTCATCTGTTTACATTTTTGACAGTCGTTGAAACAGGAAGTTTTACCGCTGCTGCACGCAAACTGGATTACGCTCAGTCCAGTGTGACCGCGCAAATTCAAGCGCTGGAGCAAGAGCTAGGTACACCGTTATTTGATCGCATCCATAAACGGATATTGCTGACGGATGCGGGACGTCGATTGCAGCCGTATGCGCAGGAAATTGCGCGTATGCACAATCTGGCGCGCGAAGCGATTCTTTCGAGCGATCAACTGGGCGGAGTGCTGCATATCGGTGCACCGGAATCGCTAGCTGCCTTTCGTTTACCGCCTATTATTAAAGAGTTTCGTCAGCAGTACCCGTCTGTACAGATTATTTTGAAGCCGGGCGCATGTAATGAATTGCAGGATATGTTGCGCCGAGGCGAATTGGATATTGTTTTTTTGCTACAGCCGTATATGGAAGATCATGAATTAAAAGTAGATCTGCTGGTCGAAGAAAAGATGACGCTCGTCGCGCCACCGGATCACAGATTGACTGCATTTTCCTCAGTAGAGCCGTCCGATTTGCGAGAGGAAACGATTTTGAATACCGAGTCCGGTTGTAGCTATCGTGTGCTATTTGAAAAGGTGCTGAATCGGCATGGCATCTTCCTTGATCCGAGCATTGAATTTTGGAGCAATGAAGCGATCAAACAATGTGTGATGGCCGGACTGGGACTGGCTTTTCTACCATTCATTACCGTGCAGCGTGAGTTGGAGGAAGGAAAAATGATTGCGCTACATTGGGATGATACCGACCAGCGTGTATGTACGTACATTAGCTATCATACGAAAAAATGGCAGTCTCCTGCGCAAAGTCGTTTTGTAGAGATGGCGCATAAGCATGCGCAGCACTGGCGACAATCGGCGGTGCTGGCGTACAGTCAGCTATAGTACAGTATGAGTAGCAGGATCGTATAGGATGAGTAGCCTGGTTGAAGATTGTGAATTGTAAAATTGGTCGATTGTAGCTTGAACAACTGAATAAGGAGCAGCTAGGTAGCATAAAATAGCTATCTACCTCTCCTTATATTCATAAATCCGTTCCGTATTGTTTTATTGTAAACGCTTCCAATAACAACTAGAATGAGTTTGAAATCAATAGGGAGCGATTTCAACCGATCTCAAGGAGGGGTATGATGGTGAGTACAGGCAAATGGAGTTTGTGTCACATATGGGCAACAAGCCTTGCACTTTTACTATTGTTGACGAGCTTAGGTCTGGGCGGGCATACCGCACAGGCGGCAAGTGTGACGATTACGAACGGTACAGACTGGAAAGATACGGCAGGCAATCCGATTCAAGCGAACAGTGGTAATATTCTCAAAGTCGGCTCCACCTATTACTGGTATGGCGAGCATGCGACCAATGGTACATTTGATAAAGTGAACGTATATACATCAACCGACCTGAAAAACTGGACATTCGGCAATAGTATTTTGACGAAAAACTCTGCTGCTGAACTGAATTCCAGCAAAATCGAACGTCCTAAAGTTATTTATAATGCAGCTACCCAAAAATATGTGATGTGGGCACATTATGAAAATGGCTCCGACTACTCGCTGGCACGTGTTGCTGTAGCGACAAGCGATACGCCAGACGGTAATTTCGTGTATCAGGGCAGCTTCCGTCCGCTGGGCTATGAATCCCGTGATATGACCGTATTCGTCGATACGGATGGCAAAGCCTATTTGATCACCGCTTCCCGTCAAAATAACGGCGGTGCCAACAATACGATGGCGATTTTTCAATTGACGGCGGATTATACGAATGTAGCTTCCTTTGTTGGCTGGGTATTCGATAATGCGTATCGTGAAGCACCGGCTGTTGTGAAAAAAGGCAGCACTTATTATTTGTTCACTTCGCAAGCTTCCGGCTGGTATCCGAATCAGGGCGCATATGCGACCGCATCATCGATGACAGGCAACTGGTCGGCATTATCGCCATTTGGTGATCCGTCTGCCTATGCAACGCAAATTCATTCGATCGCCACGATCAGTGGCAGCTCAGGCACCAGCTATATTTATATGGGTGACCGCTGGAATCCGTTAAATTTGAGCGATCACAAATTTATCTGGTTACCGTTGATACTGAATGACAGTGCACGTACAGCGACACTCGACTGGTACAGCAGCTGGAATATCGACGCTGCCGCAGGCACGATCTCCACGCCAGCGCGCACCAATCATGCGCTGGGCAAATCAGCGACAGCAATCTCAGCTACGACCGCTAATCCAGCCTCCAATGCGAATGATGGTAATGCACAAACCTCATGGGCGGCAACTTCATCCTCATGGCCGGCATGGTGGCAGGTCGATCTCGGTTCAGTGAAAGCGATCAATGAAGTGGATATCTCCTGGTTTATGTACAAAGGATCAGAAGGCTATTACAAATACAAAATCGAATACAGCACCGATGGGGTAAATTATACGACGATTGATCGCACGAACAATACGACGTATGGTTTTACGACAGATGCGGTGTCGTTTAAGGCGCGGTATGTACGGATTAATATGGTGAATGCGGTGCTGCACAACAATCCGAATAATTGGTATACGCCGACGTTATATGAAGTGAGGGTGTTTGGGAATTAAGCATAGATGCGGCGGATGAGGTACTTTGCTTTGCTTAAATTCTTTTATTTAAATTCGCTAGTGTGATTGAGGTGCTGTTTGATTCTTTGTTCAGCAACCATTCCGGGAAGGAATAAGGGGACGGACTCCGGTCTCGCACAGGAATCTACGGATTAGGAGACAAATGTAGATTCCCGTGTTCGGAGGCAGTACGATATTTTGCTATCGCAAAAATCCTTTTTCATTGAACCACGTGTTAGAAGATCGCTAACACTGTAAGTCGTCCTTTCCCCTTATTTCCTTCCCTCCGTTCTGAGCGTGTAGCAACATCAGTTAAAAGCACTAAAAGCACTAAAAGCACTAAAAGCACTAAAAGCACTAAAAGCACTAAAAGCACTAAAAGCACTAAAA